>CALAUL010000071.1 GCA_937892255.1 uncultured Bacteroidales bacterium | reverse complement strand
CACTGAATTTATTTCAAACCTATACATCAATTGCATTTAAAAGTTGAATCTAGGTATTTATATCTCTAAGCAAAAGAAGAATTAAATTTTAGATTTTTTAATAGAGTTTCCGTGTCTGCATTATGCATATGATATGACAGTCGGAGAACACTACGGAGAGTTGCGACGACATCATCAGAAGAGGCTTCGCACATATCCGCAAGAGATTCAGCGGTGAGACACGTTGAATAAAACGATTTTTCGGTTAACCTATCTTAGGCATCTTACGATACTGACTCGGTGTCATGTTGTATGTCTGCTTGAATATTCTTCCAAAATGACTTGTATCAGCAAAGCCACACTCATAAGCAATATCACCGATATTCTTTTCCGACAATGAGAGCAGACGTTTTCCCTTTTCGAGACGCATGTGCATGATATAGTTTGCCGGGCTCATACCTGTTACGTTTTTCATCTTACGTGTAAGCTGTGATACGCTCATACACATCTTTTCTGACAAAATCTCGACGGAGAAAGTTCTACTGCCAATATGCTGACTTATAAAATCATTGAGTTTGGTCATAAACTCTATGTCGCTTGATGCCATACCTCCACTAACGTCCGGGTCGGCATATATAGCTTGAGTATAGCGACTTCTCAATAGTCGACGTTGTTCTAACAAGACTGCAACACGTGCATTGAGTTCATCGGCATTGAAAGGCTTAATAAGGTAGGCATCAGCTCCTACTTCATATCCTTTTATTCTGTCTTCTTCTGTACATTTTGCTGACAATATGATGATAGGGATATGGTTGATGACATCAGACTTTCTGACTCTGCGACAGAGGTCGTATCCGTTCATTTCCGGCATCATAAGGTCGGTAATGAGCAAGTCAGGCACATACTCCTGCGCTTTGCTCAAACCTTCGAGTCCATCATCGGCAAAAGCAACACGGTACTTATACTTCAACGACTTCCCGATATATCGTGCTATGTCAGCATTGTCATCGACAACCATTATCAACGGACGTGTGTCGTTCTCGTCATCGACCATGTCTTCCAATACAAATTCGTCATTGTCGACTATCACTAAATCCTCAGCGACGACATCAGACCTATTAGGCACCCACTTTTGCCATTTGTTTTGCATGTATTTACAAGCCATAGTCACCTCAAATGTTGTGCCTACACCTTGTGTACTGCTTACTGTTATCTCTCCGCCAACTCTATCAACCAGACGTTTTACAAGAGCCAGACCTATGCCGCTGCCACTCACTTGTGTATCGCCGGCTTGATAGAACAAATCAAACACATGCTCGGCATCTTCACTCTTTAGACCTATGCCCGAATCGCTGACGTCAATCTTAAAGCACTTGTCATCACTTGTCAGTATCACCTTTATTATACCGCCTTTAGGGGTGAATTTGAGCGCATTGGCAACGAGGTTACGGATAATCTTGGTCAGATATGTAGGCACGAAATCTACCTCCAAGGATTTCTTGTCGGAATAGAAGTCCAATGATATAAACTTCTGACGAGCATAGACTTTGTAGCTTTCTATTATCATCTGCATGTGCGCTACCACATCGCCTGTTCGCCATTCGGGTTCTTCGATCTCGGCACTCGCTTTGGAAATATCCAATAGTTGGTTTACAAGGTCCAAGAGCGATGTGCTCTGTCTGTTGATAGCAGCTATGCAATCTGTTTTTTCTGTCTGTGTCAAATCTTCGTCATCGGTAAGCATCTCTGTCATTCCTCTGATGACAGTAAGTGGCGTTCTGAACTCGTGTGTTATGTTTGTGAAGAAATTGTTGCGCACAAGTTCCATTCGTTTCATTACCTTCTCGCTTTTCTGTTTCATGCGAAGTGCGTACAACATCGACAACAAAGCCACTCCAAACAAGACGGCAAAGACGACGAAACATGTTATTATCAGTCGTCGCATAGATGTCTCTTTGTCTAAGTCGGAACGTATTTGTTCTATTGTTCGCGAACTCTTCTCTCTCTCATACGACACTCGAGTGTTGAGAAGATGAGTCTTGTTAGAACTATTTGTAACGCTATCATTGTACATCACACTTGCCTTGTATTCTTCAAGAGCCAATTTGTAGTCGGTTTTATCAAGTGCCATGTAATAGTATTGTTCGTGAATCTTAGCCAAATGTTCCCACGATTGTATTTTTGTTGCCGACACGAAAGCGTCTTTCAACAGACGTTCTGCCTCTTTCCTTTGTCCCATCTTTGTGTTTATGCGCGACATAGCCAATAACACTTCAAGTTTATGCCATTTGTCGGTGCTTCTCTGCATTATATTGTATGCTTTGGTAAACTCGTCTTTGGCATTGCGCAATTCGCCGGCCGCCTCAGATAAATCACCCAGATGTATATAACACAACGCTCTGCCCAAGTCACTACCTGCCTGTTCGTTATATGCCAAAGAATAGAGATAATACGCTCGTGCCGAATCGGGCATGTTGCATTTTTCGAATATGGAACCTATGTTTGCGTAGTTTATGGCCATGCCAAGAGAGTTTGAGCGTTCCATCTCGCACTTCATAGCCAAACGGAACATCGAATCGGCTTCCTCATAGTTGTTAAGCCTAACATAGACATTGCCTATGCCATTGAGAGTATTTGCCATCATGCGCTTTGAGTTGTCGGAAGTTCGGTCAGAATATTGCTCAGCTATTGATAAGGCGTGAAAATGGAATGTTGAAGCTTCGTCCAAAACGCCTAAACGACGGAAATTGGTAGCTATGTTGTTGTAGCTATATATCATCTCAACGGTATCGCAGAGAAAAGCGGCGGCATCCAAGCATTTTTTATGGTATTTTATTGCATCGAAGAACTGTGCTTCATCTCTGTAGATGTTACCTATCAATGACGATGCACGCATCATGGCCGGATAATTCTTCTCCTTTTCAAAACTAACGTACAACGAAATCATCGTCTTCAGGTCTTTTTTGTTCAGCTGTATCAGAGAGTCGGACTTGGCATCTAACACCGGTTGTACCTGTTCTGTCTTGTTGACACTACATCTTACCGATAGCATAACTGCTACCGACAACATGCAAATCCACAATATGCAACGTCTAACAAATACCATTTTCATTACTTATTTCTTAGTATTTTGACCTTGGGTGACAATTTTCAAGAGTTTCTTTCAGATGTTTGGTGTCGAGATGAGTATATATCTCCGTTGTGACAATAGACTCATGACCGAGCATATCTTGCACAACCTTCAAGTTAGCCCCACCATCGAGCAGGTGTGTTGCGAAAGAGTGACGGAATGTATGCGGACTCACGCTCTTGTGTATTCCTGCAAATTCGGCTGCCTCTTTTACTATGTTGAACACCATGACTCTTGACAATGCCGAACCGCGTCGGTTAAGAAACAGATAATCCTCATAGCCAGGCTTTATGTTCAGCTTATCACGCATGACAACCAGATACTCATTGATACTCTTTATTGCCACAGAACTGATAGGCACCAAACGTTCTTTCGAACCTTTACCCTCTATCTTTATATACCCCGACTCAAAAAAGAGATTTGATATTTTCAGCCCAACAAGTTCCGAGACACGCAATCCACAGCAATATAGAGTCTCCAATATAGCTCTGTTTCTCACGCCTTCACTCGTAGACTTATCAATACTCGTCACCATTTGGTTTATCTCCATCACGGTCAAGACATCTGGCAACTTGCGCATTATCTTTGGCATCTCAAGCAACGCCGTAGGGTCTACTTCTATAAGTTCCTCTATCAACAGACACTTGAAAAACGATTTTATACCGCTAATAACTCTCACCTGTGTACGCTCTCCCACCTTATTGACAGCCAAGAAAGAGAGACACTTGCACATCATATCATGTGTAACTTCATCAGGCCTACACTCATACCCCATAATATCCAAGAAAGTCCTCAGCTTCTGCAAATCAGACAAATACGCCTTTACAGAATTATCAGACAAACCACGTTGCAATTTCAAATACTCCTCAAACAACGTCGTAGCATACTCCCATGTCAATTTCTCTTCTTCCATTATTTTTTATACACTTTTCTAAATTCTCTTTTACAATGTTTCTTGTACGGGCATATAGCTTGTTTTGGTTCACGAATCGCAAAACTCTTATAACTATCTTTTTCGTGCAAAATCATATTTACATCAAATGCCCCATATCTAAGCGCAATATTCGCAAAAAAAGTCGATAACTGCAAGACTTAACATAAAAAAGCAGCTTAAAATTTGTTCAAAAATTCGTCTCCGTCATAAAAGGAATATTGTTTTGGATTCTTTACAACCACTTTTGGCAACCTACACCGCTTAAAACATTCTCTCAAACATCTACCCCAAAAGCACAAAATGCCGGTATAATGGTTCTTTGCTTACTCAAAAATAGCGTAGTGACATGTGGGTTAAAAAAAACAAAAATAGAATACTACTCTTTGTTTTTCGTTTCTGACGTTGTAATTTTGCACTTTCTAAAAAACACATTACGATGGATATACTTATAATCAATGGTCCGAACCTCAACCTATTAGGTGTTAGGGAACCAAACATATACGGCTCCCGGGGATTTGACTCTTACCTCGAAGAACTACGTTCACTATATCCAAACATCAACATCGAATATTACCAGTCAAATCACGAAGGTGACATCATTGACAAACTTCACGAAAAAGGCTTTTCAACCAACGGCATAATACTCAACGCCGGAGCGTACACTCACACTTCACTCGCTATAGCTGACGCCATATCAGCTATCAACAGCCCCGTGATAGAGGTACACATAAGCAATGTGCATAAGAGAGAAGCGGTGCGACACCACTCTTTCATAGCACCCGTATGCAAAGGTACAATATGCGGTTTCGGCCTTGACTCGTACCGCTTGGCAATAGAACATCTTAGAAAAGACAATTAACATATTACATTATAATAGTAAAACAAAAATGAAGAACAAATTAACAAAGGTCGTTACGACTATCTCAGACATCCGCTGTGATGTAGAGTTCATTCGCAAGCTCCACAATGCCGGCATGAACGTGGTTCGTTGCAACACTGCACACATGACAACAGAGTCAATCAACAATATCCTCAAGAACACTCGCGAGGTGTCTGACAAGATAGCAATCCTCGTAGATACAAAAGGTCCGGAAATCCGTACAACTTCTTCAAACGATGTTCCGGTTGTATTTAAGGCAGGTGAAACGATTATAGTTAAAGGCGATCCTAAGGGTATCTCTTCTACAGAGTGTCTCTATGTATCGTACGAGGGCTTTGTTAATGATCTCTCTGTTGGTAAGCAAATTCGTATCGACGACGGCGAAATCAACATTCGCGTAAAAGAGAAACACGAGGATTACCTCCTCTGTGAAATAGAGAACGATGGTTCTATCGACGGTCGCAAGTCTGTAAACATTCCTGGCGTAAGCGTAAACCTCCCTTCACTCACAGAAAAGGACAAACAGTTCGTAATGTGGGCTATCGAAAACGACGTTGACTTCATCGCACACTCTTTCGTTCGCAACAAGAAGGACGTCAAAGAGATTCAGGATATCCTTGACGCACACAACTCACCTATTAAGATTATCGCTAAGATAGAAAACCAAGAGGGTGTAGACAACCTTGATGAAATCCTCGAAGTTGTTTATGGTGTCATGGTTGCACGCGGTGACCTCGGCATCGAAGTTCCTTTTGAGCGCATACCTCTCATTCAACGTCAGATGATACGTAAGTGCGTGGAGGCAAAACGTCCTGTTATCGTTGCAACACAGATGCTTCACTCAATGATTAAGAACCCATCGCCTACACGTGCCGAGGTAACAGACATCGCCAACGCTATCTACTACCGTACAGATGCTATCATGCTCTCTGGCGAGACAACATACGGAAAGTATCCTGTTGACGCCGTACAAGCAATGACAAGAATCGCAAAAGAAGTTGAGGCAGCTAAGGACTCACGCAACGATATCCCCGTGCCTTCTACTAAGGGTGAGATAACAACATACCTCGCTGAAACAGCCGTAGGTGCTTCTCGTGAGCTTCCTATCAAGGCTATCATAACTGACTCATTCACCGGTAAGACAGCTCGCTACATCGCTGCATTCCGTAGCCCTGTTCCTTGCTACGCATTGGCTTACACACCACGTGTAGCACGTGAGCTTTCTCTCTCTTATGGTGTATTTGCAAGCGTCGTTGAAGAAGGCAAGAGCAAGTCTGACACTATGCGTGAGACTGTTGACCGCCTTCTCGCTGATGAGACACTCTCTCTTAGCGACCTCGTTGCATACATCGGCGGTTCATTCGGTGTCAGCGGAGGTACAACTTTCGTTGAGATTCTCACTGTCGAGAACCTCCTCAAGAAGATTGACTCTTACTTGAACTAAACCAACCGGATCAGTCAAGTACAACTCTTAATAACACGGAGAATGTCCTTCGCGGGGCATTCTCTTTTTATATCATCATAATAGAGAAATATCCCGTTTCACTATCTTTTCTAAAACTTATTGAGTATCTTTGCAATAAGATTAAAACAGACAACTTTACACATTCTCAATTCAAAAACAATAAAATAATGAAGAAACAACTATTTACCCTATTGTTATTCTCTTTCGTTGTAGCTTCCAACGGACAAAACACCGAGGAGATAACAGTAAAAATCAAATCTGGACTCGTTCAAGGTATCAATCAAGAAGGCACACACGCCTTTCTGGGTATTCCTTATGCTGAAGTGGAACGTTTCATGCCTCCTTTGCCCGTAAAACCTTGGCAAGGTGTCAGACGATGCGACCACTGGGGACCACAAGTCATGCAATATACCCATGGTCGCAAATTGAGCGAGGCCGAGATGTCAGAGAAGAACTCATGCGTGCTCAACGTGTGGACAACAGATTTTAAAGCCAACAAACCCGTGATGCTGTGGATTCATGGTGGCGGTTTTGACTCGGGCACTTCAGCATGGAACCCCGGCATGTGTTTGGCAAAGAAAGACGTCGTTGTGGTCAGCCTAAACCACCGCCTGAATATCCTCGGATTCTTGGACCTCTCAGCTTGTTCTGAGAAATACAAATACTCTGCCAACGTAGGCATGCTCGACATTGTAGCAGCATTGAGATGGATTCGCGATAATATATCGCAGTTTGGTGGCAACCCTGACAACGTAACAATCTTTGGTGAATCTGGCGGAGGAGGCAAAGTCGGCACATTACTTAGTATGCCATCGGCGAAAGGTCTCTTCCATAAGGCTATCATCATGAGCGGTACAATACTCAACGTAAACAACAAATCCATGAGTGAAGCTCTCGGAAAGGCTGTTCTTAAAGAGTTGAATATCGACATCGAGAACATAGACCGTATCAAAGATGTCCCATACGACGAACTATATGCGGCAGGACAACGAGCTATGGCTGCAAGCATCGGCACTCGCAAACCCGGCACTCCAATGATGTGGGGATTCGGTCCTACTCCCGACGGCGAGACACTCTTGCAACAACCATTCCAGCCTAATTTCTCCGAAATATCTACCGATGTGCCTATCTTGATAGGTTCGACATTCAACGAGTTGCAACAACTGCACTACAACAAAGAACTATCACGCAAAGAGGCAAGAGAGACACTTCTCCGCACCTTCGGTAGTGACACCGACGAATATATGACAGCTATGGAAGAGGCATGGCCAGGTTGCACACCTCAGGATATGTTGAGTATCGACTGGCTGTTCCGCCCCAAGACACTTATCACCGCTGACACCATAGCCACAACAAGAAAAGCACCGACATACATGTATATGTTCTCTTGGCGTTCACCTCTAAACAAAGGCTCTGTTCACGGTGCAGAGCTGATGTTCTGCTTCAACACCTTACATCACGCTGAACACGACCTGCCACAGCCAACAAACGACGACATCAAACTGGCAGACATCATGAGTAGCGTATGGGCACAATTTGCTCACAACGGCAACCCCAACATCAAAGAACTTCCGACATGGAAGTCCTACACAAAAGACAACGGCGAGATGATGATTTTCGACTACAAATGTCATATCCGAAACAACCCTGACCGCCACTTACAACAACTCATCAACAAACATTGTTTCAAACAACTCGATGAGTTCAACAAGAAAAAGTAACAATAGATATTCGTGAATGACATTTTGGTGCGCACAGAGTGCGCACCAAAATCATTTTTAAGACACATAAAAACAGCTAACAGGACTATTCCATATTCGATTCTTTCGCCTTACGTGCCTCTTCAAATTTCTGTTTCATAGTAGGATTGCCTCGCGTGAGCTTCTTTATGGACAAGTCTTCCGTATCGCTGTTTGCCAATCTAAGGTAGTTCTCCGAACTCAATAAATCCTCCTTCATCTTCTGAAGAGACTTAATGGTTTTTTCAATCTCCTCGATAGCTTTATTAAACTTCTCACTTGCACGCTGGTAGTGGTTACCAAACTTATTTCTGAAGTCATTTAGCTTATCTTCGAAATTTGTTACATCTACAGACTGCTGTCTTGCAATGATGAGTTCACGCTGGTATTCAACGCTCTTTTTTGAGGCTTGTGTCAGTAACGAAATCAAAGGCATAAAGAACTGTGGTCGAACAACAAACATCTTAGGATAACGATAGGATACATCAACAATACCCTCGTTATACAAGTCATTGTCTGGTTCCAACAACGACACGAGAACTGCATATTCACACCCTTTATCGTTCCTGTCTTTGTCCAGCTTTGAGAAAAAGTCCTCATTCTTATGCTTCGTGGCCGTTTCATCCATCTCGTTCTTCATCTCGAACATAATTGAAATGTACTCAATGCCATCTGCATAATCTCTAAAAATAAAGTCTCCCTTACTTCCGTGACTAGCATCGTTGTCCTTGTCGAAATATGCATTTGGGAACATACTTGTGCGAACACGGTTGAATTCATTGCTACAGTGAACCTCTAATGATTCGCCAATCATTTTAGTAGATAATTTAGCCTTAAGGTCTTTATAGTAGTCTACCAATTCCTGCTTTTGTTTAAGCTGACGCTCATAATCTTCCTTGATATTCGTTTCTCTGATTGTTGCCTCTTTCTGATTTACATCAATCTGGCTACGAAGTTCGACGATGTCTTTATCTTTCTGCTGAATGATATCTTTCGCCTTATTCTGTTCCTCAAGAACTGCAACACGGACTCTACTCTCATTCTGCTCAATTACAGATTTCAATTTTGCAATCTCCTCATTAGCCTTTGAACGCTCTGTGTTAATTTCCAGTTGTTTTGTTTGGTTGAAACTATCCAATTGTGCCTTGAGCTTTACTATTTCGTTGTCCTTCTGTGAGAGTTCTACATCCTTAGCATTAAGCTTTCCCTGAAAGTCATGGGTAAGTTTTAACGATTCAGCTTCTTGCTTGACTTCATTTTGCTTTTGGATTTCTGCAAGACGAGTCTTAATCTCGGCATCAAATTCTTGAGTTTTAACTTGACTTACAATAGAAGCGTAATCTACTTCATCAACTGAAAATACACTACCACACTGTGGGCATTTAAGCTCTTTCATACGCTGAAACGTGTTTAATATTTTAAACTTCAAATTATCTGTTTGCAAAGTAAAATATAATTTGTGTATGAAACAAAACGTTGTTATAAAACATCTTATTGCTACGCACTCTGCTTTTTCTATATCAACGTGTGGCTGAAAAGGCGTTTTTTCTCCGTTGTAGCCCCGTTGTAGGTTCGCAATGCGTTCGACTTTTTGCAAGAAAACTCGAACGCATTGCGAAGATAGAACGAAGGAAAAACGAAGGAAGAACTCTCTTTGATAAGTAGAATGAGGAAAAGAATGACAATTTGCCGTAAAGAGAAAAGACGTACGAAAGTAAATGAAAACGTCAGAGGTCAATCGTGAAACAGAAAATCACACCGAAGTGAAGCCGTCGAAAGCCGACTTCGAAAAAAACGAAAACCTTATTTTTTGTTGTCGCAAGTATAAATGTGCCCAAAAATTTAAACCGCTTATAACTCAAAAATATTATCTTTGCGGTATGATAGAGAGTACGAACGCCATAATAAACAGATTGATAGTTCATCGCATAGGTTGCAAGACGGAAGGTGAACCGCTTTGCATATCTAAAACAGAGATGAACGCTACGGAGTATGAAGAGGTAAGCGACATTCTAAAGAACTTCTTCTTCAAGTCCTTCAAGACGGAAGCATACTTCAACATGACACATGAAGAGGGGTTGAATATGAACATGGTATATAATCATGTGAGCGACATCTTCGACGACCCGTCAAACTTCTACGAGATGTCAATAAACATTGCTTCACAGCTCTACGAGTGCTCAAATCACGCAAGGATAAGAGGAGGCGAATTTTACATGGCATACTTTACGGGTTGTGTTGTTGACGGAGAAGTGTGCGACGCTGTGGGCATCTTCAAATCGGAGAACAAAGAGACATTCCTAAAAGTCTACATGTCAAACGATGATAATATAGAACTCGGAGCACAAGAAGGTATAAACATACGCAAACTCGATAAGGGTTGCATCGTCTTCAACACCGAGAGAGAAGATGGCTACAAAGTGTGCGCTGTCGACAATATCAACCGCGGACAAGAGGCACGTTTTTGGATGCAGGACTTCCTCGGGTTGAAGCCCCGCGAAGACAACTTTTTCTACACCGACAACTACATGCAGCTATGCAAAGGATTTGTCAGAGATGTCTTCAACGAACAGAACAACGTGCACCGCACGGACCAAATAGAACTCATCAACCGTTCTCTTGACTTCTTTCAGAATACGCCACAGTTCAACAACGAGGATTTCGAAAATCGTGTAATGATCGAACCGGACATCATTCAAGCATTTGACGCATACAAACAGGAGTACGAAACTCAGAACAATATGCCGGAGCCATTGCCTACGTCATTCGACATCTCCAAAGACGCAGTGAAACAAGACAAGAAACACTTCAAGACGATAATAAAATTAGATAAGAACTTCCACATCTACGTGCATGGCAGTCGTTACTTCATGGAGAAGAATTACGATGCCGAGAAAGATATGAACTACTACAAACTATATTTCAAATCGGAATCGTAGAGAAGCATGGCAAAGGATTTATCACCGGACTTCATCAGACGCCTACAAGGGCAACGCACCGACGCAGAGACTTTCATAGCGGCAATAAGTACTGCGCCCTACTACTCTGTGCGCCTCAATAAGAGGAAGAATCAAGACGAAGCGACATGTCTGACGGGTACCACATCGGCCGTTGCATGGTGCGAGAATGCATACTACATTGACCAACGTCCAAAGTACACCCTCAACCCGCTCTTTCATGCCGGCTGTTTCTATCCGCAAGAGGCATCGAGCATGTATGTAGCTCACGTGATGAATCATATAGCAGACTTATTGCCCGAAGACCCCGTTGTACTCGACCTATGTGCCGCACCGGGAGGCAAGTCTACACTCCTCGCCTCGTGGCTTGACGGCAGAGGCGTCCTCGTGGCTAACGAAGCAGTGAGAAGCAGAGCTTGGATATTGAGAGAGAACATCGTCAAATGGGGTTACGACAACTGCATAGTGACGAACTGCGACCCTAAACAGATAGGCGAAGCAGGGGCTATGTATGACGTGATGCTCATCGATGCACCTTGTTCGGGCGAAGGCATGTTCCGAAAAGATAACACAGCCGTTGAGGAATGGAACATCGAAAATGCCAACCTATGCGCTCAACGTCAGAGAAGAATAATCATGGACGCATGGGACAGCTTGGTAGAAGACGGCATAATGATATACTCGACATGTACGTTCAACCCGTCGGAGAACGAAGAGAACATGGCATGGCTTGCACAACAGACAGATGTAGAGTTTATAGATATTCCCGTACCCGAGGGAAGTGGCATAGAGTCTTTGCCGATAGACGAAGGCGAGGGACATGGATATGCTTTTTACCCTCATAAGGTGAAGGGCGAAGGATTCTTCATCTGCGTAGTACGCAAGCTCTCGGGCAAGAGCAGAAAGAAAGATAAAAACAAAGCCAAAATAAGAAAGGCACAAGTACCTTCGGGCATGCTGCGAAGCAACGACTACACTGTCATTCTCTCCGATACGGGCAACAAAGTCATCGCCCTGCCCGAAGAGAAAGCCTCTACGATGCAAAGCATAATGCAACGCCACAACGCCCTATATGCCGGCATTGAAGTGGGAGAAGAGACAAAGAAAGAGTTTGCGCCCTCGGCAGAAGTAGCTCTCAGCGTCGCTCTAAACAAAGAGCACTTCCACAACGTAGAACTCACCGAACACGAAGCCCTCAACTACCTCCACGGCACATGGACAGCCACGACAGACAACATAGACAAAGGCTGGCTCTTGGTGACATATCAAAGTCAACCTTTGGGATTTGTAAAGTCCATAGGCAACAGAGTGAACAACTACTACCCCAAGGAGTGGCGAATAAGAATGAACATCGAATAAACACACAGATACACACAACAGAGCCTAATGAAAACAATGATACGACACATATCAATCTGCATCACATTGTTGACTGCCGTTGTCACGACATCGGCACAAGGCTATAGTTTCTATGAGAACAACCAGTTTGACAGACTTCAACGTCAGATGTACAGAGTAGGAGACAACTATCTGCATTCGTCGTTGCGGCAATACAGCTACGACGAAATGAGCGAAGTCTTTAATATCGACTCGGTGATATACGATGGCATAGCTGTTCCGGATAAGAAGATGAACATCTGGCGACGTTTTCTGCATGACGACCTGCTGAAATTACAATCAAAGAAAGAGAACATATATGTCGCTGTCAATCCGATGTTTGACCTCGAACTCGGCAAAGACGGAGACAACAACACATACACCAATTCACGAGGTTTTTACGTTTACGGCAACTTGGGCAAGAGCTTGTGGTTTTACATGGACTTCACGGAAAATCAAGCCACCTATCCGGAATACTACATGAAGCACATCGAAGAGCGACGCGCCATACCCGGACAAGGAAATTACAAACAAGAACAAGGCTGGGACCCCGACTTCCAAACGGCAACAGGATATATGGCATTCCGTCCGTATAAATGGGTAGACCTACAAATAGGCAAGACGAAGAACTTTATAGGCGATGGCTACCGCTCGTTGCTCCTCTCTGATGCCGCAAATGCATATCCGCAAATAAAACTAAACGTAAAGTTCCTCAACGTGCGCTACATGATGATGGTATCGCAACTGCGAGTATGGGAAAAGATGGCTGTCAGCAACAACGGCTGGAGACCCAAATACGCCTTCACGCACTATTTGGATTGTAACTTCTTCAGACGTCTCTCTGTCGGACTCTTCGAGAACGTCATGATGTGCACACACCGCATCGACGGCGAACAACGCAGTATTGATTGGGAATATCTTAATCCTTTCATCATCTTCCGCCCCGGAGAGATGAACGCCGGTTCGCCCGACAAAATGCTCGTAGGACTCAACATGAAGTTCAAAGCCGCCAACTGGCTAACCTTTCACGGACAAGCGGTGCTCAACGAATTTAGAGCCAAAGAACTCTTTTCCGATTCTAAATATTGGTCAAACAAATACGGCTTTCTCATTGGGTTTAGGACCTTCGACCTCTTTGGCGTGAAAGGTCTTGACGTCACAGGAGAATACTCGCAGGTTAGACCATTCTGCTATTCTCAGTACGAAGGCATGGCGACATATACACACCATGGAGAGCCACTCGCACATCCGCAAGGAGCAAACTTCCGCGAAGTAGTAGGCATAGTAAACTACAAACATAAACGCATATCAGCACGCACACAAATGACATTCACACAGTGGGGAGCCGACATTCCGGGCGACACACTCTCGTATGGACACAACCCTAACATTGCGTCAAACAAACGTAATGCACAATACGGTGTCGAACTGTTGCAAGGCGCAAAGACAGATATGCTCTATGTCGATGCCAATATCGCCTACCTCATCAACCCTCGCAGTTTACTCAACGTCACGGTAGGAATACGACACAGAAAAGAGAAAAGCGACTACAGCGACATGAAGACAAATCATATTTACTTCGCTGTGCGTTGGGCACTCAAACAACGTTACTACGACTTTTAGACACAAACGACACAATACAAATATGGAACTTGAAGCAATAAAAACAATACTACAACACGAAGCAGAGGCGGTGATGAACATACCCGTCAATGACTCGTTTCTGAAGACAATAGACATACTCTACGAACGTGTACACACCCGCAAAGGAAAAGTCATAATGAGTGGCATGGGCAAAGCCGGACAAATAGCCGTCAACATGGCTACGACATTCAGTTCTACTGGCACACCGGCGGTATTTCTCCACCCGGCAGAAGCACAACACGGAGACTTGGGCATAGTTCAGCCCGATGACGTGATGATACTCATCTCCAACTCCGGAAAAACACGCGAGATAGTAGAACTCATAGAACTCACACGTCATCTGTATGACGATATACCTTTCATAGTCATCACGAGCAACCCCGATAGTCAGTTGGCAAAAGAAGCCGATGTAGTACTTGCCACGGGCAATCCGAAAGAGGTATGCGCCCTCGGTCTTACACCGACGACATCTACAACGGTGATGACTGTCATAGGCGACATACTCGTCGTAACACTCATGAAACGCATAAACTTCACCAATGCCGAATATGCCAAAAGACACCACGGAGGCTATCTCGGCAACAAGTCAAGAGAACAAGCAGCAAACAAATAACAACGTATAGGGAGAGACATTATGGCATTCGATGGGCATATATTGTGGAACGGAAGCGACCTGCGAGGTGTTGCCACTGACGGCATAATAGGCGAAAAGACGACAATGACAGTCGAGAACGTTGCCGCCATAGGACAAGGCTTCATAAGATGGCTAAACGAACAAGGACGTCTGCACAGCCGACGTATAGCAATAGGCATGGACTGTCGCATAACAAGTCCGATGTTTCTCGAGACCTTAGAGGAGAGCATAACAGACATGGGTTGCGACGTGCTCAACTGCGGATTGGCGTCGACACCCGCCATGATGGCAAGCACAAAAATGTCGGAACTAAATGTAGATGCCGCCATAATGATAACAGGCAGTCATCTGCCCTTCAACCGCAACGGTCTGAAACTCTTCTACAACAACGCCAATGTCACCAGAGACGAATTGTCAGAGATACTGATACACACCGCCTTAGGAGGCAACGAACGTCATCACACACCGGGCAATATCCACATCTGCAACCTCATAGCTCTCTATTCGAAGAGGCTTAAAGATATGATAGTCGACATGGCACCTATCAACACCGACAACCCCACCCTGCCACTGCAAGGCATGAAAATAGTTGTCGACGCAGGCAACGGAGCAGGAGCGTTCTTCACCAACAGAGTATTGAAACCCCTTGGAGCCGACATATCAGGGAGCCAGTTTCTGACCCCCGATGGACGCTTCCCCAATCATGCTCCCAACCCCGAAGACTACGAAGCAATGCGCGCCATAGTGACGGCTGTCGGTTATGCCAAAGCCGATCTCGGCATACTCTTCGATGCCGACGTTGACAGAGTAGCCATAGTAGATGGCGAAGGTCGCGCCATAAGTCGCAACGAGTTGGTAGCCCTCGCCTCAGCCATGATATTGGAAGAACACCCCAAAACAGCCGTTGTGACAGACTCTATAACATCGACAGGACTTGGGCACTTTATAACCAATATCTTGGGAGGTACACATGTGCGATTTCAACGCGGATACAGCAACGTCATAAAAGAGGCAAAACGTCTTAACGACAACGGACAAGAGTGTTGGCTCGCTGTAGAGACTTCGGGACATGTGGCATTTAAAGAGAATGACTTCTGCGACGACGGAGCATACTTCGCCACCAAACTCATCATAAAACTCGCTCACCTCAAGCAAGAAAACAGACCTCTCTACTCCCTCATCGAAGAGTTGCCCGTACCGGCAGAGAGCGTCGAGAAAAGACTTAACATACAGAACAACGACTTTTCACGCATTGCTCACGACACACTCTCGGGCTTGCGCCAATTCGTGACACAAATAAAAGGGTGGGTAGAGGTAAACCAAAACTATGAAGGTCTGCGCGTGATGTGTAACAACGACAACGAAAGAGGCTGGTTCCTCATACGTCTGTCGCTACACGACCCGGTATTGCCACTCAACATTGAATCGGACGTAGAAGGAGGCACTTCGGTCATAATAAGCAAACTGAAAATGTTCTTCCGGAACATACGACATATCGACTCTACTCCACTATACAAATAACACATTAGATAAACAGAACTCATAATAATAACCACTATGAAAGCAAAATACCTTTTGACATTGATATGCACCACATTGTGCTGCATGAATATCATGGCTGACGCTCATGTGGCCAAAGGTGTCAACATACAACTGACGGTAGACAACTACAAGAACTCTCCCGTTGTCCTTGGCTACTACTACAACGGACAAATACTCGTCAAAGACACCGTCGTAACCAACGAATACGGGAAGGCAGAACTCGTGAAAGATGAAGCATTCCCCGAAGGTATATACGTCATATTCTTCCCCGACAAAGGATACTTCGACATTATGCTTACCGACGACCAGACTTTCACTCTCTCGTGCGACACCCTTCCCAAAATGGTGGAACGTACAAAAGTATCAGGGTGCAAACCGTTGGAGACCTTCATCGACTACCAAAACTACCTCAACGACAAACAGCGTGCACGCAAAGAACTCAACGAGAAATATAAAACCATTCCGAGCGAGAACGAAACCGAACGCAACGCCATAAGAACAGAATTCGATAAAATCAACGCAGAGGTAAAAGCATCTACACAAACCATCATCGACAACAACAAAGACAACTTCCTCAGCATATTCCTCACGGCTCTGAAAGAGATAGAAATACCCGACTTCGCCACACAACTCGGAATGCAACCTTCCGACAGCATTGTACAAGTAAAACGTTACTACTACAACCGCGCACACTACTTCGACAACTTCGCCCTCGACGACGAGAGACTGCTACGTACACCATTCTTCCTCTCTAAAATAACAACATACATAGACGAAATAGTACCACAACACCCCGACACCGTTGCAATAGAGTCTATAAACATCATCGAGAAAGCTCGCGCCAACAAAGAGACATTCCGTTTCCTCATACAACACTTCTACAACAAAGCCAACAACAGCAAGATAATGGGCATGGACGCAGTTCTCGTTGCCATAGCAGAGAAATATTACCTCTCCGGCGAAGCTACTTGGGCTGACGAAAAGTTCATATTAGACCTCAGAGAGTCAGTAGACAAAATAAAATACACCCTCATAGGCAAAACAGCCATGGACCTAAGAATGGTCTCTGTCACCGGCGAATGGTTTAAACTTTCCGAAGTGTACGCCCCCTATACCATATTGGTATTCTGGGAACCATCGTGCGGGCACTGCAAAGAAGAAATACCACAACTCAAAAAAGAAGTTTGGGACAAATACGCCGACAAGGGAATAAAAATCTTTGCCGTATACTGTCAAGTGGAACGCAAAGAGTGGGAAGACTTCATTGCAGAACACCAACTCGAAGAGTGGCACAACGTCTACGACCCATACGGCAGAAGCAATTTCCGCACTTACTACAACATAAAAAGTACACCGCAAATATTTATCCTCGACAAAGACAAGAAGATAATAGCAAAACGCATAGGAGTAGACCAGATAGGCGGATTTCTTGACTATATGATGAAAGGGGGCAAATCATTATGATACGTCGACTGATAATAACGATATCTATCGTATGTGCAATAACGTCATGTTATCCCGAAAAGGACTCCATGCCGGCTCCCACCATATACTTCTACAACGAAGGCCTATACGAAATAGAACTGGACTCGGTATTGGTCATAACACCAAGGATAACATACATGCACGATACGACCGACTCACTATGGTATGATGAAAACAACAACATCATAAGCAATACGGTAAACCTGAAATTCAAACCCACAAAACGAAAGGATTACCACTTTACATTTAGCATCAAGAACCCACGCGGAGACACAAGCAAAGATGTCAGCGTCATGGTGGTAAAAGGCGTGACATGCGATACACTCTCGAACTACAACTACAAAATGCGTCCCAACACCATAAACATGAAACCCATAGAGGAAGCATTGATATATAACGACATACGTTTCAACAACTGTGACGAAGACACCGTTGCCAAGCTATGGAGTGGCATAATACGCTCATCACTCAATAGTGGCAGCCGACTCAATAGCGACTTTGAAAACAGAGGTTGCGCATATATTCGCAACAACACCGGCAACCGCAACAACGTCTACATGAGCGTATGCTGCGAAAACGACAAAGACGCACATATCGAATTCCTCAATACCGACTACATCGTCAAGTCTATCGACATCACCAACGACTACGCTGTCTTTGCAACAAGCTACGAGGGAACAGACACCATGCAGAACATGTTATTGTCTCAAATACCTCACTCGCTAAGCGTTATCCCCTACGCCTGCGACAAAGACGGCAACATCATAACAGAAGGCAAACCCATTAAACTCATCGAATGTTTTGGAGGCGAAGACCGAAGTACCATAACATACATAGAAAAATGGACAACAATAGACCTATCATACTTAGGTCCAATGAGAAGTCTGAAATTAAAAACGGTGTCAGACAACGAATACATAAGACCATACTTTTGCATGGATAATCTTAAACTGCAAGACCCTTAATGAATACAAAACTAACAGCACTCTTCGGTTCGTTTTTTAAGATAGGCTTCTTTACCTTTGGAGGAGGATTAGCCATGATACCATTCATAGAAGAGGAATTCATAGAGAAGAAAGGCTGGGTAAACAGAGAAGAGATGACCGACATGATAGCCCTTAGTCAGTCGTTTCCCGGTGTCATAGCCATCAATGTAAGCATCTTCGTTGGACATAAGATAGCAGGCAAGACAGGCGCAGCCATTGCAGCCATAGGAACGATATTGCCGGCACTGATAAGCATAGTAGCAATACTTTCCGTATTGGCAGGGTTTGAAGATAATGCCTATGTCAAAATGGTGTTTGTGGGCATCAAAGCGGCATCGGCAGCACTCATACTCGACACCGTGATAAAGATGACACGCAAGGCAGTGAAAGATACCTTCGGAGCAGTACTTGCCGCCGTAGGATTCATCGTTGTAATGATAGGTTTCAGCGCAGTTTGGAGTGTGATAATTGGAGCAATAGCCGGACTATTCTACTATAAAAGGAGGGCCACTCTATGATATACATACAACTCTTCTATATCTTTTTCAAAGTTGGACTTTTCGGCTTTGGAGGAGGATATGCCATACTGTCCCTCATATATCAAGACATACAAGTCTTCGAAATACTCACAGCCAATGACTTTTCCAACCTCGTTGCCCTCTCACAAGTAACTCCCGGACCTATAGCTATCAATGCCGCAACATTTGTTGGCATGAAAACAGCCGGTCTGCTCGGTGCAATAATAGCTACTACCGCCGTATCGCTCCCATCGTTTATGCTCATAATGCTCGCCATAACATTCATGAACCGCTTCAGAGAGAACACCAACGTACAACACGTATTGAGAGGCATACGCCCTGCCACTGTCGGACTTATGGCAAGCGCATTTATCTTCATGGCAACGACAGCACTATGGCACAACACCGGAACCATCGACTGGCTATCAGTCAGCTCTATAAAAGAGAACTTCGACGTGGTGGGTATAATAATATTTGTAATAACATACTCACTTCTCAAACTGACGCGCTTAGGTGCCATACGTCTAACATTGATAGGCGGACTACTCGGCATTGTACTTTCGCTCATAAGCAATACTTTAACATAAGACAAGATGCGCACTGACACCATTCCGAATAAAGCAAATAACGAACCAAATGTAATTATCACAGTCGGCTGTAACCCTGAAACACGTCGGACGTACAAAACAAAACACAGAACATTTCGAAATATGGTATTACGCATAATGTTGTTGACATTAATAATAAGTTTGGGCATCACATCGTGTTGTCGCAATCCTCTTATAGAGGTAAAAGTCGGCATGACAAGCGAACAACTCACAGAGATAGCAGGAGAGCCGGACAGCGTACGTGATGAGTTCTTCAACAAAGTGTGGTACTATGAGACACACCTCGTCACGGTAGAGAACGACACCGTCAGACAAATAGCATCAAAAGCTGAAATCAAAGCCGAAATAATGCGAATGCAACAAGAGTACAATAAGATAAAAGGTTTCGAATAACCCTCCTACACTTTAAACCGGTTCGAATAGCATTCGAAAACCATTCAAACAATATCCCAACGAACAACTATATACCAAACACATCTTCCCCGCAAACAAGTTTATAATACAGCTTCAGCCTCTATAGAATACCAAATGACAAAATATTTTTATACATTTGTGAAAACATTAAAACATCGGACTATGAACAGATACATCGCGACAATACTTGTCCTTGCCCTGACACTGTGCACAACGGCACAGAAACACATAACCGTTTACAAGATATTCGATGAGATAAATTCATCGACATGGGTCTACACACAAGGAGCCTTTGCACAAGCTACAGACAACGACGCCGACTGCATAATACTCCACCTCAACACCTACGGAGGAGAAGTCCTCTACGCAGACTCCATACGCACCAAAATACTCAATTCGCCCATACCCGTCTATGCCTTTATAGACAACAACGCAGCTTCGGCAGGAGCACTTATCTCCATGGCATGCGACTCCGTATATATGCGCCCGGGAGGCAGCATAGGTGCAGCAACAGTAGTCAACAGCATTGACGGTAGCAAGATGCCCGATAAATATCAGTCGTATATGCGTTCCACAATGCGTGCTACAGCCGAATCTCACGGCAGAGATTCTTTCGGCAGATGGCACAGAGACCCTATAATGGCTGAGGCTATGGTCGATGAAGATGTGGCTATTCTCGGCGTTGTCGACTCCGGAAAGATTCTCTCTCTTACTACCGAAGAGGCTATCAAATACCACATGTGCGAAGGTAAGGCTTTCTCTATAGAAGAGGTGGCTGACATAGTATGTGAGAGTGAATACGTCATCGAACATTACGAACCTACGAAGGTAGAAGAGGCAAAAGGTTTTCTCCTTAGCAGAACACTACGAGGTCTGCTCATAATGATAATACTCGGTGGAATATACTTCGAAATGCAAACACCCGGAATAGGCTTCCCGACATTGGTCGCCGTCGGTGCCGCAATACTCTATTTCGCCCCACTATACATAGATGGTCTTGCTGCCAACTGGGAGATAGTGATATTCATCTTGGGCTTAGTGTTGCTTGCCGTCGAGATATTCATCATACCCGGCTTTGGAGTGGCCGGCATAAGCGGTGCATTATGCATAATAGCAGGACTGACTTTCAGCCTTATAGACAACGACGGTTTCTCATTCGACAATGTCTCAGTAAGCGAGATAACAAATGCATTGCTCATGGTATGTATTAGTTTCACCATAGGACTTATCGGCTGTCTGCTTCTGAGCCGTCATATAGTACGTACTCGCAAAGGACCTTTGGCAAAACTTATGCTCACAACAGAACAAAATGTCAGCGACGGCTACATAGGCACGGTAGCCAACATGGAGTCGTTGGTAGGCTGTATCGGAACGGCTTCTACCGACCTTCGTCCAAGTGGAAAAGTCTGCATCAACGACGAAAGTTACGACGCTATAACATCGGGTATGTTTATAAGCAAAGGAGTACAGGTGATAGTGAAAGAAGTGTCGACCAACCAAGTTGTTGTAGATAAAATACTACAAAACAACGATACATTGTAACGAAAAGTCGTAGATTTAATACACACACGATACAACAAGCCCCACAGACCATGCTGAAATCTGTGGGGTTTTCTTTGTATGTTACAAACCTTTAACGTCTTTCAATAAACGAAGTAGCCGTGACTCTGACCTCTCTACTCCGACGTCTGCACAGACGTTCCCGAGTTACCCTGAATACTATTTCCGACAACGTCATCAGACTCTATAGAACGTACTTTACGTACCGACGCTTTAAGTTCGCCTATGCGATAGCTCACACCTAAACGCACATTCCACAACGGGTAATCAGTCGTAACTACACTGCGAGCACCGGCAGCCGATTGAACCTGTCTTACGCGAATATGAGGATTGAAGAAATTTTGTGACGAGAGAGTAATATTGAGACGCTCGTTGACAAGTGACTTGCTAAGTGACATACCATGCACAACGACATCAAATCCTTCTCCTTGCAACTGAACATTCTTGCCTTGATATGCACCATACAAGTTAGCTTGTACATTCAATGGCAAGCGCTGATTGAGCGAAACATATATATTAGGTTCAAAACCATCTGTCTCTTCTCCCAACTTGACACTCTTGATGCGAGTATAACCCAAAGCGGCTGACATAAACATCGAAGTGCTCTTTGTAAACGTGAAGTTGCCATACAGACTCAGTCGTACTTGCTTACGTTCGCCGTAATTACCATACGTACTTTCTAAGACACCTTCATTGTTGACAAAGCGATGATTAATGATGGTATTGTCACAGAAATTGTATAAAAGGGAAGCATTCACCATGGCTAACTGAGCGAAATTGCTGTACGAGAGTTGCAACGAATGATGATTTTCCGACTCGAGTTCAACATTACCATACTGTACCTCAAAAGGTGAGACATTGGTATGATACGGATTGAGGTACGAGATACCCGGACGCATTATGCGCATGTTGTATGAGATCTTGAAAGTCTGAGTAGGCTTAACATTGTACGAGAGAAAAACAGACGGAACTACATCGGTGAAGTTATAACTAAACGGAGTAACATTTTCGGAATGAACACTCGTTGCATCAAATTTATTGTTCTCAATGCGCAATCCCAACTTAGCCGAAAACTTTGATAACTTGAGGGCGTAAGAAGAGTAGAGCGCTAAGATATTCTGTTCGTTTTCGAGAGAAGATGTCTCTATACTATCTGTAGGCAGTGGTTCTACCTCACGCGTGTAAGTGGTGAGAGACGCAGATTCATTGACACGCATAGTATATTTTCCACCTGCTTCGAGTGTATGATGTGAACCCAAAGAACCTATATAATCAATCTGTCCCATATATTCGTTGGATTTCTTGTCACTACGAGAGACATACCCGTAATAGTTCAACGGCAGAGTGTCGGCATACTTAATATCCCAATAGTCCATTTGGTCTTGGCTTGAATTATTGGGAGATAAGTATCCTCTGAACGACATTATAAGAACATGATTGCGGTTCAACTTTCGTTCGTAGTTAACATTAAACTCATTACTAATCCAAGCCCATTCCGAAGGTTGACCAAAACGCAATGAATTTTTCAGTATACAATCACGCATGTCTGTCACGTATCCGTTGCGAATACCATAGGAACCCTTACCCTTGTTATAGTTCCAATTGACATTGAGCAGACGCATAGAGTCAATTTCATAAGTAAGGTCTATATTGGCCAACCCATTTTTCTCTTTGTTCTTTTGCGGACCCATCAACAAAGTCTCGTTTGTTCCGTCAAAGGGAGCATATTCGAACTTATAATTTATATCCAGAACTGGCATTTCATTGACTATGTAAAACGCGCGACCTGAAGCCGTCAATTTGCCCTTTTTAACCATAATGTTTACGCTTGGGTTAAGACGTTTGGGAAGTTCTGCGTTGAGAGACACAGTGGCAGTGTAACCGTCCAAGTTGGAAGCCTGCGACATCTCCAAATTGATGATACCACCTACGCCCTCAGCGTCATACCTTGCACCCGGAGAAGTAATAACTTCTATCTTCTTTACCGCAGAAGCGGGAATAGACTTTAATATCTTACCGGGGTCTGACTCAAAGAGCGAAGATGGTTTGCCGTTTACATGTATTTTGAAGCTTGAATTACCATTTAGCTGTATCTTGTCTTCACCATCAACAGTGATATTAGGCATCTTGCGTAACATCTCAAGAGCATTCTTAGCAGGAGCTTCGGGATCTGCTTCAACATCGTAACTTATGCGGTCTACTTCTGCCTTTATGATGGGTTTGACAGCGACGACGGTAAGTTCGTCAAGGCGTTCCGTAGCTGTGACAGCGAGTATTTTGCCAAAGTTGACTTTTTTGCCATCTGCGACGAATGGTTCGTTGACAGGCTTATTGCCCATGTTGGTTATTGACAAACGGTAGTTGCCATTACTCTTGGTACGAAGCTCGAACGAGCCATTGAGTGTTGTCAGACCGACTGACTCAGGTTGCGTGGCATCACCCTTGAAGATAGCCACTGTAGCATAAGGTATAGATTCCATGGTAGTCGAATCGGCATATACGCCCGTTACAATAGATTGCGCACCAGCTTGAAGCACCGACATAAGGATCAGTGCCATAAATACATAAATAGTCTTCATGGTAAAAATTTAGGATGTATGTTGTAATATATATGCTATGTTCAGAGTTCTCTTCTGTCGTTGTACATCTTTACGATATCATCGATTGTTATTTCCAAAAGGTCTATCTCTCTAAAGAATTCGGGCAGAGTACCCTCCAAGAAGTTCTGCTTACGCATGTTGCGTATAGTCACTTTTGCACCTTCCGAGACGAAATACCCCATACCACGTTTGTTGAAGATAACATTGTTGCTTTGAAGATACTCGAATGTTCTGACCATCGTATTAGGATTGACCTCGACATTAGCGGCGTACTCTCTGACAGAAGGGATACGTTCCAGCTCTGCGTACTTATCCGCAAGTATCTCCTCGCAGATAAATTCTGCTATCTGCAGATATATCGGTTTGTTCTCTTTGAATAACATGATGCATCATTTACTTGTTACCTGCTTGCGTTTGAATATAAAGAATGAAAATAAGATGTATCCTATCAACAATATCATATTGACAGCAAAAAAGATTGATATTATACCGCACGCAACTTCTTCTTTCGTTTCATAATACTGATTATTGAAAACGAAATCCAAGCTAAATAAGGTACTAAACAATGATGAAAACAATATACAAAGACCTATAAACAAGAAAATAGCCTTTACAAAAACAAACCTCTTAAACATAAGCGAGCATAATGACATGTAAAGCATATTATTCATGATATAGATAAATAACGTAACCAAGACAAAAGAGGCCATCAGAAAAGCTACAAAAGAGCCACATTGCATAGAGTTGTACATCTCTGGTATAAAGGAGTATGCTTCCGACAATGTGATATATTCGAGCGAACAAGGTAGTACAAAAGAAGCCAAGTAGACAATAACGTCGGCCACGAACCATGTAACATTCGCCACTATCAAAGGAACAACAGTCATATTAACCACCCTTACAATAAACTTCTCAATATTACTTGCCGGCAACATCAAGAAACTGATTGAACCAGACTTCTTCCGAATATTAGAGAACGTGTGAGAAGCAACATACAACGCTCCAAAGATTATCACCGGATAAATCAATGACACAATAAATTCTGCCAAAGAATTAGCTCCAAATTGAGCAAGCATCAATCCAATGATAATAGGACCCAATATCAAAGATGCAAAAACAATATACACCTTCTTTGTTGTCGCCCAATCGTATACGAAGAGTGACATCAACCTTGACATGCTAAATTTATCATTCATAATCATTCGAATTAGTTGTTAAACATTTCGTGAATTCGCTCCTTGTTGGCAAGCACAGCATTGAACAACATCTCAATGTTAATAGGTGTCTCTTCATGTGTGCCTTCATTGGGCAATACCTCGTAAGACTCCAAACCGATTTGCATAGAGAAGAGAGCGTCCGACGATGCCACTCTTTCTCTTATCGGTTGCATTGTCAACTTTGAGGCTATCTGCGACATAGAAGCATCGAGCAAAAGACGCGAATCATCAATTATCAATATACGGTCGAGCATATTCTCTATATCTCTCACCTGATGAGTAGATATTATAATAGTACGCTCATCCGTCATGCACTCCGCAACAGCCTTACGAAACATACTCTTGGAAGGTATGTCGAGACCATTTGTCGGCTCGTCCATCAAGAGTAGCGAAGTATTCGTTGCCATTGCAAAACAAAGAAATGCCTTCTTGCGCTGTCCCATAGAAGATGTAGCAAAGTTCATATCCATATCCATGTTGAATGCATTCAACGACTTTTCCAATATATTCATGCTGAAATTAGGATAAAACTTACTATTGATACTCACATATTTCCTAAGTGTAAGTGCCGGTAATTCGAACTCCTCAGGCACAATGTAAATATCGCTCAATACAGAAGGACGACGAAGTGCAACGTTCGTGTTCTTAACCATTATTTCGCCCATCTTGGGTCTGAGAAGTCCACACATAAGATAGAGCAACGTTGACTTTCCCGAGCCATTGAGTCCCAAAAGTCCGTAGATACCACCTTTGGCTATCTGCAAATCAAGACCATTAAATACTGTCTTAGATTTGTATGCAAATGACATATTGTTTATCGCAATCATAGTGTATTAGTTTAATAGTACACTGCAAAGATGAAAGATGTAATTAAAAAAAACAATAGGAATAATGAATATTAACAGAGTTTAACATTATGCTTAACACAACAACACATAAGCACATCAACGACAACATGCTATAAATCAATAACGTAAAGCTGTTACAACAGACAACAACAATCTACTTGGCCTTAGTCATCACTATATGACCCAAACGACAAGAGAGACAATTACCCTTATCACAATACTCCTTACGGAGCAGGAGCAAAGCCTGAGCCTCTCCTTCATCTTTTGGAACAATACCGCAATTAATCCATGTCTCAATTATATTGTTCTTCTCTATCGGCAGGAAAGAGAGCATACGCATGACATTAAGACGTTCTTGTTCCTTGCCATAGCGTGATGTGTAAGCAAAGACAAAAGGTACAATGGCATTGATTATCATAAGTCGTCGAGTATCTTTTCCTATGAACTTGTGCGATGTGTGGAGCGACTCTTTGCCGAATGTGTAATGTGTATCCCAATATTCGGAAGCCGACACATCCAATAGTTTGAGCAATGAATTAATATCCACAGAGCGAAAGACACTTTCAAAATTGCCCCTTGCAAGACTTACAACAGCGGACAGTTGCGATATTCGTATGAGTGGGAAACTGCTCGGACGAAGACGCATAAACTTCCACATTTGTCCGTCCATGCCATTTAAAGAGAACTTGTTCTTCAGAAAACGATACTCTGATATCAACGAACAAACATACTCATCGTCAGAGCTCTGTGGAAGAAGTCCCGACTGTCCATATAATAGTGCTTCCTTTTGCAATGAGGTGTTATGCTTAAAGAGAATCTTAACTGGAGTACAACGAGCCAACATCTCCATGGCCTCACCATTTATTGAACCTCCCAACGAACGTGCCAACAGACAAAAACAGACTTGATTCCAATCCCCATTGAACGTCTCAAATAGTTGCTCTACTCTTCTATTACGTTGTTCGAAACGCTCCACAAGCAAACGGTCTATCCAGCCGTTAAGTTCCATCTCCGAAACACGTTCAATATAATTGTGACATCGTATAGGCGAAGTGGAATTCATAAACTCTTGATAACGAAGCTCGAGATAGGTTGGATATCTAAGCACCACCTCGGGTATTATAAGACCATTGGCATTGTATATCGGTCTGCCATCACTCTCTCCTACTACATGTAGAATAACATTGTCATAACTATGATTTTTGTCATGTCCGTGCCGATACCACATAGCTGATTTGGTATGTATCTCGACATTTCCGGCCCACAGAGTATCTCCTATCTTAACCTGCGCATTAAAAAAATCAGGTCCGGCATCTTTATTATGCTGTCCCTGATTAATTACTTCGACTATTTCTCCATCTGTAGTCTGCAAATCCAAAGCTCCAAATAGCTTATATTGCCATACGTTCTGAAAAAAAGCCTCGTTCATATTAAATTGTCTTCTTGTCAATTATCTCGACAAATCGTTGCTTGTATGACTCTCCCATAGGCACTTTCTCTCCCGGCATAATGATTAAATTCCGTTCCATGCCTCTAACAAAACCTACATTGACGATAAACGAACGATGGACTCTGATAAAAGTATTTTCAGGAAGAATCTTTTCCATCTCCTTTAAACTGTTGAGCGTCAAGACGGCTTTACTCTCCCCGTCGAGATATATCTTTATATAGTCTTTGAGTCCCTCGATGTATATTATCTTTGGAATATCAATGCGCACCAACTTATACTCACTCTTTACAAAGAAAAAATTATCGTCTTTGTTCCAAGTAAGATTGTCAGTTGAAACCCCTGACACCTGATTCTCAAGTTCGATAAATCGATGTGCTTTTGCTGCTGCTTTCATAAACTCATCGAAATCGAATGGCTTAAGCAAATAGTCGACAGCATCAAGCTTAAAACCATCAAGGGCATACTCTTCAAATGCTGTAGTAAAGATAACCTTAGGTGCGTCGCCGACTTTCAAGGCTTTCATAAGCGTCAAACCTGACATTCCGGGCATTTGAACGTCACAGAACAACAATTGCACATCTCCCTGTCCTACTCTCTTGTATGCCTCTTGCGCACTCGAACAAGTGCCGACTAACTCCAAAAAGGGAGTTTGCTCCACGTATCCTTTTACAAGGTCAAGTGCTAAAGGTTCGTCGTCAACGATTAGAGTCCTTATTCTATCCATTTTCATTATTTTCTTTGAATTATTTCATCAACGGAATTTCCAAACGAGCCACAAAGACTCCATTATCATTCGGTTCGGATACAAAGGTATAATTATCTCCGTATATTATCTCTAATCTCTTGCGCAAATTTGATAAACCGATACCCGAATGACTTCTATCTTCATTTACTTTTTCAAAAAGAGTATTCGAAACCTCAAAGACTAGTCTGTCATTATCTATCTTAACATTACAATCTATAAACGATGGCTCTGTTGCCGACACGCCATGCTTAAAGGCATTCTCCAATAGTGGAATAAGCAACAACGGAGGTATATTGATACCCATCACGTCTTCCGGCACATTTACTGAGACCTTCACTCTTTCCCCTAAACGCAAACGCATAAGTTTATCGTAGTTCTCAATAAACGCTATCTCTTTCGATAGAGATATCTCCGTCGAACTGTTCTCATAAAGAACATAACGCATCATCTTGCTCAATGAGTGAACAGCCTTTTGTGCGTCAGACGGTGACTTTGCAATTAGAGAATATATATTGTTCAAGGTGTTAAAGAAGAAATGCGGTTGTATCTGATATTTGAGCAAGGTAATCTCCGACGATAATTTCTCAGTCTCGAGTTTTACTCTTGCCTGCTCACTCTTTACAAGACGGTTGTAGTACTTTACTGCCATTGCAACACCTATACCCAAAACTGTATACAGGAACTTATTGTAGATAAATATTGTCTGTACACTTCCTATCATTTTCCCTCGTGGCATATGCGGCACAACAATATTGCGGTATAAAAGACCATGGACAACACCATCTAAATAATATATAAGCAACACCAAAACTGCATTGAACAAGATGAAGCCAACGATTTTTCTGCGATAGAACAACTTATCTATGGCGTAAAGATAGTTAGCATAGAATGCTAAAAATATATCAAACAGCATCAACCACAGATTAATCATCACTCGGAAATTAAACATTTCATTTTCCAACTGTATCAACAATGGCACAGACACTAATGCAAGCCACACACATGCATGTATGACTATCTCATTCCATTTTAGTTGCATTATCTTCATAGGCATTATAATTGGCAATTAAATTAAAAAATAAACCTAACCCTCATTTTTACCTACGAAAGTAATTTTTTCTTCTACCTAATGACAAAATAAATAGACAAATGAATAGTATTTATAGATAAACACAAGCTCTATTAAAGCGAAAAGAACGTGCTAAAATACCAATTCCAAACCGTCCCAAACAGCCATCGTCATTGGGAAAACAGATTGTGCCTCAGCTTCCAACTCATCTGTCTCTCTATATCTGCTCGAGAAATGACCGATGAGCAACTTTCCCACTCCTGCCTGCTTAGCTATCATCGCTGCTTGTTTGGCTGTAGAATGAAGTGTTTTCTTTGCCAATTCGATATTATCCTCACCAAAAGTGGCTTCATGATACAACAATGAAACTCCCTTTATATTAGGAATCACATCTGGACAATATGATGTATCTGAAATATAAGCATAACTCTTGGGCAAAGGCGGCGCAATGACCAATTCTTTACGAGGAACCTCTTCTCCGTTTTCGTCAAAGAATGGTTTACCATTTTTTATAGAGACAATATCGGCTATCGAAAGCCCATATTTATATATTGCATTCTTGACTATATTAGGTTCTTTGGGTTGTTCCCTGAATACAAAACCACATGTCGGCAAGCGGTGTTTAAGTGGGACTGATGTCACTTGTACTCCTTTGATATTTAAAATCACCTCTGCACGATCAAAATTAAGTGGCAATATCTCTACTTCAAAAGAGATATTATCACAAAAGAAATCCAACTGCGGACGTAATATGCCTTCTAACTGCTCGTGTGCAAAGATTGTCAACTTTGTAGAACGTCCCAGTAACGACATTGTACTTATCAAACCGATAAGCCCAAATACATGATCTCCATGTAGATGTGAGATAAAGACGTGATTGATACGCATAAAATTTACATGCATCTTGCGTAATTGAAACTGCGTACCCTCTCCACAATCAATTAAAAAAATCCGACCTGACACAGATAATACTTGTGCGGACGGATTTCTATAAGATGTAGGGATTGCTGAATTACAACCAAGTATCGACAACTCCATTGACATCGCTTGCCCTATCTTAAATGTAATGATACAATAATTCTTATTCTGTTATTGCCTTTAGCATACGAACTTCACCCTCATCAACGGTTGTCACAATGATAGGTTCAGGATTAAACCTCTGTATTCGCAACATATTTTCAACATTCTCAGGCACAGAAGCAAGAATCAGCATACCATCTTGACACAATCTGTTGGCTATAAGTATTGCACTCAATCCGGCTGTATCACAATATTCGCACTGAGCCAAATCTATAACAATATGCTTATACGATTCTCCAGACAAAAGGACAAGTTCGGAGCGCAACTCTGCTGCACTTTGATTGTCTAAATTAGGAGTAAGCATTGTTATAACTGCATATTTATCTTTCTTTTCAACCTTATAGTTCATCAGACAAACCTTTGATAAATTAATAAAAGAGGGAACCTGCCCTAACGTGAGCAGATTCTCTCTATATTGCGTTAAATTACTCGCCCTTCTTTTCGAGCTGATCCTTAAGAGCCGCAAGGTCTGTAATATCGCCAAGAGTTGTTACCTCTACGCTATCCTTAACCTTCTTTACACTCTTTTTTGTAGCCTTATTTTGAGCCTTCTTAGCTGCTACTTCTTCACCCTTCTTCTCATCTTCGAACACTCGAGAATGTGAAAGGATGATACGCTTAGCACCCTTGTTGAACTCAATAACCTTGAACTGAAGCTTCTCTTCTGCCTTAGCCTGAGTCCCGTCTTCCTTCTGAAGATGACGTGGAGTAGCAAAACCCTCTACGCCGTAAGGCAATGCGATAACCGCGCCCTTCTCGAAAATCTCTGTGATAGTACCCTCATGTACTGAATCAACAGTGAAGATTGTCTCAAATACGTCCCATGGGTTCTCCTCGAGCTGCTTGTGACCGAGGCTCAAACGACGCTGTTCCTTGTCTATCTCAAGTACTACAACCTCAATCTTCTCACCTACTGATGTAAACTCATTTGGATGCTTAATCTTCTTTGTCCAAGAAAGGTCTGAAATATGGATAAGACCATCGATACCCTCCTCTATCTCAGCAAATACACCGAAGTTTGTGAAGTTACGTACTGTAGCTGTGTGCTTTGTACCTACTGCATACTTAGTCTCAATGCCCTCCCATGGATCTGGATTAAGCTGCTTGATACCAAGTGACATCTTACGCTCGTCACGATCAAGTGTCAATACTTGAGCCTCAACTTCATCACCTACCTTAAGGAAGTCCTGTGCACTACGCAAATGCTGGCTCCATGACATCTCTGATACGTGGATAAGACCCTCTACACCCGGTGCTATCTCTACAAATGCACCGTAGTCAGCCATAACAACTACTTTACCCTTAACCTTGTCACCTACCTTGAGGTCTGCTGAAAGTGCTTCCCAAGGATGTGCTGTAAGCTGCTTCAAGCCAAGAGCAATGCGCTTCTTCTCATCATCAAAGTCAAGGATAACAACGTTGAGCTTCTGATCAAGCGCAACAATCTCCTCTGGATGTTGTACTCGTCCCCAAGAAAGGTCTGTGATATGGATAAGACCATCTACACCACCAAGGTCAATGAAGACACCATATGATGTGATATTCTTAACTGTTCCCTCAAGTACCTGTCCCTTCTCAAGCTTCGAGATAATATCTTTCTTCTGTTGTTCGAGCTCAGCCTCAATAAGTGCCTTATGCGAAACAACAACATTGCGGAACTCTGAGTTGATCTTAACTACCTTGAATTCCATTGTCTTGCCTACGAAAATATCGTAGTCACGAATAGGCTTAACATCAATCTGCGAACCTGGCAAGAATGCCTCTATACCAAACACATCAACGATCATACCGCCCTTTGTACGACACTTGATAAGACCCTTAACAATCTCATCATTCTCAAGCGCTGCGTTAACAAGATCCCAAGAACGCATCGCACGTGCCTTCTTATGTGACAACTCAAGCTGACCCTTACGGTCTTCCTGGCTCTCTACATAAACCTCAACCTTATCACCTACCTTAAGGTCTGGATTGTAGCGGAACTCATTACGGCTAACTATGCCGTCTGACTTGTAGCCAATGTTCACTACTACTTCACGTTTTGTAACCGAAATTACAGTACCCTCGATAACTTCCTTCTCTACAATAGTCGAAAGAGTATCGTCATACTTCTTCTTTAGCTCTTCACGAGCTGCGCCAGCGGCTGCACCGCCATTTTCAAGTGCTTCCCAGTCAAAACCTTCAACACCTTGTTCAAAATTACTCATGTAAAATTTAAACTAATTAATTGTTAGACATTATATTGATAAAGGGAAAGATAACTCTATACTCAAAGTCTCCCCCCTTTGGACGTTGCAAAAGTAGTAATAAATAAATAAATTACAATACAGATTTACAATTATTTAACGATTTACTTTTTCTGCCTCATTTTCAACATTCAACAACTCTATTTATTCGCTTTTCTCACACCAAAATCCCATCTCATCCGAACCTCACAAAACGTCGTTCCTCGACTTTCCACACAACTATCACCATAATGTTCTTTATCCACACCTTGACACTTCAATCATCTTTTCTCGACTCAAACAAAAGCAGACATAAAGATGTATTCGATACAACCTGAACGACATTTGACGACAAGTTAATAAAAGACAAATAACACATTCACTCTTTTGTATTTATTAAAACTATTGCTACCTTTGCACCCGGATTGCGTAATCTCTGGCCCGAAGTGAGAAAGGTGTATATTGCGTAATCGTAGTTTAATGCATTATAAACAAACAAAATGGACTTAATTAAAGTAGCAGAGGCAGCTTTCCAAAGCGGAATCGAAATGCCTAAGTTCAAAGCAGGCGACACTGTTTCAGTTTCGTACAAAATCGTGGAAGGTAACAAGGAGCGTATCCAGGTATTCAAGGGCGTTGTTATCATGATTAAAGGAGAAGACAACAACAAGCGCTTCACTGTACGTAAAATGTCTGGAAATATCGGTGTAGAACGTATTTTCCCTATGAACTCTCCTTTCATCGACAAAGTAGAGGTTAACCGCTATGGTAAAGTACGTCGCGCTCGTATCTACTACCTACGCCAGCTCACAGGTAAGAAAGCTCGTATCAAAGAGAAGAGAATGTAATCTTACAGCGTAGAAAAACCAACAAAAAAAGAGCACATTTGTTGCTCTTTTTTTATTTTTACCATCCCGTTTGTAGTTGGTATTGAGATAAAACTTTCTAACAATCATAATTGCGTAGGCATTCCAAAGGGCCGTTTTGTTGATATATGTGATGATTTGGATGGTGTATATCCAAAGGATTTTAAATTCACTGGGTGGCATCCTCAATGTAGATGTGTCTCTATTCCGAAGCTTGCAAGCGTTGATGAGATGTTAGAGTATCAAGAAAAGGTGCTCAATGATGAAGATGTAAGCAATTATCATTTCAAAGGTGAAGTTAGGAATATGCCAAAGAATTTTTCTGATTGGTGGGTAGACAATCAGGAAAGAATAATGTCAAGTTCAAGCTTGCCATATTGGGTTAGGGATAATAAAAAGGTGATAGAGTATAAAAAGAGGGTTAAAACAGAGGAGGAGAAAAAGGCTATACGTGAGAAGTGGGAGAATAGAGCGAAGAATAAAACTACAAAAACTAAAGAAGATATTGAGCTGGAGAAGCTATTAGGAATTGAGCGTGGAGAGCCAATGACTTTTGAGCAAGCAAATGAATTAAGGGGAAATGTGGAATATGTGGCAAAGGTAATTGAAAAGGATGGTAAATATGTAGTAAATCCAGAATACAACGGAAGTAATAGAATATATCATATCAACTGTCAAAGTTGTGTTGTTGCCAATGAAATGAGACGCAGAGGTTGGGATGTTACAGCTTTTGGCAATACAAAAGGCTCCGTTCCAGAACGGTTGTCTTATCATACAGAATTGATATGGGTTGACAAAAATGGCCAAACTCCGATGTCATTAACAGCTGGTGGTGTACGGTATTTTGAAGGCGTTAAAATAAATAAAACACACAAAGTAATGATGTCCGAGTTCGAAGATTTAACAAAAGAACAAGGACGATACCATATACATTGGATGTGGAAAAACAAAAAAAGTGGGCATATTATAACAGCAGAGAGGCTAAAGGATGGTGCGTTGCGTATTTATGACCCTCAAAACGGTAAAATTATCGAGGATTTTAATAAATATGCTAAGGATTTTTCACTTAAGACCGGTATTAAGGTGTTGCGTGTTGACAACTTAGATATAAACAAATCATTGATTAAAGATGTGGTTTACAAACATTCATCTTCTACTACTGTAAAAAAAGATAAATAATCTTTTTACTCTTCCAAATAATCTACAAATTTTGAATATTCTTCAAGGGCACAAAATCGAACTTCACCTATTTTATATAATATAAATTGGGGTTCGCCAATGTAAAGCGGTTCTTTTACATGTTCCCAATATGGTTCAAATATTAAGTATCCCTCCCATTCGCATTTGTATATAACATTATCATATCCATTTATCTTTGCGAATAGTAGAACCTTATTCGGTATTTTTGGTGTTTCTTTTTTCATATTCTTATTTTTGTCAAAGATAGGGAACATTTCTGCTCCCTACCAAATATTCAGCGTTAAATATAGACTAATTACCAATCATATTTTTCCCTTTACATACTGCAAGGTTGAACGCTGCCCAAAGTTGTTCATCTTTGAACTCAATGTGCAATGTACCTTTTTTGAAGCAACGGAAACGGAAAAACTTACTATCGTGCCATGATTGGTCCCCAACTTCAACTTGATTAATCAAATCCTCCAAATGTCTATTTTGCCAATCTTCTTCGGTATATTCATGACATTTATAAGAATTGTAATGTATTAATTTCTCATAAGGAAAACCCGAAAGATAACACATGACTTTCTCAATGTCGTTGTATTCCGATGTTCTGTAGTAACTCGTGCGATAGTAATTGCGGTATCCGCAAGTCACGAAGTCCGGCAAAATTACACGCTTGTTAACCTTAAAAGCACTATTTGTCTTCCAACCCTCTGTATGATTAGTGTTTTTCTTGTCATACATGGTGAATTTATCAAATAGGTCAGAAACTGCCTTATTCATGATTGTTTTGATATTCATCGCCACAAAATCAAAGAGTTTAAAGATGTTCTCTTTGTTTATCTCATAACACCCTTGAGCATTGCAAAACTCATCAAAAGACTTTGTTAAGCTGGAAGTCATATACTTATCCATTCCGAGCTGAGAAATGATTTCCGTCCCTACATATACCTAAATTACAAAAACAACGAGTGACCAACAAGTCTTCAAACTTATTGGTCACTCATAAATGTCAAACTTACTTCAATATCAGTCAACTACTATATAAGAGACTACTCCATCTACAATTACCTGTGTAAGCAAAACACCTAAGACCGAGAAGAACGGACGACCATTGCGGATAACAACAGTGTGTTGTGTAGGAAGATGGTGTATGATAGTTCCATGCTTCGGACGATGCGTCTTCCAGTGGCTATAGTTGCAACAATCTGGTCTTACGGCGTGATGTATATGCTTCACCGTCTTCGAATGACGAGGAACGAAATGTTTGCCGTGCTCCATTCCGTGAGACTTGCCCCCTGCATGTGGTTTGCCTTGTGGCTTGTGTGCCAACTTATCCATCGGTTTGTGTTGCTTATACGTCGGCTTGTCTACTCGCATTCCGCCTTTTGAAGGAGCTTCCATGCGTTGATTGCTACGTGTAGCAGACTTGTGAGCATTACGCTGTGCGAATGTATCTATTGACGCTGCGGCAGAGATTGCTATCGCTATCATCATTGCCAAGAATCTTGTTGTCTTCATAATCGTATTTTTTAAATTGGTTAAACATCGTTTGACTAATCAACTGCAACAAGCATGCCAAACAACACAAAAGAGAAGAACTTTTTTCAAAAAGAATATTAACCTGTTTATTTCAAGATGTTTATAAAGAACAACTTTTTTACATATCAATAGCGACAAATATTATTGAAATAATACTCTCACATGCTCATAGTTATCACATTATTTATTATTTTTGCAACGCTTTATAAAAACTAAAAAACGAGTGTTCGATGCATATCAAGACACTCAACAAAGATAAAGACGCTGATGAAAGTATTAAAGTTTGGAGGCACATCGATGGGAAGTGCCAAAAGCATCAATGATGTAAAAAAGATAATTATGTCATACGACAAGCCTGTATGTGCTGTTGTATCTGCTGTTTCCGGTGTGACGGACATGTTGTTGAAGATGGCATCTTTGGCAACAAAAGGCGAGGACTACACCGAAACATTGAATCAGATGAAGGCTAAACATGAGGCTATCGTGACAGAGCTCAAACTCTCTGACAACAAATCATTGAACGAGGAGATTAGCTCCCTCAACGCTCAACTTACTACAATACTTAGCGGTGTAAGCATATTGAAAGAGCTAAGTCCGCGGAGCATGGACATCATACAAAGTTTCGGAGAGAAATACTCTTCCCGAATACTTTCGAGCATTATAAGTGGTTCAAAACTCCATGATAGCACAAAACTTATCAAGACAGAACGTATTGGCACTCGCCATCAAGTAATGGAAGAACTAACCGCTCAGAACATAATATCGATAAAACAAGACTTAGCCGATGTCAATATCTTTCCGGGATTTATATCTTCTGACATCAACGGTGAAGCCACGACACTCGGTCGCGGAGGTTCGGACTACACTGCAGCTCTTCTGGCTGCCGGCTTCGGGGCTAGCGTCCTTGAAATATGGACTGATGTCGACGGATTCATGTCTGCCGACCCACGTATCATCAGTCGTGCTTATAAGCTTGACCACCTCACATACGCCGAGGCAATGGAACTTTCGCACTTCGGAGCAAAAGTCATCTATCCGCCTACGATATTGCCGGTACTAAAGAAGAACATTCCTATCTACATAAAGAACACTTTTAATCCGACAGAGGTAGGCACTCTCATAGATAGCAACGAGACTCCTGACCCAAAGAACAAAATAAAAGGTATTTCTTCGATACGCAACGTCAGTTTGCTCACATTGCAGTGCGTAGGCATGGTGGGAGTTTCAGGCATGTCGATGCGTCTATTCGGGACATTGGCAAAAGAATACATCAACGTTATACTTATTTCGCAAGCATCATCAGAAAACAATATAACAATATGCGTTGAGACAAAAGATGTAAATCGTGCAGCACAAGCCATCAGCAGAGAATTTGAAAAAGAAATAGATGACGACTTGGCATCTGTAAGCATCGACAACGACATGGCCGTTGTTGCTATCGTCGGCGCAAAGATGAAGTGCAACACAGGTGTTTCGGGCATGCTTTTCAATGCTGTTGGGAAGAACGGCATCAACATCTACGCTATTGCACAAGGAGCAAGCGAAGTAAACATATCTTTCGTTGTCAAAGAAGACGACCTAAAGAAGACACTCAACTCTGTTCATGACTCATTCTTCTTGAGTCACTACAAGGTAATGCACATCTTCCTTGCCGGAGTGGGCACCGTAGGAGGAAAGCTCATCGAGAAACTCATGGCACAAGCAGAGAAGCTCATGAAGAACGACCGTTTGCTAATACGCATTGCAGGTGTAGCAAACTCTAAACGCATGGCTCTCAACCCTCAAGGACTTAATCCGGCAAACATAAAAGACCTATTATCAGAAGGTCAACCATCTTCTCCTGGTATATTCGCCGAAGCCATTAAGAGCCTCAACCTCTCTAACAGTGTTTTTGTAGACTGTACAGCAAGCTACGACATTGCAGCACTATACGACACAATGCTCGAGAACAACATCAATGTAGTCACTGCCAACAAGATTGCTTCATCGTCGGCATACGACCACTACCGCAAACTCAAACAGACAGCACAAGACAAAGGAATCAAATTTCACTTTGAGACCAACGTAGGAGCAGCTCTTCCTATCATCTCTCCTATCAACGACTTGATTAAGAGTGGAGACCGCATCGTTAAACTTGAAGCTGTATTGTCCGGAACACTCAACTTTATATGCAACGAATTATCGGCAGAGAAACCTCTTTCTAAAGTCATCGCAGAAGCAAAAGAGAAGGGTTACAGCGAACCTGACCCACGCATAGACCTCTCGGGAACCGACGTTGCTCGTAAGATTCTCATTCTTGCACGTGAATCGGGATACAAACTCGAAATGGAAGATATAGACAAGACACCATTCGTTCCTCAAGAATACCTCGACACAAAGGACGTAGCAGAGTTTATGGAAAAGGTAAAAGAACTTGATGCTAAATACGAGAGAGAGCGTCAGGAACGCGAAAAGAAAGGGTTAGCCCTTCGTTATGTTGCATCATTCGAGAATGGCAAAGCAAAGATTGGCTTCAAAGAGGTTGACAAGAGCGACCCTATTTACTACCTCGAAGGTTCTAACAACATCGTGCTTATCAACTCCGACAACTACTCTGCACACGCCATGCAAATCAAGGGTTACGGAGCCGGTGCCGATGTTACAGCAGCGGGAGTCTTCGCAGATATAATCAAGATAAACAATTAATATCTGCAATATACATTGCTCCATAATCAAAACAGACACTTGATTCAATCCGATATAAAGACAGCATTGAAATGAGTATCAATGCTGTCTTTATTTTATCTCTACAGAACCAACTTACGCCTCATATATCAATCAAATTATATATATTTGCACGTTACTTAATCACATTATACTCTATATGAAGAAAATAATTTTTACCCTATTCGTTATGGGTTCACTTACAGCTGTGGCGCAGATACCCACCAAAGTTGAGCCATTTAACATCAAAGATGTACGTCTGACAGAGAGTGCATTTAAACACGCCCAAGAGCTTGACATAAGCTACTTGCTCGGCTTAAACGCCGACAGACTACTCGCTCCTTATATGAAAGAGGCAGGTCTTACACCTAAAGCACCCAACTATACCAATTGGGAAAACACAGGCCTTGACGGTCATATCGGCGGACATTACCTATCTGCTCTCTCTTATATGTACGCAGCAACAGGCAATGCACAAATAAAGGAGAGACTCGACTACACACTCAGCGAACTCAAGAGAGCTCAAGACGCAGCAGGTGACGGATACTTGTCAGGAGTTCCCGATGGCAGAAAAATTTGGAATGAGATTCACGATGGCAATATACGCGCCGCTTCTTTCGGACTCAACGACAGATGGGTTCCATTATACAATATAGACAAAATATATTCGGGATTGCGCGACGCATACGTCATTGCAGGCAAAGAAGAGGCCAAGCAAATGCTCGTTGCACTTACCGACTGGATGATAAAGATTACAGAGAATCTCACCGTAGCACAAATGCAGGATATGTTGCGTTCTGAACATGGCGGACTAAACGAACGCTTTGCGGAAGTAGCGGCAATCACCGGTGACATAAAATACCTCGAACTTGCCAAACGCTTTTCTCATCAGTTGGTGTTGAAACCCCTCATCGAAGGACGCGACGCCCTTACTGGTATGCACGCCAATACTCAAATACCTAAAGTCATAGGTTTTAAACGTATTGCTGACTTAGAAGGAAACACAGAGTGGGACAAAGCCTCGGCTTACTTCTGGGACACAGTGGTAAAACATCGCTCTATTACGATAGGTGGCAACTCCGTCTATGAACATTTCCACCCGGCAGAAGACTTCAGCTCGATGCTCAACAGCGAGCAAGGCCCAGAGACATGCAACACATACAATATGCTACGACTCACCAAGATGCTGTATGCAACAACGAGCAATGCCTCATACATGGATTTCTACGAACAAGCTCTTTACAACCACATACTCTCAACGATAAACCCTGTACAAGGAGGCTTTGTATACTTCACACCTATGCGCGCCGGACATTACAGAGTATATTCTCAACCACAGACAAGCTTCTGGTGTTGCGTTGGTTCGGGATTGGAAAACCACGCTCGCTATGGTGAGATGATATATGCTCACAAAGACAACAATCTATTCGTCAACCTCTTCATTCCTTCTACCATCAGTTGGAATGGCGCTACAATAGAACAGAAGAACAACTTCCCTTACGAAGATTTCACAACATTGACAGTGACTCCGGGCAAGGAAAGCAAATTCAACATCAAAGTACGAAAGCCGGAATGGACATCTTCTCCAAAAGTTGAAGTAAATGGACAAATTGTCAACGCAACCATCAAAGACGGCTACATCAACATCGAGCGCAAATGGAAAGAAGGCGACGTAATAAAAGTAACTCTGCCAATGTCGCTAAAGAAAGTGTCGACACCCGATGGTGCAAACCACTACTCTTTCATGTACGGCCCCATCGTTCTCGCAGCCAACATGGGTAAAGACGAACAGTCCGGCATGTATGCCGATGACAGTCGCGGCGGACATATTGCACACGGTAGAAAAATACCAGCAACAGAGATGCCTACACTGATAGCCGAAAACTACAAATTAACAAAGAAAGAAGGTGTCAACGGTTTAAAATTCGCTCTTACCGGCGCAATGCCTGAAAAGTATAAAGAGATAGAGCTTGTTCCATTCAATGAGTTGTACGAATGTCGTTACATGGTCTATTTCCCAATAGTCTCAGCAGAAGAATATGCCACACAACAGAAGCTATTGGCAGAACAAGAAGCAAAACGCATTGCACTCGACAATGTAACCATCGACAAGGTGATTTGTGGCGAACAACAACCGGAATCAGACCACTTCATCGATAGCAAATTGTCAACAACCGGCGATATCAATGGTCGTCATTGGCGCGAGACAAAGAATTATGTAACTTATACAATGAAGAGCAACGGCGCAAAAGCCATTTTGGTAACTTATATCCCGAACAAAGAGAGGAACGCCAAAGTATTAATTAACGGAAAAGAAATCGGAAAAATAGCAAGTTCAGAAAATGGAAATGAAGCAGTAGCAAGAATTGAGTACAACAGCACCGAACCTACATTCAAAGTGACAATCGCCAAAGATTCTTCCGATACCACACCGAGAATATTCGAAGTAAGAATTGTAAATAAATAAACCATAACAATCAGGGGGGCTTATGCTCCCCTTTTTTATGATATCTCGTTATCGAAACACAATATCCTTGACAAACTCCGTCCCCAATGCGTCATTGAACTTCCTTATTATCTTGTTCTTCATCATCGAAAGTTCATGACGCACGACACTCGATTGTAACTCTACTATAAGAGTATTATCTTTCATATACACATTACGCGTAGCATTATTGATAGTCGGACCAAAAAGCACCGACCACAAGAGCGTTGCACGATGTTGCAACAATCCGACATTAAGATTCTCATCGCGAAGATATTCAACGATAAGTTCGGACAACTTCTTAGATGTATCGATAGCCATATAGATAATGTTGTTATAGATGAGACGTTTCATTGACATCGCCTTCTGTGACACCGAATATCTTGTATGGCTTGTTCGCCCGCTCGAGGACAGATGTCAAGCGAATGCCGTTGGTATCAGTGATAAATATCTGGTCGAACATATCGCCTGCAACAAGCGATATAAGATTATCGCCACGATGTTTGTCGAGTTTATCAAAGATATCATCAAGCAACAGAATGGGTTTTATGCCATTATGAGTTGTAAGATATTGATATTGCGCCAACTTAAGTGCAATGACAAACGACTTACGTTGTCCCTGCGAACCCACACGCTTCATGGGATATTCGTCAAGCAAAAACTCCACATCGTCCTTATGAATACCACGCGAGGTATAACCAAGCACCAGATCTCGTTGACGAGTTTCGACAAGTCCTTGATAAAAATCGTACCGTTGAAGTCCGGTAACATAATTTATAGAGACACGCTCTGCGTCAGATGATATTTGTCGGTACAACGATGTAAGCACCGGAGCAAGCCATTCGACAAGTTGTGCGCGCTTTTGCGAAATCAATGTACCTAACTGCGAGAGTTGGATATCATACACATCGAGAACCGAGAAATCCGGGTTGTCAATATCTTGCAGTTGCTTCAACAATGCGTTGCGTTGCTGAAGAAGCCTATTGTAACGAACAATGTTGTCCAAATACACTTTATCGCACTGAGATATAACGCTGTCGATATACTTTCGTCTGTCTTCCGCACCGTCGGCAATGAGAAGTTCATCAAACGGAGCTACAATAACCAATGGCAACAATCCGATATGATCCGACAAACGAGGATACTCCTTCTTGTTGCATTTAAATTGTTTTTTGCTACCACGTTTTACTCCGCCATATATCTGCACATCAGTGTCGTTACGTTGATAGTCGCCCTGAATAACAAAGAAAGGTTCGTTGTGACGAATATTCTGACTATCGGCGGTAGAGAAGTAACTTTTGCAAAACGACATGTAATATATTGCATCAAGGACATTCGTCTTGCCGGCTCCGTTGCTGCCTACGAAACAGTTTATTCCCTCACTCAACTGTATATCGGCTTGAGAGATATTACGATAATTGATTATATGAAGGCGATTAAGATGCATAACCCATAATGATAACGCACAAAAGTATGAAATAAATGTTACCTTTGCAAGTCGAAAAGGTAGCACTGATGGGAATTAAAAGCCATATAGAAAGCGGTAAATATAGTGTTGTGGTTGCCAATGGTGAGTTTCCACAAAGCGGCAGATTGAGGCAATTGATAGGCGATGCCGAGATAGTGATAAGTGGAGACGGTGCGACGATGGCGTTGGAAGAATATGGCAGAGAACCGGACTTCATAGTGGGCGACATGGACAGCTTGCCTACCGACATTGCAAAGAGATATGGGAATAAAGTCATACACGTCACTGATCAAGAGACCAACGATCTGACAAAATGCGTAAGACACGCATTCTCTTTAGGCATTGAAAATCTTTACATAGTAGGAGCGACAGGCAAAAGAGAAGACCATACATTGGGCAATATATCGTTGCTTACTGCATACCGCGGAATGTTTAAACAATTGCGCATGGTATCGGACTACGGCACATTCATAGCAATACGAGAGACGACGACATTTGAAGCAGAGAAAGGTTGTCAAGTATCTATCATAGCTCTGCCGCCTGTTGCCCGAATGACATTTCACGGATTGAAATACCCAATAAAAGAGTATGCACCTCTAATATGGTGGGAAGCGACACTCAACGAAGTGTTAGAAAGTGAATTTACTATCGAGTTGCACGACAAGGGCGACGTATTAATATACATATCGAATGAAAGAAAATAATCAAGACATCATGACACGTGATGCCATAGACTTTGGCACGATGAGAATAGGCAGACTGTTCCGAAAGTTGTTTATTCCCACGGTTTTGGGCATGTTATTTTCGTCACTATTTATTGTAACGGACGGTATTTTTGTCGGTAACGGGATAGGGAGTGAAGCGTTAGCCGCCATCAACATGGTGTCTCCGCTATGGCTTCTTGGGTCCGGCATAGGTCTGATGTTCGGAGTTGGCGGTTCTGTCGTTGCATCGATACAACTATCAAGAGGGAAGCTCAAAGTAGCGCGTATAAACATGTCACAAGCATTTGTATGTTGCATTGTGATAATGAGCATAATATCGGTTTTGTGCGTGATATACGCCAACGAGATAGTCACACTCATGGGTTGTGAAGGGAGACTCAAAGAAGGAGCTATAACATATTTGCGATGGTTCATGCCATTTATGCCTACCAACATACTATTGAGTATGGGACTTCTCTTTTTGCGTGTTGACGGAGCACCAAAGATGGCAATGGCATGTAACATAGTGGCATCTGTAGCCAACGCCATATTTGACTACCTATTTATACTTGTCTTCAAATGGGGCTTGCAAGGAGCTGCTGTCGCAAGTAGTTTAGGCTCTATAATAGGAGCCGTGATGGTGCTTTTTTATATTTTCAACAAGAGCAACAAACTATCTTTCTACCCTATCAAACTATCCTCACACAGCATGATACTGATGTATCGCAACGTATGCTACATGGTAAAATTAGGGTTTTCGGCATTTCTCTGCGAAGTAGCGTTAGGATCAATGATGTTTGTAGGAAATATCACATTTCTCAATCACATGGGAAACGCCGGCGTAGCAGCATTCAGCGTGGCATGTTATCTTATCCCAATAATGTTCATGGTATACGAAGCCATTGCACAATCGGCACAACCCATCATCAGTTTCAATCACGGATTAGGTATTCGCTCCAGAGTGATAAAAGCATTTATGCTAAGCATTATTTCATCTATAATATGCGGACTATTCTTTGCTATTATGCTCTTTTGTTACACCGATGTAATAGTGAAGCTATTTATCAACGAAGGAGAAGAGGCACACAACATAGCGATATATGGTTTGCCCTATTTCGCCATCGGACTCATACCTTTTGCTTTTAACATTGTCGTGATAGGCTATTATCAGAGTGTTGACCGTCCGCGTCCTGCAACAATAGTAACACTGCTGAGAGGCTTTGTGTTGCTGATACTAAGTTTCTATGCGATGCCGATGTTAATGGGCGATATGGGCGTATGGTTGGCAATAGCTGTTGCAGAGACATTTACAGCGGTGTATATTATTGCGACAAGCTTACTAAATAGACGATAAGACAAAACGACATTAAAAATTTAAGACAAATTAACGTCAACTTTATATTCGGGCACATTAACTTTGTACCGAAATTTTTAGGGGTGCTCTTTCATTCAAGGGCTGAGATTATACCCATTGAACCTGTACGGATAATGCCGACGTAGGGACATAAGTTTTTCTCCACCCCCTTTTACTTTGTTTAAAAACAACTTTACAAACAATGAGAAAAAGGGTCTTTACATTCACCATCGTATCATTATGCGCAGCTAGTCTGTTCGCACAGCAAGACACCACTCTGTTTCGCAACCTTGACGAGGTTGTAATCCGAAGCGTTCACGCCACAAAGAACACGCCCATGTCCATCAGCACCGTGAGCAAAGAGACGCTGAAACACAATGACTTTGGGCAAGACATTCCATACCTCATGCAATCCACTCCATCTCTTATTGTCAGTTCGGATGCCGGAACAGGCATCGGTTATACAACATTCAGAGTGAGAGGAACAGACGACAACCGCATCAACATCACCGTCAATGGTGTGCCGCTCAACGACTCGGAGTCACAAAGCGTATTTTGGGTCAACATGCCAGACTTCTCATCGTCGGTAGGTTCCGTACAAATACAGAGAGGCGTAGGAACATCAACTAACGGAGCCGCAGCTTTCGGTGCCAGCATTGCAATGACAACAGACCGACCATCGACAAGTCAGAGTGTAGAGATAAACGGTGCAACAGGCTCTTTCAACACCCGAAAGCTCACACTCAAAGGCGCAACAGGACTTCTCCACAACAAATTCACTTTCGACGCTCGTTACTCTCTCATCAGAAGTGACGGATACATAGACAGAGCTAAAGCCGATGTCTCTTCGTACTACGCCTCAAGTACTTTCTACCATGACGCAACGATGATCAAACTTATCACTTTCGGTAGCAACGAGAAGACAAATCAAGCTTGGAACTACGTGCCTTCATACATGATAGCAGAGGGAAACCGCACTTACAACTCATGCGGAGAATACACCGAAAACGGCATAACGAAATACTACGACCAAACCGACAACTACCAACAACAACACTATCATCTCAATTTCGTACATCAGTTTTCGGGACTCTTCGACCTCAACACAACACTGCATTATACACATGGTAAAGGCTATTACGAAGACTACAAAACAGATGCCGACCTTATGTCGTACCTCATAGATAGCAACGAGTCATCGGACCTGATACGCAGAAAATGGATGGACAACGACTTCTACGGCATCGTAGCAAACCTCACCCACAAAGGAGAACACCTTGTGACAAACATAGGTCTTGCCGCCAACAGATACAACGGGAACCACTACGGAAGAGTCATTTGGGCACGCTCCATCGACAACCTCAACCCCGACCATGAATACTACCACAATGAAGGCATTAAGACAGACTGCAACGCATTCATCAAGGCGCAATACTCATTCCCTATCGGACTCACAACATACGCCGACGTGCAATTCCGACATATCGGCTACACCATCAACGGCCTTGTTGATAAAATAGGTCAGATGGACCTCGCAAAGAAATTCGACTTTCTCAACCCCAAAGCCGGCATAGTCTACTCCAACAACGGACACTACGCCTACGCTTCTTACTCCGTCGGACATCGCGAACCCAACCGCAACAACTACACCGAAAGTCCAACCGAACAACCTTCAAGCGAAACTCTCTACGACATAGAAGCCGGCTATTCCTTCTCTTCGCGTATCTTATCTGTAGGTGCAAACTTCTACCGTATGGACTACGACGACCAACTCATTCGAACAGGCAGAATAAGCGAAATAGGCGAAGCTCTGACTTCCAACATCGACGACTCTTACAGAATGGGCATAGAATTCACCCTCGACATTCAACCACTGTCGTGGCTCAAATGGTCGGGCAACACCACCTTCAGCACCAACAAAATTAAGAACTTCAAAGAGCATGTAAGTTGCTACGATAGCAATTGGAACGAACTTTCCCCTATCGTTATCGACTACCCCGAAACAGACATCGCCTTCTCTCCATCTGTAGTGGGCAACAGTACTTTTGACATCTCATTTTGTAATATCTATTCGCAGATACACACACAATGGGTGGGTCGTCAATACCTCGACAACACAACATGCAAAGAGCGTTCTCTCGATGGCTACTGCATAAGCAACATCAACATCGGATATACTCTGAAACCAACATGGCTCAATGAGATAGACATCATGGTTCGTATCAATAACATCTTTGGAGAAGAGTATGAGACATCAGGTTGGGTGGCATCTTACGTTGTAGAAGGAGTTTCGACAATAGACAACAGGACTACAGAGGACGGACTTGCTGTGCAAGCGAAGACAAACATCATGGTAGGACTAAAAATAAAACTATGACAACCATATATTTAGAATGAGATGACAACAATGTGGACTATAGTAGAATACTTTGGCGTGATAACAGGACTTATCTACCTTGTATTGGAGTTTATGCAAAAACCATCAATGTGGATTGTAAGTATCATCAACGCCTCGATATACATATTGGTATACGCCTATACAAAGATTTATGCCGACATGACTTTCTACGTCTACAACGTAGGCATAAGCTGTTACGGCTGGATTCTATGGCGCAAAGGTCTCGACGGAAACAAAAGAACTGACCGCATAAAGTACTGCAATATATCGGTTCCATTGTTATTGAGGGCAATACTCGTCTCGTCAATTCTCTTCGTAGCCATAAGTCAACTTCTCATACATCTGACAGATTCCCTCACTCCTTACCTTGACGCATTTACAACAGCCGTAAGTATTGTTGCATCATGGATGACTGCTCGTCGTTTCTTAGAACATTGGATAGCCTGGAGCATAGTAAACATCGCAAGCATTTCTCTCTATATCGAACGGAATATACTTCCCACAGCAGGACTCTTCACCATCTACGCCTTAGCGTCGATACTCGGCTATATCTGGTGGCGCAAGAAAGGTGTTAGAGTCGAACGAGAAAAGGATTAGCCTTTCGCTCTATCTCTATCGTTGTAGAACTACCATGTCCGGGCAGGACGACCGTATCATCAGGTAATGTAAGCATTTTTGCCCTGATATTCTCTATCAGCTGTCGCTCGTTTCCTCCGGGAAAGTCACTTCGTCCTATCGACATTTGAAACAAGACATCGCCGGCTATACACACCTTCTCCGCTTCACAGTAGAGCACCATACTTCCCTGCGAATGCCCCGGCACATGTAACGCTCTGAACCTATAATCGTCCAAAACAAGTTCTTCGCCCTCTTCCACATATCGACCTATGGAATAGGTAAAGTTCATCTCCACATCTCCGCTCATGTAACACCTAAACTTCTCACACTCTTGTACATTCAACGTCTGCCACGACTCATCGCCCCTCATACAAAGAGCCTTCAACCCATACTTACGTTCTACATACGACACACCAAACACATGGTCAAAGTGCTGATGTGTAAGCCATAAACCCACAGGCGTAAGATTATTCTCTGAAAGATATTTCGACAAATAACTCTCCTCTGACTCTCCCAAACAACCAGGATCAACAATCACACAATTGCCACTCGGAGCTTTAAGTATATAAGTATTTACCCTAACGAAATTGAACGGTATTATATCTATCTTCAACATATATTTGATTTATATCTCGTGCAAGTATAATTCATTTTCAACAAAAAGACAACTCTTTCTCAATATCTCCGAAGTCGCACAACAAGATATGACAACGAATGTGAATCCGTTTACCATAATCACATAACCTTTTAAACGTAAATAAAGTATACACGAGAAAATAAATAATCTAAAACGAGCACTACAGCAATTTTTACGCATGAAATATTGTAAGGTTTGATTTTTAGTTGTATTTTTGCGCAATGATTAGAAAAAAGACATATAGCAAACCATATTTACAAGTCTACGAAGTAGACGAAGTAAGTTCGTTGGTTCTTTTGTCACCGGTGGCGGATGAGCTTGAGGATTTGTACAAACCGGTCACTCCACCACCGAGTGGTGGGGGGCGTGGCAGAAAGAGTGTTCTTTCTACATCATTCTCTCATAACGATGAAGAAGAAACCTCAGGTGGAAGCTTTGCCGGACAATCTCCTTTTTGATTGCTAATGCAACGGCACATCATTTAGTGACACTTTTTCCATTAAATAACATCGGGTATATGACAATATGGTTATATACCCTTCTTTCTTTATGACATTTTGTCACCTCAAGTGACAAAATGTCACTTTTTCTCTTTCTGGCACGATGTGTGATTATATAGAATGATGGAAAAACAATAGACAACAACATTAAAAACAATAGGCTTATGGATTTCAACAGTTTTACAATTAAAGCACAAGAGGCTGTCCAACGAGCTGTACAAATAGCTCAACAAAACAGCCAACAGGCTATTGAGCCAATTCACATCCTAAAAGGTATACTTGAGACAGAACCCAACATCTCTCAATACCTCTTCTCTAAGTGCGACATGAGAAATATCAACGACATCGTTGACCGCATGGTTGTCCAATTACCTAAGGTGCAAGGTGGTGAACCCTACCTCTCTAACCGTACCAACGAATTATTGCAAAAAGCAACCGACCTCAGCCGCAAAAACGACGATAAGTTCGTCTCAATAGAGTACATCCTACTCGCCCTTCTTAAAGTCAACGACTCAACAAGTCAAATGCTTAAAGATGCCGGAGCGAACGAAAAAGGGTTTACTACAGCAATAGCAGAACTACGCAAAGGTTCTAAAGTTGACTCCCAAAGCGCAGAAGACCAATACAACGCTTTAGGCAAATATGCTATCAACCTCAACGAACGCGCTCGTTCTGGAAAACTCGACCCAGTTATAGGCCGAGACGACGAAATAAGACGCGTCCTACAAATCCTATCTCGTCGAACCAAGAACAACCCTATACTAATAGGTGAACCTGGCGTCGGTAAAACAGCTATCGCCGAAGGTTTAGCTCATCGTATCGTGAATGGTGACGTACCAGAAAACCTGAAAGATAAAGAAGTCTTCTCCCTCGATATGGGCGCTCTCATCGCAGGAGCTAAATATAAAGGCGAATTCGAAGAACGACTAAAGGCCGTTGTAAAAGAAGTAGTATCCGCCGATGGTCGTGTAATACTCTTCATCGATGAGATCCACACTCTCGTTGGCGCAGGTAAAAGCGATGGTGCTATGGACGCCGCTAATATACTCAAACCCGCTTTAGCCCGTGGCGAACTACGCTCCATTGGTGCTACAACTCTTGACGAATACCAAAAGTACTTCGAAAAAGATAAGGCCCTCGAACGTCGTTTCCAGACTGTCATCGTTGACGAACCAACAACAACCGATGCTATTTCAATATTACGTGGTCTGAAAGAACGTTACGAAAGCCACCACAAAGTCCGCATAAAAGACGAAGCTATAATAGCAGCCGTTGAACTATCTCAACGTTACATTTCTCAACGCTTCCTGCCCGATAAAGCTATAGACCTTATCGATGAAGCAGCAAGCCGTTTACGCTTAGAAATGAATTCTGTACCTGAGGAAATAGACGACCTCGAACGCCATATCAAACAGCTCGAAATAGAACGCGAGGCAATAAAGAGAGAAGGCAATATGACCAAAATAGCCGAACTTGACAAACTGATTGCAAATCTCAAAAACGACCACGTCGCTCAAAAGGCAAAATGGGAAGCTGAAAAAAAGGTTGTAGAGGCTATTCAAACAGAAAAGAGCAACATAGAGAATTTCAAATTCGAAGCCGAACGTGCCGAACGAGATGGTCAATACGACAAAGTTGCTGAATTACGCTACGGACGTATCCGCGAAGCAGAACAGACAATAGAGTCTCTCAAAGCAGATCTACAAAAGATGCAAGCTGAGTCTGTAATGATAAAAGAAGAGGTCGACGCCGACGACATCGCAGAAATAGTTAGCCGATGGACAGGTATACCTGTTGCCAAAATGCAAAAGTCAGAAAGACAAAAACTGCTCTCTTTAGAAGACGAACTCCATCGCAGAGTAGTAGGACAACATGACGCCATTACTGCCGTAAGTGACGCCGTAAGACGCTCACGCGCTGGCCTGCAAGACAACAAACGACCCATTGGCTCTTTTATCTTCCTCGGCACAACAGGTGTGGGTAAAACAGAACTGGCTAAAGCATTAGCCGAATTCCTATTCGACGACGAAAGCCAAATGACTCGTATTGATATGAGCGAATATCAAGAGAGACATGCCGTAAGTCGACTTATAGGCGCTCCTCCAGGATATGTAGGATACGACGAAGGCGGACAACTTACAGAAGCCGTAAGACGTAAGCCTTACTCTGTAGTACTACTCGACGAAATAGAAAAGGCTCATCCTGACGTGTTCAACATCTTACTACAAGTTCTTGATGACGGACGACTTACTGACAACAAAGGACGAACCGTAGATTTCAAAAACACTATCATCATCATGACTTCTAACCTACGCGAAGAACAGATAAAAGAACACTTCCGTCCTGAGTTTGTCAACAGAATAGATGAGATTATCAACTTCACATCTCTCAACAAGGAGGAAATTGCTCAAATCGTCGAACTGCAATTCAATGGTATCAAACGCATGTTGGCTCAAAATGGTATCGAAATCAATATCACACACAACGCCATCGAATGGATAGCTAAAGCTGGCTTTGACCCCATTTATGGCGCACGCCCTGTGAAACGTGCATTGCAAACTCATCTTCTCAACACACTCTCTCGCAAGATTCTTGCCGATGAAATAGACAAAGAGAAGCCTATCACCATTGACTCAAAAGACGACTCATTGATTTTCAAAAACTAACACCTGACATAATACAACAGAAACAAATGACCACAGAGACATCCTAACCTCTGTGGTCATTTTTTTAATTACAACATCTTACTGACAACAACTTATTATTCTTCCCTCACACAAATGCACAAGCAAAATAATACATTCTACAACATCACTTTTTGATAAAAATGCTTACCTTTGCACGAAAACAGAAAACATACAATTAACACAAACAATAATGGTAAAAAAGAGTGCACTTCAGATTGCAAGAAGCAGCTATTCTCCAAAGATTCCTGCTTCTATCAACGGCGCAACTAAGCTCGTAGAGGGCAAAGCTACAGAATCAGTAGCAGATCAGGCCGACATCAAAAATCTTTTCCCTAACACTTACGGCATGCCTGTTGTAACTTTTGAAAAAGGCGAATCAGCTATCAAAGGCGAAGCTATCAACGTAGGCGTCATCCTTTCTGGCGGACAGGCTCCTGGTGGTCACAACGTAATCTCTGGTATCTTTGACGGTATCAAGGCTATAAATGCCGACAGCAAACTCTATGGTTTCCTTGGCGGTCCTTCTGGCTTAGTTGACCACAAGTACATGGAACTTACAGCTGAGATAGTTGACGAATACCGCAATACAGGTGGTTTCGACATCATAGGCTCTGGTCGTACAAAACTAGAAGAAACAGAACAATTCGATAAAGGTATCGAAATCTGCAACAAATTAGGCATTAAGGCTCTCGTTATCATCGGTGGTGACGACTCTAATACTAACGCTTGTGTACTTGCTGAGTACTACCTCGCTAAAAACACAGGCATACAAGTTATCGGATGTCCTAAGACAATCGATGGTGACCTCAAGAACGAAATGATTGAGACTTCTTTCGGTTTCGACACTGCTTGTAAAGTTTACTCTGAGGTTATCGGCAACATCATGCGCGATGCTAACTCTGCAAAGAAATACTGGCACTTCATCAAATTGATGGGCCGCTCTGCTTCTCACATCGCTCTTGAATGTGCACTCCAAACTCAACCTAACGTTTGTATCATTTCTGAGGAAGTAGAAGAAAAGAAACAAACTCTTGGTGAGGTTGTTGAAACTATCGTTAACGCTGTTATCGCTCGTGCAAACAACGGTAATAACTTCGGTATCGTACTTATTCCTGAAGGTCTTATCGAATTCATCCCTGAGATGAAGGCTCTTATAGCTGAACTTAACGACCTCCTCGCTAAAGAAAATGGCGACGTAGAAAAAGCTCTTAAAGGCCTTACAGCTCAAAGCGCAGCAGTTTACAACAGCCTTCCTGAAGCTATCGCTAAACAGCTCACTCTCGACCGCGACCCTCACGGCAACGTACAAGTATCACTCATCGAAACTGAAAAGCTCCTCAGCGCAATGGTTGCTAAACGCCTCGCTGACCTCAAAGCTGAAGGTAAGTTCAATGGCAAATTCTCTGCACTCGGACACTTCTTCGGTTATGAAGGTCGTTGCGCAGCTCCTTCTAACTTCGACGCCGACTACTGCTACTCTCTTGGTCGCGTAGCTGCATTGCTCATCGCTTCTGGTAAAACAGGTTACATGTCTTCTGTTCGAAATACAACAAAGTCTGCAGACCAATGGTTAGCTGGCGGTGTACCTATCACTATGATGATGAACATGGAACGCCGTCACGGCAAAATGAAACCTGTTATCCAAAAAGCTCTCGTTAAGCTCGACGGAGGACCGTTCAAATTCTTCGCTCAAAACCGCGACGAATGGGCTATCAACACAAGTTTCGTTTACCCTGGTCCTATTCAGTACTTCGGTCCATCTGAAGTATGCGACCAATGCACAAAGACTCTAACTCTCGAACACTAGACCGAGTAGATTAACGAGAATAATATAGAGAGCCGTCCGTAAGGATGGCTCTCTTTTTTGGGGAGACTATTAGAAGTGACTTTATATAACGCAATTAGAATACCATTCAAACATCGCTCGTTTTACATTAAAGTAATTCATCAAACTCACATTACAATATTAGAAATTATTTTAATCCGATAGACGACATATCTGCAGATTGGTTTCAAATTTGTATCTTTGAAGTATTGGAAACAACTTATAAACATTAAACCCTATGTCATCTCCCGTTGTGAATTGGTTTCAAATTTGTATCTTTGAAGTATTGGAAACAACAAACAGATACTGGGTGATAACATTTCATAAGTTGTGAATTGGTTTCAAATTTGTATCTTTGAAGTATTGGAAACAACATTCATATCTTTCACATTTTATCTGTTAGTGTTGTGAATTGGTTTCAAATTTGTATCTTTGAAGTATTGGAAACAACTGCTCGTCTTATACACAAACGAAAATGTTTGTTGTGAATTGGTTTCAAATTTGTATCTTTGAAGTATTGGAAACAACCTATTAACCAATCTTCATGAGGACCGCAACAGTTGTGAATTGGTTTCAAATTTGTATCTTTGAAGTATTGGAAACAACCATGGAACAAGCGGGGGCGAAGGCGACCTCGTTGTGAATTGGTTTCAAATTTGTATCTTTGAAGTATTGGAAACAACTAAAGTTCAACTTTGTTTTAATTTGATATTGTTGTGAATTGGTTTCAAATTTGTATCTTTGAAGTATTGGAAACAACAAGTTGTGTAATTACCAAATAATCAGATTAGTTGTGAATTGGTTTCAAATTTGTATCTTTGAAGTATTGGAAACAACGTAATTTGCTTTATTTCGATATACAAATATGTTGTGAATTGGTTTCAAATTTGTATCTTTGAAGTATTGGAAACAACAAGAATTTTCAAGTAAACAAAGTGTCGATAGTTGTGAATTGGTTTCAAATTTGTATCTTTGAAGTATTGGAAACAACCTTCAATAGAAGAAAAAGAAATTGCTTCTCGTTGTGAATTGGTTTCAAATTTGTATCTTTGAAGTATTGGAAACAACAGGCGTAGGGCGATAATTCGGGCAGTTTTTGTTGTGAATTGGTTTCAAATTTGTATCTTTGAAGTATTGGAAACAACGGAGCGGGTGTGTAGTCGGTTGGCTTAGTCGTTGTGAATTGGTTTCAAATTTGTATCTTTGAAGTATTGGAAACAACTGGAATTGGCGTCGATAGTTGATTGTTGCGGTTGTGAATTGGTTTCAAATTTGTATCTTTGAAGTATTGGAAACAACACAAGTCAAGAAGATTAGAACGGTATAATTGTTGTGAATTGGTTTCAAATTTGTATCTTTGAAGTATTGGAAACAACTCAACCACGGCGGAGTAGAGCTCAACGAGGGTTGTGAATTGGTTTCAAATTTGTATCTTTGAAGTATTGGAAACAACTTGTAACACGGTGCAATAATACGTATGAATGTTGTGAATTGGTTTCAAATTTGTATCTTTGAAGTATTGGAAACAACAAACTTGTTTCGTAAATCTTTGTCCTCTTTGTTGTGAATTGGTTTCAAATTTGTATCTTTGAAGTATTGGAAACAATTGCGAGAATTTAAGTGTGTATAAGTAGCAGTTGTGAATTGGTTTCAAATTTGTATCTTTGAAGTATTGGAAACAACTGTCGATGCCTCTTTCGTACAAATTTCCTGTTGTGAATTGGTTTCAAATTTGTATCTTTGAAGTATTGGAAACAACTACCATTCATATTTAAGTAAATATCAATATATTACACGTTGTTTTTCAATCAAAAAAACTCCATTCAAAACAATGAATGGAGTTTTCTGTTATCTCTTTTTCCTATTCTATCAAAATAAAGACAACTGAATCCACTCCTCACCTTTGGGCTTATCATCCTCTCCTCTATAAATAACCATTTCACCAAACTGCTTATCAGTTACTCGCAATATCGCTATTTCCCCCTTAGATGGTACCAACCTATTAATCCTCCCCACATGTGCATCTGCATTCTCCTTACTCGGACAATGGCGCACATACGCCGAATACTGAAACATCTTAAATCCATCTTTAACCAGATTTTTACGAAATCCTGCCGCCACTTTACGTTCCTTCTTTGTTTCCGTAGGCAAATCAAAAAATACCACCAACCACATAACCCGATACTCATTTAGTCGTTCCATATTCTTCTACATTTCAGGATATGCTATCTTACGACTCTCTCCCTTAAAGCACTTATATAGAGACGCTGTAGTCTGAGACACAGCCACCATCAAAGGTCTTCTAATATCCGAAATAGTTACGTCTAAACTAGGTATCTGTAGTAACTCCCTCTTTATATCCAATGTCAACTCACCTCCCACATCATACCGTTCCATTAGTCCTACTACAAGCTTATCTACGTACGGTCTGTATGGTTCCATAATATCATCTGCTAAACAATATGCATTATACCTATTTCGATGATGAATCCCTAACGTAGGCAACATACCACTCGAAACTAAAGCACGAGCTACCACAGCTCGCAATATAGCATATCCATAATTCAAAAGACTATTAGGCAACAAATCCTCTCTTTCTCTTGTGAAATCTCTAATATCCTTAAATACATTTCTCCAATAATAGGCAGCCGCCCTACCCTCTCTATTATCACTATCACCACTTCTCACCTCCTTTGCCCATGCAAGCATATTCTTCGCTGGCTCTCCCTGTATCTCTGCAAGCAAAGCTGCCTGATTGCGTATCTTCTGCTCGATAGTATGTTGCCAAAGTTGCTTTTTCAAAGGAAGTGACGCCTCTATCTGATATCTGAAACGCTCACTCTGTGTCGTATTGCCACTAAGAGGCAAAAACAAACCCGAAGGCATATGTGAAGCATCACACGTAATAACAGCACAATTATTAGCTATAAGTTTATCCAGCAAACTATGCGTAATAGTAATTCTATTATTATCCAATATCACAAAACCTATATCTTCTATAGGAACAGTTCTGGTTGACTCTTTTTTCATTGAGTCAGGAATAGATTTATTGGACTCTACCTCAGGAAGCTTAATAACCAACTGTTCGTAAGCCATACTAAGATAAGCCGGATTACCAAAATAGAGCGTTCGCTTAATCATATTTATTGATATTTAGTAACAAAAAGAATAATTAGGTAGCATTCAGTAAATACATTTTTCTATAATATTACCTTAAAGATGATTGCTGTACTATACAACAATCATCTTTTATATCCACATTTCAACTCTTCTCTCAGTTTATTTCTATAATATTCCCAAGTCGATCTACTTTAATCGGAATACATATTTCCTTTATCATTTCTCCTGTCTCTGCCCTTTCCATCTTATTCAAAGCAGAATACTCTACTTTGTTAACAATAGCCGATGCGACTTTATCTCCTATAAAGAAACATTGAGGTCCAGATGATGATACCATTTTATATATTCTCGTCTTGTCTATCTCTCCAATACCATTCTTCAATTCCTCCTTTGTAGGCAAATACACCAAATCATTAGGAGAGAGAATAAAGAGCAACTTTGCACTTGACTCCACATACCCTTTTTCCTTCAGCATAACATCTAAAGTATCTCTCCATTTCTGAGCACTCATCTTCTGACACTCTATAACCATATTAAGAGGTGCAGTTGCATAAGTACGTATCACCTGCTTTTCTCCACTCTTCTTGTCTGTCTTTTCAATAGAATAAACTGCAAAAAACAAATTTGTTCCTTTAGCCGCTTCTACGAACTTTTTACTCTTATTTCCCTTTGTTCCTACAGCAAACTTATCCGCCTTTTCATATACTCGCACCTTGTATATAGGATGATGCTTCTTACCTCCATTTAGATGAATAATATTCTTATTCATCTCATCTATTCCATCAGGAGAAAAAGCAATCTCTGCATCATCCCCTTTTGCCTCCAAATGAGCCAAAAGAATCTTTTGAATACCTGTATCTGTAACCCCACTTTTTATCTTATCTTTTTTGAATGAAGTATCCAATACTTTTCTTGTAGCAAAGAATCTATCATTTGTCTCCTTTGTAAAGTAGTATACCGACACCTTTCCAGACGCACACTCTGACCACACATCTTTATTATCTGCAAAGTACTTCTCTATCGCCTTATCATTCAGACCCTCTTCTCTAAGCTCGTAAATCTTATTCTTCAATTCCTTATTCACTATCGCCTTTACATCTGACAAAGCATCACCAAGACGTACCTCTTTCACTCTACGCAAATTGACCTCACCAAAAACTGTATCCTTATGCATCGACTTCCTAATTGCCCAACTATCTCCCTTAACCTGCTTTACTATCTTCTTTTTACCTTTATCATCATAATGCTCGTACTTGTTCACAGTCTTATTTATCACACGTAAGTTCTGCTTAAAACTTACCACCATATTCTCAAGTACCTTTTGAACATCTATAGTAAATGATTCCCATGGCTTATAAAACTCCTTGAATACCTTTCGTTTCTCTCCATTAATAATCACCTCCTCTTGACGTCTTAACTTACTTGACAACTGATAACGATTAGCTTTGTTTTTAGAATGTGCCGACTCATTGTTCAACAAATTAACATGACTACGTGTTGCACATGCTATAACAATAGCATCCATAGCATGATGACGATGATCTATACGTTTTTTGTTAAACCCTCTCTGTAACTCTAAAGGCATATTTGGAATCAAATGACCTTGTTGGTTAACAGCTGTAAAATTTTCAGTGTCTGTTAATCTATTCAACCTTTCAAAACGAGGAAGAATAATTCTATTCCATACATCATTTATCCCCCACTCTTTTTTCAAACAGTCAGTCACCCCTCCAGTACAAGTAATAAGATTTTTAGAAATAGCCTCTTGCTCATACTCTCCGTCTCCAATCTTTTCACGAACTATATTAGAAAGTAAGCCTTTGATAAACTTACTTATATAGCGACTATCATTCAACTGACGCTCTATAAAACCATCAGGAATATCAGACATCAAAAGTCTTTTTTTCTTAGTCCCTGAAAAATATTTAGTAACAAAAGCCTCGTATTGTTCCACCGAAAAAACTTTTACCGTCTTACCTCCTGTAAGTGTAACAATCTCACCTCCATGCTTCTTAACAAACTCATAACCTAACATATTATCTTTAAGTTTGTTTACCTCTGACTCACAAATAACCTTGTTACTTAACGAGTCATCAAAATATCGTGACTGAGGAATAACATGTTCTATCTCGTATGCACTCGTAAAAAGTTTAGACAAAGGTATCATCTCTCCAGTGTATGGTGAGCGATACTGTTGTTCAAGCCAAGCTTTGTATCTAATAATTTCACTCTTTGTTGGATTTGAAATCTTAGATATTTTGCTAACAAACTCATACTCTTTATCTTCCTTTGTCAAATTATCCAGAGCATACTCTTCGTAAATCTTTAAAATATCTTGTTGAGAAGGTGAATACGGACGCACATTTTCAACATTGTACTCCGAGTTCTTTAGTTCTGCCAACAATGCCTTTATACGCAGATTAGTATTCTCATTCTCTAAAATTCTCTCTGTCATTCTCTTTCGTTTATCTGCTGGATTCTTCATCTCTCTACCCAGCTCTACATGTATCTCATCTATCCGCCCAACCTGCTTCCAAATATCACGAACCGTACGAAGTGTTTCGGTTACCACTTGCTCCACTATCGGATTACGCATAGAATGCTGTTTAAATGACTTCAAATAAGCATCAATATCCTCAGGCTTTTCCCACTTCACTACATCATTACTCTCTGAATGACGATTATACACCACGTAACAAGCTACCCACAAAGGAAGTCCTCTAAACATAGAAAAATCAGTCAGATGCTCAACCTTTTCTCTCACTCTATCACTTATTTTTTCATCATATTCCCCATCTATAATCTTATTAATACGCTCTCTCGTATGAATATCTATCGCATCTTCACTCCAATACTTACCCATTCTCATTAATGTTAAAAGTTTCTTTGTCGCTTTCACCGAATACGAGCCATACTCCTTTTCAAATGATCTTATCTTTGAAAACTCCTCTATAAACTTTTCTGGCAATTGATTTTTAATAGCAAATTTAGTAACAGCCTTCTTGTACTCATACCTATCTTCTACCGAATACATGATATGCCACAAAGCCTCTTCTTTTTCTTTAGTCAAAAAAGAATCACTTACTTCTACCTTCTTCAGCAAATCAACAATCTCACTCCTCGTCTCATTACATGGATATTCCCTTTCTTCAACATAATTCCAACGATACGAAGAAAGACCATCTTTCTTCTTCATTTTAAAATAAGAAACGAACAATACATCTTGTTTGATTGACTTTCTTTCATTGAGCCAATCAAACAACGCCACAACATCATCTTCTGTCCTTAAAAAATCACTTGTAACATCAACATCCAAGCATAACTTACCATTTACCATCTTCTCCCGTTGATATATCTTCAAATTCTGCACAAACTGCCACAATCTAAATTCTTGATACAACGGATGTGATTTGGGTATACTCTTAATACGCTGTACACACTCTACCTTTTCTCCTTGCTCATTAGTTTTATAATATTTATACTTTTCATACGGACAATCAGAAATTTGCGACTTCTTACTCTTCAACGGCCTTTGATAGAACAATATATCATCTACAAAAAGATATGTAAAATCCCTTTTTTCAATACTTGAGCGATGAACATTATTCATCGAATACAACTCCTTTGTACATTTTTTATATAGCTCCACATCATTCAGCTCTGGAATAAACTCCTTCTGTTTATCCAAGATACGTCGTATCTCTTCCTTATAATACTTACGTTCAATAGTACGCACCAACGCACCATTTATCTTCTGATGAGGATTATGTAACAACGAATCATATATATAGCAACCTACCGTTTTACCACTTTCATCTATATCTGACTCTGTCTTAACTTTTAAAAGCCCCCAATCATCTTCCTTTGGCGCTCTAAACGAACGTTTCACATTACCATCTTTATCTGTCTTATACGTCCCATCTTCATTCAAATCTGTTGTTACGATAAACTCCTTAATCTTACCTTCCCAATCTAAAGGCACCTTACTCGAACGACGATACACCATTCCATTTTCCAAATGGACATTATACCACGTATCATTTCCTTTCTTTTCATCAGTAGCTTCTACTCGTAAAACCTTCAAAGCGTAGAATTTAACCTCTTTGGTCTTATCCACATCATCACCCTCACCACGAAGTTGATAATATCCACGCTTCTGATTAAAATTAAGCAATATCCATGACAATTCTTCTTTTGTCAAAGCATTATAGAGACCTTTCTTTCGCAAATAATATATAGTCCAATCATAAGGAATCCTTTCTATTGTGGGATGATACTTCATAAACTCTGCTACCATCTCATCAAATGAACTCTTAAATACAAACTCATTGTTACCCGATTCCGATTTACACCATGCTACTTTAGGTTCTGAATCATCCGAAAATTTACCATAACGAGTGAGTTTTGATGAATAATGCTTTGGCAAAAATGACATCAAATCCAACACTCTATGCAATCTTTCCCTTCTCAATAAAAAACGTTCTCTCAACCTACGCATTCCTCTATATCTTGTCCTTTCCGCCGTTTGAGACACAGAATTACCTCTATCAAAATCACCTAATATAGCCGCATCCATAGGAATAATTCGACTATTTGCCGCCTCTATTGCTATAGGTTTTATAACTGTATTTCCCGATTGGGTATCCTCTATTTTCTCTCCTTGAACTACCGCCCAACCTATTGAATTTGTGCCTAAATCAAGACCTAATATCTTTTTCATAATCTTTCCTATAATACAATTAACATTTATTTTTCTAAAAAATGCTTTGCAATTTAAAAAATATGTTTTATAATTGCAACACAAATTTGAACCAATTCACAATAAGGATTATTCCGTTGTGAAAACATTTAAGTGCGGGGCTTATGTCTCGCCTTCTTTTTTTGCTCATATTTTTTCATCACGATGAAAAAATATCTACATCGCAATAAAAGTAAAAAGTTAGAAGATGATTGTATTTTATTTCAACTTGGAAATCGCGTGGTTTTATTAGGAATACCACACTATAACCCCTAACAAAAAAAAGAGACACACAACAATGATTGTATGTCTCTTTTAGAGCGGGAAACGGGGCTCAAACCCGCGACCCTCAGCTTGGAAGGCTGATGCTCTATCAACTGAGCTATTCCCGCAAATGGAGCCTGTGGAGGGATTCGAACCCCCGACCAGCTGATTACAAATCAGCTGCTCTGGCCAACT
>CALAUL010000070.1 GCA_937892255.1 uncultured Bacteroidales bacterium | reverse complement strand
CTTTGCATAATATGCAACATAACCATTTTCGCTACTTCCAGCTGTGATAGTAAGATTTGACTTGTTGTAAACTTCATAAAGTTTATAACAACCATTGAAAGCATTCTCTCCTATCTCTGTCACACTCTCAGGTATCGTTATGCTTGCAAGAGAGCTACAACCTGCGAAAGCAAAACTTCCTATCTCTGTCACACTCTTGGGTATCGTTATGCTTGTAAGAGAGCTACAATCAGCGAAAGCATAATCTCCTATCTCTGTTACACCCTCGGGTATCGTTATGCTTGTAAGAGAGCTACAACCAGCGAAAGCACTCTCTCCTATCTCTGTTACACCCTCGGGTATCGTTATGCTTGTAAGAGAACTACAACTAGAGAAAGCACGATTTCCTATCTCTGTTACACCCTCGGGTATCGTTATGCTTGTAAGAGAACTACAACCAGAGAAAGCCTTCTCTCCTATCTTGTAGTTCTTACCTTCATAATCTGATGGCAATGTAATAGCTGTCTCATCACCTAAGTATACAAGCAATTCAATATTATCTTCATCTACATAAAAGATATAATCTCCTACTGTATGTAATTTTCTCTCCCCTGACTCATCTGTATATACATTCTTTGCATAATATGCAACTAAACCATTTTCGCTACTTCCTGCTGTGATAGTAAGATTTGACTTGTTGTAAACTTCATAAAGTCTGTAACAGCCACCGAAAGCAGAAACTTCTATCTCCGTCACACTCTCAGGTATCGTTATGCTTGTAAGAGAACTACAACTACCGAAAGCCATACATCCTATCGATGTCACACTCTCTGGTATCGTTACGCTTGTAAGAGAGCTACAACCATAGAAAGTCCACTCTCCTATCTCCGTCACACTCTCGGGTAGCGTTATGCTTGTAAGAGAGCTACAACCATTGAAAGCAGAATCTCCTATCTTTGTCACACTATACTCCTCGTCTTCATACGTCACCTTTGATGGTATAACTACATTTCCAGTGTACTCATCGGCGTATGTATAATATCCCTCTCCCCTATACGTCACACTCGCTGTATTGGTATTACTATCAAAGTCATACCAAATCTCAACACCATCTGCATTCTTGACACTCGTCTCCGATGCCATTGCCCAAACACTGACAAACAATGCCAACAATGTAATTTGTAATCTTTTTATCATATAAACTTTTGTTTAGAACGTAGGACTTCCAGACATTCGCTGTTTTATTATTCTTCTCAAACAAACACAAAAAAAACGTGAAGTCCTGTACTACATTTGATCTTGATTAAGCAAAACATAAATTCCTTGTGTAGTTAGTCAAAACCCAAAGCGTAGCAAACGCCTTTTTTGTATATCTGTTGTCATGATAAATACGTCCGTTTGACGTATGTGCTTACCACGACACAACAAAAGTATACGTTTGTTTTCTTTTTTACAAGTATCTTTTAATAAATGTATTGCCCATAGAGGTGATATTATCATATAGGCGTTTGTTTGCATAGACCATTTCCCGCCATGGCAAAGTAAACCATTTGTTCGGCTCATCGAAAGAGGTCTAACACTCCTCTTCATACAAAGGGCGCACCCGACATCTGCCGAGCACGCCCTATATCTATTGTATTATTTCAAATGCTTACTTCACAACTATCCTCTTACTCACACCATCAGCTACGACAATGTAAAGACCTCTTTAAGTCTACTACTCACACCTCTTTGAGTCAGTAACTCACACAGCGTTGAGTCTGTAACTCACACAGAGTTGAGTCTGTAACTCATCCAGCGTTGAGTCAGTAACTCATCCAGCGTTGAGTCAGTAACTCACACCACTTATAGTAAACATAATTATAATTTTCCAACAATATATAATCCAAATTCCAAGCACAATATTTTCACTATTCAGTATCTTTTTAGCATTGACTATATACAAGAAAAGCCCGTCTCCACTATACTTTCGAGACGGGCTTTCTTATTTCTTTTTAATCTGCTACTGACGACTATATATAAATTACTTCTTAGCTGCGCTATAACGAGCATTTAATATCTCTACAACTTCGTTTGTAACGTCTACACCCGGAGCGCTGTAAAGCACATTATCACCCATGTTGTTAGAGAGAATGAGTTTGTACTTATCCTTTGCCCATGATTCTAAGAACATTGTAAGGGTGTCACGCAATTCCATATTGAAAGTTTGCTGCTGACGCATAAGGTCTTCTGACAACTTCTGTTGCAACTCTGCAAGTTCCTGCTCCTTCTTAGCCAAACGCTCTTGTTCTTTTTGAGCACGGTCAACAGAGAGGAATCCGTTGTTCTGAACCTTACGTTGGAACTCTGCTACTTCTTGCTGAAATACGCGACCCTTTTGGTTTAACTCTGCACGAGAAGACTCCTCTTTGCTCAAGAGTTCTTCACTTATCTTCTTTGCATAGTCATAATTCAAAATCAAAGAGTCAGTGTTGATGTATGCTACTGACAACTCTACAGATTCACCATTTGTTGAGGCTACAGCTACATTCTGCTGTGGAGCCTGACATCCTACTGCGACCATCATGGCAACAGCGGCACTTACCATAAGTAATGTTTTCTTCATATACACATTCTATTTTATCGTCATAAACCACCGTAAGCGGTTCAACGAGAGATACGCTTTATATTTCGAAGGCAAATGTATAATAATTACACAAGAATCACAAACAAATTACGCACTAACGTTGCAAATAACTTCGTCTGACGCTTCTGTTCTTACCTTTTCCAGAGTAACTATACCCCATAATAGGCTCTGTACATGGCACAGGCTTCATCTTATATGTACGTCGCTTAACATCGCTCGGAATGATACGATATTGTAAGGACACTTCATGAGAACCATTACCAAAGGCACTAAGATCCGACAACGTCATATCATAAGAGTATGCAATACGCAAAGAACCAATATTCACACCTATATTAGGTATGATAGCGTCTATATTATTGATTTCTCCTGCCATTTGGAAGAAGAGACCGCGATATGCAACACCGACCTCTATTGGTGCATAGTACCAATAAGCGCCCAACTCCAACTGATTGAACGAATATTGGTGCTTATAGTTGACTGCAAATGTCATCGTCTTTGGCTCTGCTCCTCTGTAATACTCTTGATAAGTCAGCTTGTAACCTGCAAATGCTGTTATCTTCATTCCTATCTTATCCTTCACATCAGTGAATGACACATCGGGCTGAGTGAGGTGATCGAATGAAGCACCTGCCCAAAAGAAATCATTATACAGCATTACAGAAGCTCCGGCGTCTACGTGCGATGCCTTAGTTCGGTCAAACTCAATAGACGAACCTCCAGTCACATACTTACCATCTGCAGTGATGTCAGTATATGTTATCATCTTCGATTGGTCGAGCTTACGCTGTCCGAAGGTGAACGATATTCCCGGACGAACGAACAAAGACTTATTGATAGCAAACTCATAGGCATAAAGGAGTGACACCTTATTGTCTGTAAGCAGGCCCTTGCCTTGGTTGTCACACAGCCACATAAGGCCTATGCCACTGCTATATCTTTCAAGGAAATGGTCTGCGCATAAGAGATAGTTCTGATACGCAGTGCCTATTCCCGGCCATTGGTTTCTGTATGTCAGACTTATTCTACAACCATTCGTCAAACCTGTAAACGAAGGGCTCAGATAAAGCGGTGTTTCATAGGTTTGAGAGAATGTGACGTCCTGCGCCTGCACGAATGCAGGTGCAAGAATCATCATTATAATTACCGCTATTCTATACAATCTGTTCATCTCTACTCTACTTAACTATTAGCACTTGACCTGACTTGTTGTACTCCTTGCCACTGACAAATCGGCCCTTAGCAATCCAAACATAGACCCCTTCCGGTGCTATATCACCATTGAAGCGTCCGTCCCAACCCTCGTTGATATCATCTGTCTCAAAGACTAACTGACCCCAACGGTTGAATATCTGCATGTGGAACGATGTTACATCTTGATATACTGGTCGGAACGTTGCATTAACACCGAAGATGCTAACATTGCCATTCAACTCATCTCGAGGTGCAAACGTATTCGGGAATACTATGAATCCACCTCTGCGAGCCTCAATAAAGCTCTCCTTCGTAGTGTCAGCGTCACAACCGTATTCATTCCATACTCGGAGTGTTACAGTATATAGACCTTCTCCACTATACAAGTACGATGGGTTCTTTTCGTCTGAGTAACCACCATCGCCAAATGACCATTCGTACTCGCTTGCGCCATCAGAATGGTTGACGAAGTAAACCTTATCGTCTGGCATGTATACCAACTGCGGTGCAGCGTCGAAACTTGCTATCGGATGTCCATAGACTCTGACGAACTGTGAGTACTTAGAGTCTTTTCCGTCAGGTCCCGGCACTGTAAGTGTCACTTCGTAGTTGCCTGGCAAGCTGAACGTATGCATTGGGTTTCGTATGTTAGATGTTGTGCCATCGCCGAAGTCCCACTTATACTGCTTAGCTTCTATTGATTCGTCTGAGAAGCGAACAGTAAGAGGAGAACAACCCTGCAATGTATCGGCCGTAAATCTGGATGCCGGAACTACCTTATATACGATAGACACCTCGTCGAATGTATGACATTCATCGACATCTATTACCCATCGGAATGTGTTCACTCCTCGTGCTAATCCAGTCACTGTAGTGTGATAGTCTGAAGAATCTTCAAACGCTATCTCTTTCGATGAACCCAGATGCTGCCAATAGCCCGGCAGACGTCCTGGATTGCCTGCGTTGAGTCGGTACGAGTCGGTATATGTTATATCGTTCTCTCCTGCATAAGGTTCTGCTTTTTGGCTATATACCACTACATCGTCTTCTGTCACGCACTCGCCAAATGATATTGTCCAGCGGAAGATGTTCTCTCCATAGCCAAGGCCTGTCACAGAAGTCTTAGCATCTGTTGAGTCCTTGAACTCGCCGGCACCCTGAAGGAGTCGCCAATAACCATGACCGACAGTCGGACGATTTGCATTCATCACAGTATAGTCTTTACACTTTATCTGGTCATCTGCTGCATCTGCCTGATCCGGTATCATATTCCATACACTCACGGTATCTTTTGACGTACATTGGAATGTATTGCCATCAAGACCCAATGTAGTGTTGGTGATAACCCAAAGGAATTTGTTTTCACCGAAGATAAGGTTTTTAACGGCTGTCTTCGGATTCAATGGGTCTTCCAATGTCCCTTCGGCACCTGAAAGGATAGACCACATTCCTTCTCCGACAGAAGGTATATTCGCATCAAGAACAGATTCTGAACTACAATCCTCAGTATCCGGACCGGCATCGGCATCCGAGGGCGAACCATTGATGATAACCACTTCCTTAAAGATTGGACAGTTGTTGTCGACTGTCAATGTCCACTTAAATCGTGTCCTTCCATATGCAAGGTTGGTAACCATTGTCTCCGGACTATTAGGATCGACGATCTTTCCGCCTCCCTCTTCTATTGTCCACAAGCCTTGTCCGAATGACGGCGTAACAGCCTTCAACTCATACGAGTTAGAACATATAGCTTGGTCAAGACCTGCGAATGGTTCTGACGGACGTTGATTCTGAATAAGCACATCATCAGAGAGAGAACACTTCAATGGGTCATAGAACGGGTTTCCGTTTTCATCAACGCCTCGGTATATTGGTGTCTCTTTTGTTATAGTCCAACGGAATGTGTTGTCGCCCTTATCTGTCGTAATATTCGCATGAGGGTCGTGTATATTATCCTCAGTCCAAAGGTTTGCGCCTGCTATTGTAGACCAAGTTCCTATCTCGCCATCTTCTACGGGATGTGCTTCGAGCACGACTTCATCATAACATGACTCTTGAGGCTGTCCCGCATAAGGAGACGATGGCAAACCGTTGATAATAGAGACTTCGTCATAGTCCTCACAACCCTTATAAGAAGTTGTCCAACGTAAGATGTTCTCTCCTCGTCCGAGTCCGGTAATCTCCGTTGTCGGATCTGTCTCATCTGCGAACGTTCCCGACGAAGCGGCTCCCGCTATTGACCAACGTCCTGTTCCGATGCCGGCACTATGAGCTGCAAGGACTATTTTGTCTGCACACAACGCTTGGTCTTCGCCTGCATAGGCTTCAACCTTGTTGTACTCTACCAAGACATCGTCACGAGAGATACACTTAAAGTTAGACTCCTTATGATAGCGTATGATAGTCCAACGATAACGGTTTCCGTCTTTGTTGAATGGTATATCCTTAACAATCGTAGTGTTGCTTGAATCGTTGAGGAATATACCTCCGCCCTCAGCTATCTCCCAATAGCCATATTCATACCATGAAGAGTCTTCACTTGCCACAAGTGGTGCCGCAGTAAGTATCGTTGAGTTGACATCACACAGACTTTGTGGTCCGCCCGATATCTGAGCTTCTGTTGCACTGTTATTAAGGACCACCACGGTATCAACCGATGGGCATTCAAGATAGTTGACGGTCCACAACAATTTATTGTATCCATTTCCGAGGTTTCGTACTATAGTGTGTGGGTCTGTCGGGTCTTCGAACGAGCCTCTGCCGTTGCCACCCATGATAGACCACATGCCTACGCCCGGAGCCGGATTGTTGGCTGTAAGTCGTACCGAGTCAACACACAACGGTGATACATCGCCTGCCTCGGCCTTTATGAAGATATTGTTAAGAATCGTCTCGTCTGATGACTGACAGCCTTCATTTTCTACTACCCAACGGAAGCGGTTGTTGCCAAAGGCGAGGTTTACTACTTTCACTGTTTGGTTCTCCGTTCCGTCATTATGACGAAGTTCCACACGACTTACAGTGTCACCTGTCGCAGGGTCTATAAACTGACCTCCACCTTCGATAAGTTCCCAGTATGCACGAGTGAAGTACATAGGCTTGTTACCTGAGAGTGTACTTGTAGAGCCGCAGACAGCGAGTGGATCATCTGGTCCTGCATCTGCCGGTGTAGGTGTATTATTGACAACGACTACCGTGTCAGCAGAGTTACACTGACCTCCTGTCTCTGTCACAATCTCCCAAATGAGTGAATTTGCTCCTTGACCAAGGTTGTAGACGTCGTTGTCGTTGAAGTTACCCGAACCTCCGCTTGCTACTCGCCAGCCTCCTTCACCGTAAGTAGGTGAGTTTGGATATAGACGTGCCGCACCTGTACATGTATAGATGGTATCACACTCGTTGTTCAATCCACAAGCGTATGCCTCATCTGCCTTGTCATTTTGGATAACTACGGTATCGGCACTGAAACAGAGTTTACGATCATCTATGACGTTGTACATTTTGTATACCAACTTGTTGTATCCTTGCTTCAAGTTTACAGCTTTCGCATTTTGAATGTTCTTAGGCTGAATCTTTGACTTATCGCCACTGAAGTTTGCCGGATAGTCAAATTCACATCCACCCGATATAAGTTCCCATTCTTGCAAGTAAAGCACTTCAATAGTTGAAGACACTCCTCCTTCCATCTTATGAATAATGAGTTTATCCTCCTTTGGTGCATTACCTTGTAGCTCGTAGTCATATGTACAGATTGTGCGGTCTGTTCCGGCATACGCATCTGTAACTGACATATTCCAAATCTGAATAGTGTCGACTGACACGTCTGAGTTGTATGTTATCTTCCATTGGAGAGTGTTACGTCCTTTCTGCAATCCGCGAACCTTTGTCTTTGGATTGCTTACGTCGTCAAACTGTCCACTACCGTAGATAACACTCCATTGTCCGATACCATTGAATGGTCCGTTTGCTGACAACGAATATGTATCGCCACAGAGGTCATAGACATGAATACCCGCCTCTGCCGCTGTAATATTACCATAGGTAATCTCTACTTCGTCTTCAACGACACAACCTTTATTTTCTACTCGCCACTTAAATGTGCTTGTTCCGTTTACAAGGTTTGTGACAACTGCATTAGGATTGTGTATCTGGTCCGGAGCTATGTCTCCACCTCCTGTACCAAGTATCCATGTTCCTTCGCCATAACCAGGCACTACTGCTGTTGCATTGAGTGTCACGCTCGGAGTTGCTCCGGCATTGATATTATCTCCGCCCGGATTAACAACATATTCGTCAACGAAACGAGGTGCGTTGTTGATAATCTTAACCGTGTCTGACGAAGAACAGCCGTTCTGCGATACCGTCCATACAAGATGATTCTCGCCATAACTCAAACCACCGACATTCGTCGTTGCTGACTCTACGTTCTCTATCGTAGCTGTACCTACTGCACCAACAGACCATTCGCCATTTACTCTCGGTGTGATAGCTCGTATCGTAGTGTATGACGTACATACTGCTGTATCAAGACCTGCATTGACGTCTATTGCGTTGTTATAAACTATCTGATCTGCATAGCTTGTACAACCTCCGCTCTTAGAACTTATTGTCCAACGGAAGACATTCTTTCCTCTGTCGAAGTTACGTGCTACAGTGTTAGGATCGTTTTCGTCTTCCAACTCTGCATATCCAGAGATACGAATCCACTGTCCTGTCTCAAACTCGCTGTTTATAGCATTGCCGGTGAATGATGTCTCGCCATCACAAACAGTAAGTGGAGCTTGTGTTGTAGCTTGTGTCACGGCATTGTTGGTGATAGTAAGTGTGTCGTGGCTCAAACAGCCTTCGTTATTCACTATCCACAACATCTTCACGGCTCCACGGCTCATGTTGGTAACCTTAGTCGCGGACTTCCATGCATTGTCGAATGTAGCACGTGATGGTGCAACAACCTCCCAATGTCCTATTTGTCCCGGCTGTAATTCTGAGGCTGTTATATAAACCTCATCTTCACATGTTGCCACATCGTTCATTGTCTTCACATTGAGCTGTGCGTTGAAGATGTTGACCATGATACTGCGCGAACAGCTACCATTAGATATTGTATAACGGAAGATATTGTCTCCAAAAGTCAATCCTGTGACATTCTGTACAAAGACATTCTCTGTATGGTCGATGTCTCCTCCACCCGTCACTCGTTCCCAGACGCCTGTCTGTCCGAATGTTGTAACAGCGTTACCTTCCAGTTTGACGTCTGTTCCACAAACCACATAACGGTAAAGGCCTGTCGTTGCGTCTACAAGCGTTTCATTAACCACTGTTTGGTCGTTGATAGTAACAACGGGAGCGTCCGGCATTGTGTTGTTGAGCGTCACTTCTGCACTTGACTCACAGCCATATTGTGTTATAGTCCACTTCACAACTGTCTCTCCTTGTACGAGGTTGAATATCTCTGTCCTATTCTCATGAGCATTGACGAACTCTCCAGAGCCACTCTCAACGGTCCAGAGACCTGTACAATTATCCGGCAATCTTGTGCCTTGTAGTTCTGTCTTGCCATCACAGATTAGCGTCTGTATTGGACGAGCTGTCACGTTGAGTTGGTTGTTTCTGATAGTCACTTCATCTGTAACGACACAACCTTCTGTTGTTGTCACTGTGAGACGGAGTATGTTATCGCCCTGAGAGAGGTTTTCAAGAGCAATAGACTTCGCTGTTGGGTCTGCAGATTGACTGAGCGTCACACCTCCACGAACAACTTCCCACAAGCCTGTTGACGTTGCTTCGTCCCATGTACCTGTTATCGTTGTCACTGTTGAACAAACATTCATATCCGTACCGGCTGAGACTCCCAACGGAAGAGGGTTGACTCTTACCGGATTAGCGGCAGACCATTCTCCGACGCCACAGTCATTAACACCGCGTACTTTGATGACTCCGCTGATGTTCGACATTGCATCATCAACATCAACAACGATAGCCGCTGATCCGTCTCCCGACATAACAGTAAATCCGGCAGGAAGATCCCATTCGTAAAGTGTTGCATACTTAATAGCCGGAACGCTGATACGTATGTTCTTTTGTCCCTGACAGTAATTAGCTTCAGAAACTATAGCACCAGGTACTACAGGCAGGTGATTAACCGAAACGAGGAGTTCTCTCCATTCGCTGCCTTCACAATCGTTAACAGCTCTCACCTTCAATATGCCACCTTCGCAATCATCAGCAACATCAACAGTTATCACTCGAGAGCCATCGCCTGACAAAATCTTCATGCCCTCGGGCAAATCCCATTCGTAACCTGTTGCATGTTCCACCTCCGGCGTCATGAACTTAACGGCTGACTGTCCCTGACATACAACATCGTCGCCGATTATTTCTGTCGGCACACCCGGCAACGGCATAACGGCTATCGTTACATGGTCGTTGCTTATCACTGCTGCACAGCCATTAGCGTCAACAACGCCACGAAGGACATATTCTGTTGTCACGGTCGGTGATACCGGTGCCGGTACTTCATAATACTCTTCGTTCGTCGTTGGGTCAACTTTCTTATAGTTATCTCCAATACCGGCTATTGTCTGCACCATTTCGCTGCCATTCTTCATATACATGTACGACAATGTATATGGAGCCTTACCGCCTCGTATTGTAAACATTAGGTCTGTCGACTTTCCTTCACATATTGTCAAGCTGCCTCCGACGTATGCTGTTGGCAACTCATTGACTACAATACTTGACTTGCCCTTCATGTCTACGTCGACAGCCTCGCAATAGTCGTCGCTTACAGATATCACTGAAAGCTCGTAGCTGCCCGGACGTGGAGGGTTGTAGTTGAAGACGTACGGTGTTTCGCTTGTCTTCAAATTGTAGTTGTATTGACCATCTGTCACAACGAAGTTCCACTCTGTTGTTGTTGATGGTGTGAAGTCGATTGTCACTTCTGCTTGGTCGCCATAGCAGATATTTCTATCACCGTAGATGTACGATGTAGGGCGTGGTCTGACTGTTACCAAGATTCCCTCCTCGCTGAATGTGCCTCGACTACACTGACTGTCATTTTCGTAAACGGCAGTGATGTTGTACTGTGCACTCTTCTCCGGTGAGAACTTGATAATCTGTGGCGACATAGTAACAACTATTGTCGTATCGTCTATTGAGTTGTCGCGAATAATGTTAACCTTAAGAGGCTTCTTCGTAACGTCCCAATTGCTTGTTACCAACTTAAGTTCTACCTCCGAACCTTCGCAGATATATGCATTAGGTTCTGTATCTACGAGGGTCATCTCGACATGAGCTTCGGGCTGATAGATTGCTACTGTATCTGACAACCAACAGTCGTTGTTGTAGTCGAAGTTACCATCAACCTTGCTATCGTCTGTCACACGAACGGTATAGATACCTGCTGCAAGTCCACTATATGTTTCTGTGCCACCAAATGCAGAATTGTCATTTCTGTAGTTGTTAGGACCTGACACCTCTACTCTGTAGTTTCCATTAGACGGCACTCCACCTGTAACATTGAGTGTGAACGAACCTGTGTTCTCTCCATAACATGCCACATCTGTTCTGTTTGTCTTTGTCAATACAAGAGGTATTGGCTCTGTTATCAATATAGTGCGTACATCGACATACGAGCCATCTGTCTGCTTTATCTGATACTTAGCTTCTACATTATTTGCGTCTTTAACAGATATGGTGTAATATCCCGGCGCAAGACCTGTGACATTGAGTGACGATGTCGCAACAGATTCTCCTACTACATAACCATTGTCATTGTAGCATGTTATAGTATATGGTATCGTACCACCAACGACATCGATGTCTATCATACCATTAGCATCTCCATTACATGGTATGATATTAGTACTCTCCACCCAAGCTACCAATGGTTCGTCCGGCTGACTGATATGTATGCGTTCTGACTCGGCTGTACATCCGTTCTCGTCTGTTACACTGACGATGTAGTCGCCCGTAGCCAATCCGGATATGTGGGTCTTGTCTGTCGCAATAGATGTTGTCATATCACTTGCGTTGTACCATTCATAATGGTAATTGCCATAGCCTCCCGAGACGGAAACTGTTATCTCGCCCTTGCTATCGCCATTGACATTGTTATGAATCACGCTCTTAACGGTTATTGCCAATGGTTCTGACGGTTGCTTGATTCCCAAATCCGTAGCCTGTGCTATACAACCGTTGATATCTGTAACTACAATGTTGTACATTCCGGCGAAAAGGTTCTCGGCCTTGCTGCTATTCGTATCGAACGAAGCATTTGCACCTGTCCAGAAGTAGTTATAGCTGCCATCTTGATTTGGTGTTCCTCCAACGACTGTCACCTCTATAGAGCCCTTATTGTCACCGTAGCACTTGATATCTTCTATCTTAACATCGGTAATGCGAAGAACCTTATCCGGTGCGTCAATACGTATGGTCTTCGTCACCTGACAACCATACTTATTATCCGATACCGTTACTGTATAGTCGCCTTGTGTAAGCTGTATCTGGTCTTTAGAATCACGTACTAACGTTGGGCAAGAGCCTATCCACTGGTATGAGTAGTCTCCCGAACCTCCGGCTACATTCAATCGGACAGAACCATCGTTGCCACCATAACACTTAACATCAGTAATGATAGCGTCTACAACAAGGTTGTATGTTCTGCCGACAACTATTTCTATAGGTTTCGTTGTGCAGTTTGCCACATTGCCCGAAGCATCTTTACGACTATCAGTCACTGTCAAAACGTAAGTACCGGCTGTAAGTCCTGACTGACCTGCGGCATTTGGAGAATAGCCTCGTCCGTCGACAGAAGTCCACGTATATGTATATGGCTGAACGCCTCCTGTCACTTCAACCTCTATGATACCGTCCATCTGACCTTCACATGTCTCGTCATGTGGTATAGCTGTCACATTGATAGGCGTCGGGAATTCGTATGTCTTTGTAAGAGCGCACTTGTTACGTCCCGGTGAAGCGTCGGTGACTGTCACTGAATAGATACCATTGTGAATACTTGTCAAGTTTTCTGCGACAAGGTTGTCTCTGTTGCCGTCGTTGCCTATCGACTCACCCGACCAAATATATGTCAGAGTTCCTATTCCCGTTGTTGCGTCCGGATTCCAGCCTCCGCGAAGATTCTGTATTTCCAACTTACCTCCCGTAGATGTCTCGCAGTCGACATCTTCAACGAGGACTAAGTCAAAGTCTATCTCTGCCGGTTCTGCGACATCTATTGACTGACTTGCAGTACAGCCCTTAGAATCGGTAACGGTAAGTGTGTATGTTCCCTTTTCGAGGTCGCTTATAGTACGCGTCGTTGCGCCATTGCTCCATCTGTATGTGTATGGCGATGAACCGCCGCTTACGGTTGCCGCTATTGAGCCGTTTGCTTCTCCGTAACATGTAATATGAGTACGATTGAGTTTAATAGAAATATCTGTTGGCTCTGTCACAGTGAATGTTCTTGTCATAGAGCAACCTTCTGCGTCTGTGACTTCAAGCGTGTATTCTCCTGCTACAAGGTCTGATATTCCCGGAGTATTCATCGTTGTTCCTTGAGCGAACTTGTCACTTGTCCACAAGTATGTATATGGCTCAACACCTCCCTTTATGCCAACGTTTATAGCACCTTGATTACCGCCTTGACAATCCAAATGCGTTACCACGATGTCTCCTTCTATCCATTCCAAGGTAGTCGGAAGCACTATGCTCTCTGTTGCTGAACAGTTGTTTGCGTCGGTGAATGTGAATGAGTATTCGCCACCTTGTGTCACATTCGACAACGTATAAACTTTCGTCACTGCGCCGGTAACAGCATCTGTTTCTATCACCGGTGCACCATCAAATGTAACACTCGAGATAGGTCCACTTGCTATGTAACGATATGTTCCTACGCCACCTGTCACTCTGACTGTTATCGTTCTGTCGTATGGTTTACAGCTATTTCTTGTCTGCTCAACATTTACTTTCAACTGTGGAGCCGCTGCTTCTACCATAAACGTCTTCTGTACAGCGCATTTGTTGACATTGTCTGTCACAGTGAGAGTATATGTTCCCGGCATCAATCCTGTCAACGATGACGCTGAGACGGTCGATGCTGTTATACCCGCACCTGACCAAAGATATGTCACATTGTCTTCGTCTACAAAGCCTGTCAAGATGACGTCTGTTATGGTACCGTCAGATGCACCATGACATTGTTCGTGTGTCACAGCTGCTGTGACATCGAGTACTCGCTGATATGTCAAATCGTATTCTCTGACTACGTTACATGTAGGACGTGCGCTGTCTGTTATTGTCACACGGTACTTGCCTTCGCCTAGAGATGTTGCATTCTGAAGTGTAGAACCTGCGCTTAACTCTGCCCAATTTGAACCATCATATTTCTCCCATTTGTATGTCAATTGTCCTTCATTGCCTGTTATGTCAAGAATGATAGAACCGTCGTTGATACCTATACACATTGGTCTTGTCACTGTTGAAGACACGTGTATATTAGAGAGGTCAACCATTGCCGTTGTTGTGCACTTGTCGAACGATGATGAGTTTAGGTCTTCTACGTTTATCATGTATGTGCCTTCCATCAAGTTCTCGAACTTAACTTCACGACTTGCATTTGCATCAGAAGTGTCAACATTAAGCGGCCTCGACTTATTCACAGGTCCTGTTATCGAAATTTGATAGTTGTTCCGACCTGCTGCATTGACTAAACCACCGTTAATCTTCAGTGTGATTACACCATCTGAATTCTCACAGCTTATAGACGATGTTAAGTCTGATACACTTAGGGTTTCCGGCTGCGATACAGACTCTTCCAAAATCTGATGTATACAACCATTAGCGTCTGATACAATAGCCTTGTATGTTCTGCCTCCTTGTAGATTCTTGAAGACGTGCAAACCTGTGCGTATCTCAACTGTTTCTACTTCTGAAGCTTTCTGACTGTCGTAGAACTTGATGGTATAAGGACGAACTCCACCCTTGATGTATACCGTCATCTGTCCATCGTTTTGTCCATGACATGTTGTAACGTTTGTCGGAGTCATCGATGCTTCAAGTACCTCCGGTTCAGAAACGGTGAAACTCATTGGTTCGCTCTCACAGCCTGTCTCTCCATCTTCAACTACGACTTCGTAAATACCTGCTTTCAAGTCTGTGATTCGAGAGCTGTTTATTGCAGATACGTCGGTAGGCATCGTTGCAGAACCTTGTATTGGAATTGCCGTCCAATGGAAGATTGGCTTCGTTGTACCACGTTCGCGAACCTCGATAGAACCTGTCGCTTCTCCATTGCAAAGGACATCAATCTTCTCCACCAAGTCAACTTCTACTCTATTATGCTCTGTGACTCTTGCTGTCTTAACAACGCTACAGCCATTAGCATCTTCAACACTCAATCGATACTGACCTGTTGCAAGATTTTGTATTATATATCCGTTCTCGGCTTCATTTTTCTCTATTTCATGAGTACCGTTCATGTACACCGTGTAATACTCATCTCCGACAGCCAATCCGTTAGTTGCTGTTGTAGCTACAAATGGTACTCCTCCGCTAATTGTAACCATTAGTGTACCATTGTTTTCTCCGGCACAGTGAACATCTGTCTCTTCAACAGTAAGAGTCAATCTCTCTGACGGCTGGCTTATCATCACTGTCTCTTTGAACTCTGCACCATTAGCATCGCTAACAACTATTGTGTAGACTCCTGAATACAACTCATCGAGCTTGTAGATTCCCGGTTCTTGAGGCACTTCTCCGTCAAACATAACAAGCAGACCGTTCATCGTAACTGTATATGGAGCCTTACCGTTATATATTCTCACATCTATGACGCCCGTTGCATCACCATAACACATGACGTCTGACACTACTTTGATATCTACCTGCAACGCTCCATTATCTGAAATTACGACCTCTTTTTCTATCGTACAGCCTGCTCGGTCTGTTATCTTGTACTTGTATAGTCCTGCACTTTGTCCCGACAATTCAAGGTCGTTACCCGTTGTAGCCGCTGGTGTCCATATATCTCCATTAGCGTTTGTTCCATCCCATCTGAACCATTCGGTATTGTATGGATACGATCCGCCACTTATGGCTGTTATGCGTATTGCACCGGTGTGTTCTCCTACTTTCACTACGTTCGTCACCTGATGTGTTGAAATCAGCGGCTCATTTTCACTTACCGTGATATACTCTTCTGATACGCATCCGTATTGGTCTTCAACCGATACATGATATGTTCCGGCCTTCAACTGATCTGCTACTGACGACAAACCTTTTTCTACATTGACCTTATGCGCCCATGTTATCTTATAATACCTGCATGTATCGCCATTCTGATCCACTTCTTCAAATGGTGTACCTCCGATAATGTCGATATTTATGACACCTGTATTTCCGTTGTTACATTCTACGTCTGTGACAGATGTCACATTTATTTCAAGAGGTTCTACAGAGCCGAATACTTCAACATTTTCCGAAACGACGCATCCGTTATGTGTATCGGTAACAAGTACTTGGTAATTACCCTTGCTAAGTGCATATTGATTCTGTGCTCCTTCAACAATTCCTTCTCCGTTGCCGTACCATTGGAATGTGTAGTTACCCGAACCGCCTCTTACATCAACGTTTATCACACCGTCTCTTGAACCTACACATGTCTCTTTGCCGTTTGTGGCTGTGACGGTAAGTTCCATTGTGTTCTCTACGACAAATGGGCCATATTCTTTTGTACAGTTGCTCACATTATCGGACACTTCTACGTAGTATACACCGGCAATAAGACCTGCTTGGAACGCACCATTAACATTGTCCAATCCGGTATGTGTTATTGGTTTAGCATCAGGTTCGTCTTTCTCTTTGTCGTATGCACTCCAGTGATAACTATATCTACCAGAACCACCTATCATTTCTATAGTTATACCGCCAGTCTTACTACCCGAACAACGGTTGTCTGTCACTGAATAGTTGACCATGTTCATCGGCTCTGCGAATGTATACTGCTTTGTAACAGCACAACCTCCGTTTCGCATTACCGTCACAGAGTATAATCCCGATTTGAGGTTCTCTTGCAAGGTTATATTCTGCGAATTGGCAGTTGTAATAGACGGTCCATTCCAGAACAACGACACGCCGTCTTGACCCACCACTACATTCGGGTCTACAAACTCCAACTCGAGTTTTCCGTTTTCTCCATCACAATCTACCGCTGTAGCTTCTATGTCGAACTCGAGACTCTGCGCATCAACGACTGTCACAACGTCCTGTTTACTACATCCGTTGGCATCTGTCACTGTAACGAAGTATGTACCGGCTGTGATTCCGGTAAGTTTTGGTATTGATGTTTCTACCGTTGTAGATCCTACGTTCCATATGTATCTATATGGTTTTACTCCTCCTGACACCTCTACTGTTATAGAGCCGTCTGCCGCACCTGAACACATCGGAGATACAGCTGTTGCCTCTACATTGAGTTGGTCCGGTTGTACGATTGTCCAACTATAATAGTAATTCTTGCTGCAACCACTACAATCGGACTTCTCCCAGTCAGTAACTACGAAATAGTATGTTCCGGCTTCGAGATTTGACGCCACACGTGTATTAGCTATCGGTGTTGCACTCGGTGTTGTCTCCGGATTAACATCTTTATACCATGCATACTTGTAGTTTCCAATACCGTTTGTTATCGTTGGGTCTATCTGTCCGTTGGCTCCTGCGTTACACATGACATCTATCACTTCGGCTGTCACTTCTACCGCTGAATGCAACTCTGGTGTTGATGCTGTTGCAAGACACATGTTGGCATCTCGAACATACAATGTGTATACTCCGCCTTCTACGAAGCCCGTTGCAAGGTATCCATCAGCTTCCGGTGCTCCGCCACTCCATGATATCGTACTCTCGCCACTCCAGTCAAATGAGTAAGTTTGTAATTGTGTTGTATAGCCTCCGGTCACTCCATTTTGTTCGTTTCCGTTCTGATCTTTGTAAATGACTCTGTACTTACGAGTATTTACATCACAGAAGTCATCTTCCGGCTTAAGCTCAAATATTATTGGTGAAGCGGCATTCACAACTGCTGATTCACGAGCATAACAACCTCGTTCGTCTGATACTGTGAGGTAATATGTTCCCGGCTTCAAATCCTTGATGTTCTTCTCGTTCGATGTGAAACCAGATGGTCCGCTCCAGCTATATGTCAGGTTCTCCTCGTTTTCTGCTATTATGACAGGAGTGATAGCACCGTCATAGACGTCACCAAAACATGTCTGATGCTTGATTGTCCATGGCATGTAATCTATGATACCGTCATTATCAGTATCTTTATTACCCAAGTCGATGTTCTGGCTATTGTCAAGCGTAAACTCGAGTGTCTTGACATTCGCTCCGGTAACCTTACCTCCCTCTTTATAAATCTCGGTTCTGTAATCGGCCGGATTATAAACGCCGTCATCAGTAACTTCCACTCGATAGAAACCAACCGGAAGATTTGTCAATGTAGGCTTATTATCATAATCAGACACATGTTCCATATTGGCTTTGTCGTCCTTGTGATAATACCACTTATATGTCACATCTCCTGTGTTACCTTCTACGCTGATTGCTATCTTACCATCTGCTGCATTAGATGAACATGACGGATTTATCTTCTCGTCTGTATTGACAATAAGGTCTACTATCTCAAACTCACGCTGAACAGAGCAATAGCCGTCTGAGTTGTAGTCTGATACAGTAAGAAGGTATTTACCCGGATTAAGGTCATTCCATTTAATCCAGTTTACACTATTCGGATCGGTCTCGCCTGGTTCTATAGTGCTGTCATCAGGTGCTCTATTCACGTACGATTTGATGACATCTGCCTTGTACGAAGCATTGCCTTCTCCTGTAAGCACATACTGGTAATAACGATAGTAAGCTCCCTTCGATGCGTCATCTGTCGGCCTCTCCACACCGCCTGTAATATGGAAATCCAACTCACCATCGCCTGTTGTCAAGTTCATCTGATAACGGTCTACCGCTATCGTCAAAGCTCCCGGCTGACGGACATCCACATTGACGAATGTACCATCCGATGGATATGTACAACCATTAGCGTCTGTCACTCGCAAACGATACAAGCCTGTTGCTGCTTTCAAGTCAGTAAACAAGAAGTAACCATTGTGCGACTCGTGCGTTGTATTCTCCTTACCATCGAGGAAGTAGATAGAATACGGAGCTGTACCTCCCGTCACATTTACTGTAATACGTCCTGTCTCTGAGTTCAAACATGAAGTGATATGCGTTGGTGTTGCCAAGAGATGAAGTGGCTTATCCGACTGTGACACTTCAAACGGACCAAGATATTTCTCGCAACTACCTGACTCTACATGTACCCAGTACTTGCCGGCATCCAAGCCCTCAACAGAGCTCTTCGTTGACAATGCGCCAGACTGAACATCATACGTATCATTACCGTTTGAGTCTTTCGTGTTGCGATACCATGTGTAGCTCGGAACTTCGTTACCCTCGACAAGTACGACCTCTATCTTACCGTCTTTTGATCCCGGAATCTTTTTAACTATTTCTCCTGCAGAGATTGACTTCTCATCTGGTGTTCCTGCATTTACTATAAAGTCATTTTTAACTTCATAGCCACCACCTTGTATTTCTTGTACATTCTCTGTTTCTACTATCACTGTCTCGTCATCGGCAAGAACGTATCCGCCCCAACAACTGATAGATGAAATGTCCACATGGTCAACCAATATCTCTACAGGAACAAAGACCTCTTTCGACAACTTACAACCGTTGGCATCTGTCATCGTCACTCTGTATATTCCTCCTTTGGTAAGGTTCTTAACATCTCCCGGATGCAAATCTATTGTATTTCCGTTTGCCAAAGTAACCGTTTCGTCTGCTTGAACTTTCGTCACCGGAGCTGCTCCTGACCATGAGAATCTGTACGGCGCAACGCCTCCGAATGGATTATTACCATTTGAGTAATCAGGCTCATTGCCTCTTGAGTCAAGAATCTTGATAACACGCTTGTATTCATCTTGGTCTCCACAAGACTGTGCATCAATAGATCCATTCAGCGTAAAGTCAAGAGCCGTTGCCGGCTTGATGATATACTCCTTAGTATTTGTAAAGCTACAACCCTCTTCGTCTGTCACCGTCACGAAATACTCTCCCGGAGCCAATCCTGATATCGTAGAGTTACCCTCCAACTCTATATCCGAGCCACTCCACTGATATGTGTAATTAGCATACGATGGTGCGCCGTTGTTCAAGACAGTGACTGTTATACTTCCGTCCTTAGCCTCGAAACAACGTTCGTCGATGATAGTCTCGATGAGAGAGAGATTCTTTTTGTATTTCATTCGAATCTTAATAACACCCTGTGCTATTACGTCTCCGTTATCGTCCTTATCTGTCACAACAACTGTATAGTAACCTGCTTTCAGATTACGATGTACCACACTATTGAGCAACATCTTATTCGCTGCATTGTAGTCATCGAATGAACTATGTACTCCATCTTGAGGCGTTATGACATACATGTTGTTCTCTACGTCCAACTGAGTGAACCCTGTCTCATTATAGAACCATCGGTAACTCAATTCTGTACCCACCGCTCCTACAACACCAAGGCTTATCGAACCATTGTCCAATGACTCACAAGATGGTTCTTCTATTGTCGATGTCAATCGCAACTGACTAACACTCACCTGCTCAAGTGTTGTACAATTCGTTGGCAATACATTTATATCCTGTACCGAAATCTCGTACACTCCGGCTTTAAGGTTCTTTACTGTCAATGTCTTGCCGTTCGATGTAACGTCATCTGCAGTGTTTGTCTTCGCGATGATAATGTTGCTTACAGCTCCCGTTGCATCATATTCGTATGTTGCATCGAAGATAACAGCGACATTGGCTGTTGTTACATTAATTCGATACTTGTTCTGTCCTGTGATATTCTTTTTACCTCCTGTCACATCGAATGATACAACACCCGGCTCTATCGTTGAATTGACGTCGAGGATTGTTCCTCCTATAGCGTTGTTTATCATCAACGCTTCAGACTTTTTCACCGCAACATTTGCTATGTACTCATCTTGCGTGCCTTCTTTAACTGCCATACAACCATTAGCGTCGAGCACCTCTACTTGGTAGAATCTACCTCCACCTGGTTCTCCTGCCAAGTCTGTGAAGATATAGTCGCCAGATGTTGATGTGACAATTTTCTTCTCGTCGCCGTCTCCATACAAGTGCATTACGTATGGTGCTGAACCTCCTTTAACCGAAACTGCTATCTTGCCATTTCCTACATCTCCACAGCCTGTCTCATCTGTTGCCGTTGCTGTAAATGTCATTGCTGATGGTTCTTCAACCTTAAAACCTTCATCAAACTTCTTAGTACACAACTGTCCCGACGGGTCTACTCGAGTAATCTCTACTTGATACTCTCCTGCCGTCAAGTTCTCTATTGTGCTTGTTATGGCTGTTGGATTTTCTGCTACAGTAATCTCAACATACTGGTTAGAAGCATTTTTCTTAAACCATCTGTACGTTGGGTTAACAGCTCCCGTAACGTCTACCGATATATAGCCATCGTTTCCACCGTGACAACTTACATTTCCTATCGTAGGAGGTATCTTCACGAGGTCCATTTCCTCCGGTACTTCAAACGGCATACGAACATCACATCCGTTTGCGTCTGTGACTATCATTGTATAGTCTCCACTGATATTGAATACGATGTCATCAAAGTCGTCAGGACCATTAAATGAAATATTAGCAGGACCTACTATGCTATATCTGTATGATTCACCATTTGTATATGGTGTTCCGCCTGCCGGACGTGGGTAAAACTCAAATTTTCTTTCGTTTGTTTCACAATCTACCGAACCGTCTACTATCTTCAACCCGTATGTAAGTTCTGTCGCTGCCTTAACTTCAAAGCCACCGCTTACCGAACATCCGTCATTGTCAACAACTTGTAAATAGTAATATCCGCTTCTTAGATTTGAAATATTTGGTTCGTTTGATGTGAAGCCGTTAGGACCGGTCCAGAAGTACATCAAATCTATATCCGGTTTAGCTCCTGCTACTACGACGCTGATAGCTCCCGTGTTAGAACCATAACATACTTGATCTGTCACTACTTCATTAATCTGGTATGCTCTATCTGTTTTAAGTTCAAAATCTTTCGATAGTTTGCCTACCTTATGATTAACATCTGTATCAATTCCATTTTCGTCCAATATTCCATCATAAACTTCTACTCTATATTTTCCCTCCTCGAGCGACGACAATACATTTGATGTCTGTCCTGTTATGGGGTTAAATGTTCCTGTTCCGTCTTCCTTATACCAGATATATGTCAAATTGCCATGGTTTCCATCTACAGATATGGTTATCTCGCCATTTTTCAAGCCTCTACAGAATGGTGATTTTGTCATCGAAGAGACAATTCTTAACTTGTCAAATTCAAACGACTCTGCAGCTACACATGTTGAATGTAATGCATTCAGATCTCGGACATTTATCATGTACTGGCCTGCATCAAGGTCTGTAAATTCAACCTCCAAATGGTCTGTCACCCATGTTGCTTTACATTTTTGCTCTGAGTACTCAACCGTTGATGTCACACCCGAGACAATTCCGGATACAACGCGAGTGTCGAAGCCGGGGACATTGTCACTTGACAATACGATTTCATATTTCGATTGAGTGTGTTGATCTATGACTCCTCCTGACAAGTTGAATTTCACGCTTCCAAGTCCGCCTTCGCTGTCGTCCATCACATATTCTGTGATGTCAAGCGACATATCGTCGTACTTCTTGATTTCGACAGATATCGGATTAGGCAATATATTGCCGTTTGCATCTACAAACGAACTACAGCCGTTAGCATCTACAATGTTTATCGAACGTTTTCCGACTGCTACATTTTCGAATCTGTAATATCCTGTTGTAGTTACCGGCTCTGCTCCGTCGAGTGTTATCATATATGGAGGTGTTCCATACTTAACTTCTACCATTATGACTCCTTCGTTTGCATTCGGGTCACAGCTCTTGACATCAATATGCGACACCTTATATGTAAGGGCTTGAGGCTCTTTTATATAGTACTCTGCTGTAGCTTCACAGTTGTTGCCATCTGTTACCGTCAAGCGATATGTCTTATTTCCGTCAACATTTTCAAGGTTTATGTCAGATGTAACTGCGCCCTGTATATCTTTCCAGTTGTTACCATCTTTCACTTCCCACTTGTAAGTGAAGTTGCCATTACCTCCGCTAACGGTATTAGTAATACGTCCGTCTTTTGCTTCGGCACAAGTGACGTCTGTCACTACGGCGTTCTCTATCTTTATCTCGTCATATTGTACTATTTCTACTTCGTCCGACACCTGACAACCATTGTAGTCTGTAACCGTGACGATGTATGTTCCGGCTCCCAACTGTATCGGGCTGTTTGGGTTGTTTGTTGCATAACTACTTGACGGTCTCGACGCATCAGCCAATTTTATAGCACCCGGAGAGATTGTCAACTCCTTGTAATATGGTACGCCTGTTGGGTCATTTTCCCATTTACCGCCGGTTATTTCAACTTCGATATGTCCGTCCTTAGAACCGAAACAGATTGGCACGTCATTTGACTTAAGAGCTATAGCCAATTTTGATGTTACTCCGTCGTAAGCTATTACGGCATCTTGCTCGTATTTGCCTCCTTCTACGTCTTCAACGCGAACACGATATGTGCCCTCTGTGTATCCCTCCAAGATGAGTAATGTTCCTCCCGGATAATCCTCTTGTACGAGCTTATCATCAACATAAATGTCAAATGGTCGCTTACCATTGTTTATCATCACGTTGATAACGCCTGTAGCTTCTCCAAAACATTTGATAGGCTCTGTTGTAATGGTTACAGCAAGAGATCCATTATCATTGATTACAAGTTCGTATGTATCCGACGTACATCCATTTATATCGGTAATAGTCACATTATATTTTCCTGCCGCTAATCCTGTAACGAGATACTGATCTTGTGAATTGGGCAGTTCATTGCCATTTGCGTCTGTCCACTTAATCTTGTAAGGCTTTGTTCCTCCTGAAATGTTCTCTATCGATAACTTACCATTATTAGCGTCTTTGACTGTCACGTTTGTTGTAGAGAATGTCGCCTCTATCTTTTCCGGTGACGGGATATTTACCTCTACTATCTTCTGACATCCATTAATGTCATAAACATAGAGCAGATAGTTTCCTGCCAACAAGCCATTAACTATAGCTGTGCCTCCGAGTGTTGGATTTGTAAGATCCATTGTAACAAAAGTTCCATCAATAGACTTGCCATTTATATCGGTGTACTTATATCTGTAGTTGCTTCCGATAAGCATTGTTCCTCCCGAAACTTTTACCGTCATCTCGCCATCGCTTGCTCCGAAACATGTCACGCCATTCGATACAACGTCGACCTTCAATTCCTCTTTCGGTCCGGCGATAGTAAACTCTTCTTGTGCACTACAGCCGTAGTATCTATCTGTAACAACAACCATGTATGTACCGCTTGCAAGTCCTGTCTGGTTGCTCTTTGTGCGGTCTGTCTTATCCAAGCCGGCTCCCGAACCACTCCAATCGTAGTAGTAGTTGCCCGAACCTCCTTGAACGGCCATACTTATTGTACCATTCTGTTCTTCGTAGCATGAAACGTCTGTCTTCGTTCCTGTCACACTGAACGGATAGCTATCGCCAACATTTATCTCTATCGTATCCGAATAGCAATTGTCGCTCGGGTCTGTTGTTGTACCATTTCCGTTCATGTCTCTGGCTACATTATCAAGTACAACGACGTAATATGTTCCTGCTGCGAGATTATTACGAACGTTGAGTGCAGTAAATTCAGACTTGTCCGGAGTTGGGCCTTGTATGTCTCTCCAAGCATAGAGATAATCACCCGAACCGCCAGAGACATTAACAGCTATAGAACCTGTATTCTTGCCCAAACATGTTGAATTGGTAACTTTATATGTCACGTTCATCGGCTGAACGAATGTCACGGCACGTGTCTCCGGACAGTTCTTCGCTCCACTCGCCGCTACAACGGTAGCCGTAACTGAATAGTTTCCACTTACAAGGCCTTCTTGTGTAAGGGCGTTTGTTGTATTCGTCAAAGTGCCCGACCATGCTATCTCTATAACTACATTGCGCAACTCGCCATTCTTCATGTAGTCTACCGTCAACTGTCGTTTGTTGCTATCCCATGTTGACTGCTCGTTATTTGCATTTGGTGCAACGAGTTTTGAAGCTCTCTCCAAATCCGGATCTACGAACTCTATTGCCAACTTACCGTCCTTTCCATCACAAGATATATCTTGTGTTTTGATCAAGTTGAACGCTATAGAGACGGGTTCTATTACTACCGCACTTGTCTCATTGCTTGCGCCCTTGCTATCTGTAACGACGACTTTATAACTTCCTGCCGATACGTTCTTCAACTGCGACTGTGTCTGACCCGACAATATCTCATAATTGTTGCTTGCGTCAGCTCTGTACCATTGGTATCTGTATGGTGCATTTCCGCCGTTTGCCAATGCCGTGATGGTTGCGTCTGACATGCCATTACATGATACTTCCGTAGCTGAAGCGCTTACTGTCAAACCGATATATGAAGCTATTTCTATATCCAACAATGTCGCTATACATACTCCGTCAGAAACAACTACTTTGTATTTGCCTGCCTCCAAGTTGTCGTATATCGGTTCTCTCGTTTCGGCTGACGAATTTGGAGGATATGCGCCTGCGTTCTCGTCATATTTGTACCAACTGTATGAGTAACTGCCTTCGCCATTACCGCCTGTTGCCTTAACACGTATCTCTGCATTTTGTGCATGTGTAATATCTGTCTTAGATACCAACTCTACTTTCAACTCATCATTGAGCACTACACTATGTGTCGGCACATTCTTACAACCACTTGCAGGAACGAATGTCACTGCAAAGTCTCCTCCATTGATGATGTTGCTGTATTCGGCAACTTTCACATAACCATTTGCATCCAGAGTCTGTCCGGCATATGTCTTGGCACTTACTGCATTGTTGTTAAAGGCTGTTCCAGATGGAGTGAGTACATATGTTGAATATTTAACATCTTGAGTAAACGCCTCTTTTGCCCACACTTCAACTTTACGATTTGCCACGTCACATGCATCTGTCATAGTCAACATGAAGTCAACGACAGGGTCTTCGTCCAATGTCACCCAACCTGACTCTGTATAACAGCCGTTGACGTCATTGCCCTCGTACAATCGTACTTTGTATGTACCTGCCAAGAATCCCGAGAATCTGCTGCCACTCTTGACCCACTCTGTCGAAGCTAACTCCGTCGAATCAATAGGAACGCCATTTGCATCAAACGCTGTGGCTTTGTACCACATGTAGTTCAATCCTCCGGTGATGCCGTTGGTCTTTTCGTCGATTGTTATTGTACCATCATTTCCTCCGTTGCATGTCACATCTGACTTTGAAGAGATGCTTACTTCCATCGCTTTCTGATAGTCAAGTGTCACATCGGCAACATGATAGATTCCATTGTTTGTCGTTGATGTTTCCGTTACTACTATGCTATATGTTCCCGGCTCGAGTTTTCTAAACTCTATTCCTCCGGTCGAAATAACGGCGTCTATGTCTTGTGTATTTCCTGTCTCATATACTACAACATTGTCCCTCTCTACCTTGTATGACAACTTTGTAGCATCATGATAACCTGATACTGTAAGTCTTATCGTTCCATCATTTGATGTTTCACAATTCGGTTGTATTGTTGTTGTCTTGACATCGAGGCCCATGACGAACGAAGCGCGACATGATGATGGGTCACTCTCACTATTTGCGTCTACAACTTCTATATCATATTCTCCGGCTGCGAGATTATTGAGTGTTATTTCCTGCGTTGTTACGGAGTTGAATATTTCTGTTTTTGACGAACCTGATGTGTTATTAACTATCTTAACAGAATAGCTGTAAGAACCATCCGACAAAACTTTTCCGCCCTTTACAGATATTGATGCTGTTCCGTTGTTGGTTCCCTGAGTCATCTCAAACGATGTCAAGACGGCCTCCACCTGAGGTGTCTGATTTATCATTATCGTTGTATCCCAGTCACATCCGTTTGCATCTCTTATGTCAATAGTATATGTGCCTGCTTTAAATCCTACAAACTCTACAAGTTGATCTTCTTTGACATTTTCTCTCTTCTGTGCTTGTATGCCTTGTACTGATGTTCCTTCACGTACTGCTATTGAGTATGGCTCTATACCTCCGCGCGGACGGACACTTATCTCACCACTCTTCGCATCATCGGCACAGTTGAGGATGTCGATAGTTGCAACATCTGCCGTTGTTGCATTGTGATTCAAGTAGATATATTTCGTTTCCGAACAGCTGTAAGCAGTGTTTGTCACTGTCACTTTATACCAACCTGATGGACCTCTTAACGAGTTTGGCTTAGTAGCAGGGATATATACATTCGTTGGACATGCACCAAATGCCGATGTCGCAGGGACTACATTAGCATTACCTGATGCATATTGCCATGAATATGTATATCCATACTCATTGTATACAGGTTGTGCCAAGACCTCTATCTCTCCATCATTATTTCCTTCACATGTCACATTCTGATTCTTCACCGTCTCGATAAATATCTTCGATGGTATGAATATTGTATTAGAAGTAGAACATGAAATATTACTTCTATCAGTAATAGTCAATGTATAGTTACCTCCCTTAGCGACATCACTGAGTGTCTTCGTTGCCAAATCCCACTTATATGGATTATTGATACTATCACCTGTCCATACAAAGTTGTATTCGCTTACTGCCTTTTCCAACGAGATAATATCTACATCGATAGTTCTATTCTCATAGTCACACTTATCTGCCGTTGTCAAGCTAAATGTAATAGGCTTGATACCTATTACCTTCTCAGCATGTACATATTCACAGTCACCTGTCTGAACCATCAACGTGTACTCTACCTCACGAGGTGTGACACCATCAGCCTCCAATTCACTTGGCAAATATGCTTCCTCAAGGTAATACTCTCCTGTCTTACCTGTTGCTTTGAATATCTTAACTTCCTTACTAAATCCATTAGCACCACCACCCCAAACAAATGTTGCATCTGCAGGATCTATATTATTGAGTGTCACAAGAGCTTGTACACTTATTCCATCACCAGCACAAGCCTCTGGCTTAATGATTGACTCACCAAAGTCAACAGTCTTAACATAGTCAAGTGTTGCTTCTGCTTCCAACTCACAATCCTCACATGGCACAACAGTACCATCACACAATGTCTCTGTACGTCCTGCGTCAGTTACTCTCACTCTATATCTGCCTGGCTCAAGTCCTGTAAGCTTACTTGGCTCTGTAGCTCCGTTAGTCTGTACTGTCTCCCAATCGCTAGTTGTTTCGTTCCACTTATCCCATGCGTAAAGGAGAGCACCAAGCGCATTCGTTGTCTCTACCTCAAGAACACCCTTCTGTATGCCCGTTTCACACTCTGGCTGTGTCACCAACAAGTTCAACGTAAACTGTGTTAGCTCTACCTCTGCAAATGATATCTTACATGTGTTCTCATTTGTCGGATCATTTGCTATAGAGTTATAGTCATACACTGTAAGGACATACTTACCTGCCGAAAGACCTGTTACTTTTATCTCTGTTCCACTAACAGTATCTATTGTTGCAGTTATATTATCTATGACACCTTGACGTATATAGTCTGAAGCACCGTCTTTTGTCAAATACCAATGATAGTTGACCAAATTATTTGCACCCTTAGTAGCTCCTCCTTTTATGACATATGTTATCTCACCTGTTCCATCAGCACACAAGTTAGAAGTAACATTGAGTTGCTCCATAGTACTAAGGTCTTTGACAACGATATTCTCTTTTGTTACCGAAACACCATTAGCATCTGCTACTGTTACTGTATAAATACCTGCTGCCAAACTACCTATGGTGTATTCCATATTAACAGCAGAAGGGTCATTTGGCATAATACCATCAGCAACTACATTATCACCGAGTGTTATCTTATATGGTGCCTTACCATGTATAGTAAGTACTATCTTACCCTCTTGACCCTGATAACATGGGTTGTCTACTACCTTATAGTCAACTTGCAATGAGTTACCATATACATCAAAGTCTTTCTCTAACCAACAGCCATTGACATCAGACACTTTGACTGTGTAAGTATCTTTATTATCACCTGCTGCCACTTTTACCAACAAGCCTGTAAGTGGGTTAACGTTATTATTATTTACAACTGCAGAGTCTCCATCCTGATTAAACCAATTCCACGTATATGGCTGACCATTACCACCTTCTATAGCGTAAAGCAAGATAGCACCCTTGCCTGTTCCATCATCAGGTGTTATATCCTGAGCCTCTACTCGCATATCTACAGGCTGTGTTATAGTCACATACTTCGATGTCGTAGGACATGCATCTACCGAAACGTCAGTTCCTGGATAAACGAGTATCTTATATGTTCCTGCTTTACCTGACTGTAAAGTGAATGTATGCTCAGACTTATCACCACGTACTGTTACTTCCTCCTCTGCTTTCTCTATATATGTTGAAGATACCTCTGTTCCATTTAGTGGATCTAATTCTACCTTATACAACACATAAGTATGTTTCAACTGTCCTCCAAATTGAGCTGTAGCTGTGATAGTTGCTTCAGACTTTTGGTTATCTGCATTTTCTACGCTATTATCCGAACACAAGAAGTTGACATAGTCTGTTATCTCAACCTTTACCAATGGTTCTACATCGACAATATCATCCTCTTCACAAACATATTTTGGTTCGTTCTGAGTGAGAACATATCTCTTTTCGTTGACATAGTACTCTCCTGCGTCAGTCCAACGACCCTCAACACGTATCTCAAACTGAGTAGTAGCCGTAAGAAGACTCAAATCTACACCAAATGGCTTGTCGCTCTTGTTTATCAAATAATCTTCTACACTCTCCCAATCACTTACTTGCTTCCAATCAGGTGTTGTGGCATCACCATCATTTCTCCAAAGCGACATATAGAAGTCTGTCTTATGTCCGCGTGGATTCTCAGATTCTTGTACACCATTCCAACCACCTTGTACATGAGCCGAAACAGTTGCATCACATACATCAAATATAGGCTTTGACAACTCTATGACACCAGGCTCATAGATAGTAAATGTCTCACTATCCAAGCAACCCTTATCATCTGTCACAGTAAGGACATATGCCCCCTTAGGCAAATTCTCAAATACATATTTTGTAGCATTCTGATATGTAGTAGTAACATCTACACCTGACGCATCTGTCAATGTGTATGTATACAAACTTCTATTGGTGTAGTCAGAGATATTACCTCCCTTCATCTCTATCACCTCAAGTCTACCATCTGGAACACCATTACATGATATATCCTGTATTCTCAAGCGGATTATCTCAAGCGGATCTGATGGCTCTGTGACTACAAAGTCAACTGCATATACACAGCGTGAATATCCTCCATAACGGAAGTATATAGTATAATCACCTGCACGCAAACCTGTCACATTCAACTGCTGAGTGTGTAACTTCTGACCATCAACAGCTGTTGTTTCTACATTCCTGATGTGATATTGTACATTTACTTCATCATTCAGACTGCCAATGATATAATTTGAAGCTGTAACATAATCTGTTACTTTCTTCCAACCTATCGCATCTGCGGTAACTGGCTTACTTACTTCTTCGATAATAAACTCTACAGAAGGGTCAAATGCTTTGTACAATGCCTCAGATGCACCTGTTGGACTTGATTCCACATTAGCCTGAAGATGTGTAAAGTTTATAAGAGCTTCTCCATCACGTCCTCCCTTACATTTCACTGGTGTCTCAACAAACGAACCTGTGATAGTAGGTAACTCAGTAATACGGAATTCAACTTTATTCGTACAAGATGAGTTATCTCCTGCAAAGACCTCCGCTGAATAGTTACCTGGTTTCAAACCACTTATAGATAAGTCGCCCATAAGCTCAGCACCTGCTCCATCATACCACTTAACGGTATATCTCTCTGGTGCTGTGCCTGTGAATTGTATCTTTGCCGAACCAAGGTTTGTACTGCATGTACCATCTGTACAACAGTCATACTTCTCGTCTACAATGACATCAAAGTCTATTGGCTCTACTTCTGGTATAGTCTGTACTTTAGATATATACGCACAACCATTACTATTATCTTTTACTCTCAAGATATAGTTTCCTGCAGGTGCGCCTTTCTCCAAATAGATATATGAGTTACCTGTAAGGAGTCCACCATAGGTGTTAACATCACCATCTACATACGATGTAGATATGATATTTCCATCGTTACGGTCTCCATTATGCCATTCATAAGAATAATCTGTTGAAGATACAGAAGGCACAAACTCAACACCATCTTTAGTTATCTTAGTAAGTGTCACCTTACCATTCTCTTCGCCGACACATGCTGCATCAATAGCAAAGTCCATCTGCACGTCCTTATGCTTACGTACTATGTAATGTGCTATATCTGCTGTTGATATGATAACTTTTCTTGCTTCAGCTGCATCTTTCACAACTGCATTCATATCATCATTACGACCATACAACTCATTATGATTTATATCTTCTACATATAGGTAAGTCTTATTCTGATCTGTTGACAATACGTATGGTATTTCGATATATGCACGCATGAACCAACCTGTCTCTGGTATTGCTGTCTCATATACCTTATTTGTGGCTCCATTCTCAACACGTGTCTCTATAATCGACTCATTGTACATGCCACCCGTTGGAATATTAAGTATCTCAGCATTATATATATTACCAGCTAAGCTTTCACCATGACGCAACTCAAACTTGTAATAGCCATACTTATCCTGACTTATATTCTGTTTCTGATACTTCAAATACTGCGTCAAGACATCAATCTTAGGATTATTTGCCCAGTTTGACTGCAACGAACCATCATCTTCTGCATAATTTGGACAATAGAACAACTCTACATCCTTCTGATATTTATGACGAGGTGCTACATAGTACTGCTTCAACATACTACGATAACATCCACCATAAGTAGCAATATCTGACTGATATACATAGTTCACATTATACACACCTGGAGATAATGTTCCTGGCTTGAAGTAGAATGTACCATTGACATCATTATATGTCGTATCTCCCACAACAGGTGCAACCTCTTCACCTGCTTTTACTACCTTACCATTCTTATCTGTAAAGTCAACAGATGCCTTGAATGTCATACACGAATTAAGCAGTGTATTTGTTCCCTGTAATGTCACCTCGTACCAACCTATACCAGGAACAGCAACATTCTGCTTTGTAGGATGCTCACCCTTCATCAAGTATCTATCCTCATCTGTCTCAAAGTAGTAACGTGCCTCATTTGTTGAACCATCGTTAGGTATTATAGAGTAGTTGACACTTGCGAAGTCATATATATAGAAGTCACGTGTGGTCTGTACTGCACACTTATCTGATGTAAACTGATAGTAGAGAGTAAGCAACTGACGGTCAGCATGGGCTATCTCTGTGCGATACTTCTTCAAATCAAGATATACCAACATCCATTTAGTACCATTTGATTCTGTCTCTACACCAGGCAAATCTGTATATGTACCAAATGACACCTTACCATCTCCATCTTCGTCCCAATTAAGCAAACCATCAAAGCCTGTAGTCAAGAAGACTTTCTCATCTGATGTAGCATTACTTGTGATACGTATCACCTGATAGTCGTTGAATGTCACTGTAGTGAGGCCATCAACTATACTACGTGCTGCTGTACATACTGGCTCATCTATCTTGATATTTGCCGACTGGTCATCACGAATCTGTATGTTACGTATGAATGGCGAACCACAATCGATGTTATAGATAAGACGATACTTCTTACCTGGTTTCAAGAATGATGAATAGAACGAACTCTCGTTGATGTAATACATCGACATATTCTCTCCATTGCGACCATCGAAGTAACACTTATTGAAGTTCTCCTGTGACAACTTAAAGATACCATTGACACCATCTATCACATCTGATGAGAACTGTGGACAAGGTTGCTCATACGGCTGTATGAAGAACTCTCCAGGTGTTAGATTGTTAACCAGTTCCTCAGGACGGAGACTTACTATATTTGCAGCATCATCATCATTCTTATTGACATCAGCTTTCCAACACAACATGATAGGTGTCGGGTCAATGAATGCAACCAATCTGTCGTCTGTAGAACCCGTCCACCACGATGGGTCATTCAATGAAGCATAATCAGCTGGTATATCATTCTTATTAATAGGATATTCACCCATATCACCTGCAGGAGCATTCTGCCATGTCTCTCCCAAATATACAGCAAATGGATCTGACTCACTCATTATAAATACGTCCCATACCGTATCCATCACACATGCTGTAGGTTGCGACGACTCAAATTTCCAATGGAATTCATACTGACCTGCTCCCGAAGCTCCATTATCATAATTCCATTCAAATGACACAGGATTGTTAGGGTCATTCATATCAAACTCTACACTGCCTATGCCATTATCATCGTATGTCACAATAGGTTTCGCTGTCTTATCTGTAGAAGTAACAGTTATCGTTACATCATAGTTAGGTGCATATTCACGTTTTCCATCAGCAGCTATAGAAAGAACTTTCTTTACAACGATAGTACTTACTCCATAGACACTCTCATAGTTATAATCGTAGTCATACAATATATCTTCTGCCTTATTACCAAATGTCAAATCAGCAGACAAACCTCTTGAAGGATAGTTAATTGTCACTTCTACAGGCTGAGCATTGTGTGCACAATATGCTTGTTTCATATTGTGTTCCAACTTACGCTCTATTCGTATCACACGGCTATAGTCAGCACTACACTGGTCATTCTGATTGTTGCGACACTCCATGCCATTGTCAACATGCAAGTTTATCTGACCTTCGTTGCCATTACCTATCTCCGATGGTACAAAATAGTAATAATCAACAAGTCCGCTACCATCGGTCTTCATCTCTGCATGAACACCGGCTCCCGTAAACGTGAAGTAATACGAATTGGTATTAGGATCTGTGTAATCACTAAGGTCAACTGCTTCCTTATATACATAGCAGTTGTATCTCTTCAATGTCTCATTGTTAAGGTCTCGTGACGATACAATATCCGTTCCATTAAATGTATAATATGCGTCTTCTTCTATCCACACATTCTCACTTGCAGACAGATTGCCACCTACTTCGTTGACTGTCAACGTCACTTTTACTCTTACGCGTACTTCTGCTGGTGCCTTAATAGTGTACACTTGTGGTGCATCATGCCATGGAGCCTGATATGTCACATTTGCAGGATTACCTTGTGCTATTAAGTCAAAGTCTTCTACCCACTTGCCGGCTCCATTGTAATTACCATTACCTAAGTTACCGCCTGCAGTCTTAGGGTCTCCAAGAGAATTGGTCTTCTCTATCGTATACGTCTTAACCCAAGGCACTTCGCCTATCTTATTTGTCGGACGGTCAGTAACAACCACTGGCGTACCATCATCATGGTACTTATACTGATATACGTATGGTACAAGTCTGTAATGTCCATTGTCGTCTGGACACAAATAGTCTTCACTGTACCCTCTCTGGAATCCCTTTGGCAAATTGGCAAACTCAAAGAATATCTCATCTGCTACCGGCTGATAGAGTTTCGACTCTTTCTTAACAGTATAAATACATCCTGTTGCCCCGTCTTTGTACTCATAAGTAAACTCTATTGTTTTACCGTTCGCATTTCCTCTATAACGAAGTACAGGAGAGAACGAATATCTCCAATCCAAACCATCATCCGTTGGTTGGTCATGCTCCATAACACCCTCTGTCAACAACTTAGCATAACCATACTCATTGAGTATAGTGTTAGGGAAACCTTCAACGGTGATAATGTCGTTTGTACAATAGCAGTCATCAGCCAATATACCATACTCACCGATGTTACGTTTCTTATTGACAGTCATCTTACCATCTATAAAGAACACGTCTGAACACCAGTTAGCTTTATACCTGATAGTATAAGTAGCTGAGTTGTTATCACCATGGGCTACCATCGGAACGAAGCCTGGACAATTAGCAGCCAACCATGCTGCATCTATACCATCAGCAGTATAAATCTTTGGATCAAAGACTGTTGTACCGTTTACTTTCTTTGTTATCTCACATAACTCATTCTGATCTGCGCCTACTATGTAGAACTTACCATCTCCTGGATAGAAGAACTCTTTAAGAGTAACAGGGTCACTATCCTCACATATAGACCAGCGTGGGTCGTCTTGGTCAATACGTAAGTCTGTGTTGTTTGGCTTTATAACCCACTCTATCTCAGTAATATCTGAGAAACAGCCATCAGTTGTACCATCTTGTGCAACAACATAATAGAACCTGTGGTAGTTACCATTTTGATCAAGATTATTTCTGTCATGAGCAGGTATCTCTACCATAGTAGTCCACTCCTTACCTATATATATAGGTGTCTCACCCAATATATCATCCGTGTTATACCAATAATACTTGGTATTAGCGGTCTCACCCGCTGAGTTAGCAACCGATGTTATCTCATCGCCTTCACAATATACAGCACCTGCTTCGAGAGTTGTGCTCGTCACTGTTGGCTTTGATGGCTGAGGCTCTACTGAGAATACAAACTTCTCCGACTCACAGTTGCCAATAGTATTATTGAGTGTATTAACAAATATCTGAACATCACCTGTTTGCAAATTGAAATCATTTGCTTTAAAGCGGAACGTATATGTATAAGCATTGACTTTTGTAAATCTACTTGAGCCAGGATACTTAAGAGTAACATCAACACCATTACCTATCACACGTAGATCAAATTCATAAGAACCATATTCTCCATCTGCTGGAGGTGTTCCATACTCTATCTGTATAGTGTATTCCGTTGCTCCGTCAGTAGCTACACAGAAATGATCAGGTATATCTGCAGTCACCTTAGGGTTATAGTCAAACTGCTTGACTTGTATCATGTTACTTGGCGCTGATGTACAACCCTGTGTATTGGTAGTAACAACATAATACTCACCAGCCTTAATGCCATTTGATGAGTTGCCAAACTTCACAACAGTACCATCATCACTCTTTATTATCTGGTCTGTCACTTTGTTTCCTGCCTTGTCATAGAGTGTATAAGTATGATTGTTGTTCACACCTGTTATCTCTATCACAGCTCCATTATCACTACAGTAATAGAATGGTGTTGATGGCGGTATCACCGTAACAGGCTCTGCCTCAACATATATACTACCAGGTATATCTACCTGACAACCACCAACCTGACCACTTGGCTTTGCCAATACATAATATGTCACATCTTTCTCCGAAACACCACGCAACCCAAAGTCCAAATCTCCTCCTGTACCCCTCAATGTAGCTAACTCATTGATTGAGCCATCATCATTGCGAGTGTATATAACATAATCAACGTCTTCCTCTGTCGCTCCTCGTAGTACAATTCCTATATTACATTTATCAGCCGCATCCTGAGTCTTATCTAATGTTAACCCAGTAACTGTTGGTTGCTTAACAACTGTTACTGTGTTTCCTGTCTTAACAGGTGACTCACATCCTCCCTTGCTAATACCACTGACCGTATACTCTCCTGTCTCCTTAACGATAAATGGATATGTAGCACCAGCAACCTCATTCCCATCTTTATAAAGTGTGTATGTAGCATTAGGATCAGGATTCTTTATCATGATAGTATAACCCGAAGCTCCTGCACATACCGTACCCGTCTCCACAAGATCAATACTTGGAGCTGAGGCTTCATCTATAACGAAGCTTCCCGATACTGTCTCACATGATACATTGCTCGTAATAGTATATGTACCAGGCTCTGTAACAGGCTTAAAGTAATATGCATCTGTAGTACCTCCGCGTTTGAACATCGTCTCCACTACTGTCGTTGAACCATCATCAGCCTTACGAACTAATTGATAACGAACACCATCCGACATAGCATTAACTCCAAAGGTGTACTCATTACCAGCACACATCACCGTTCCAGTATATGTAGCTGCCTCCTTCAATACCATAGTACGATTCTGTCCTGCTGTTATAACAAGCGAACCTCCTATAGGTTTCGACTCAGAGCATCCATCACGTTGTGCAACAACGTAATAGGTACCAGCTCCTAAACCCTTAATATTCATCTCTGCTCTACCATTGTCCGCTGTAGCCTTGACAGATGTACCATTTACAGGTGTCTGTGTAGCGTCATTGTAGAGTGTATATGTCACATTCTTCTCGGCATTCTGTATATGTATCACTCCCACTTGGTCTATCTCTGTTGTACAAAAGCCTAAGTCTGTTATCGTTGTCGATGCATTATATCCCTTTACTTCAAACTCACCATCAAGTTCAACCTCAGTACCGTTACAATCACTCAAACTCGCCTTTACCTTATATCGACCTGCTTCACTGATATAGAAACGCAACTTTTCACCAGCTGTAGTTCCCATGACACCACTGATGGTGTTGCCAGCCTCGTCCTTTGCGTAAGCATACTCCACAAAATCTGTACCATCATATCGCAACACCGTATACAAGACTCCAACCTGCGAACCTGACAACTCCATATATACGGTATTGTCTCCCTCACAACCCGAATTGCCAGTCACAACACTTACTGTCTTATCTATCTGATTCTCAACAACAGTAACTGCATTATCTCCCACTTGTACAGGTGCATCTGTTCCACACTGTCCCCATATAGTATAAAGACCCGCCTCATCAAATGTAAGACTAGTTGATGTCGATGTCGATGTCACCTTTCGATACTGTACACCATCTTTATATATATAGTAAGTCACATTATTCTGCATACCACTAAGTGTAACGTTAACAGGCGCACAATTATCACCACTTGCATTCGTCACTGTCACTGTTGGCACACCATTTCCTACATTGTATGCGCCACCCATATCTGTCAAGCAGTCATTTGTCTGCCCTGCAGGCTGTGCCTTAACAGTATATTCACCGGCTTGTGCCGATGGCACAGTGAAAACCAACGTTCCTCCCGTACCCTCTACTTTTCCAACAGCCGAAACAACTCCGCCACTCGGACCATATACATAGTAGTCAACACCTTTTTCCGAACCACTAAGAGTAAATGTTATAGTGCTTCCTCCACATCCGCCACCTGTACTGGTGATATTAAATGAATTTTTTGGCTTAATAATCTCGTTGCTCCTTGCCACTTCCGAACCATCACAACTTGCCGTAACATAATACTTACCTTCTGCTGTGATATTGCCCATTGTCAATATGCCATTGCTTGGAGCTGTCTTTGTAGATACCAAGCCACTCGGACCTTGCAATTCGTATGTCACGCCCGACTCAGCATTGCTCACCTGAATGCTCGACGCAGAACCTACGCACACCGACTCTATGACAATCGCCGATGTTGGTGTCGCAGTCACCGTCAATGTTCCTGATGTAGCATTGCAACCTCCAGCAACAGCTCTTATCTTATATTCACCAGCCTTACTTATTGGAAATGAGAACTTCTGATTAGCATCCGTTATAACTCCTGTCTGTGCCGTCTGAATACCATCAACAAGAAGCTGATAATTTGCACCTGCTTGTACTTTACCCAACGATATTGATTGCCCCTTAACGTCACTCAAGCACTTCGTCTGTCCCTCAAGACTAAACGAAGGTGTCTCAACCATCACAACGCTTACAGTACCCATCTCAGCCCTACACGAAGCCCCATTTACCTGACCATAGACAATATAAGTTCCCGAAGTAGATACTGTAGCAACCATATTACCATTGCCATCAGAGACAAATGTACCTCCACCACTATGTGTATATGTCACACCAGACTCAGGATTACGAATGATTATCTCTCCACAGCTACTTCCAGCTTGTGGAGTCACCTTTGATGGACCTATTGTATAAGAGCCTAAATCACATGTCTTAACACCATTAACCTCAACACCCACAGTATATGTACCTGCCACAACATTAGCTGGAACATTCACTGCTGTAGTACCAGTCGGTGTTGTCTGTGTTCCAGCCACTCTACTCGAACCATTATACAAAGCTAATGTCACTCCGTTTGCGATACTCACATTAGACGAAAGTCTCACCGTATTGGCAGTACCCGTACAACCAGCTGTAGTACTCAAGTAATTCGTCTTCATATATAAAGACGACGTCTGTGAACCCGAAACACCCATCTGTGTCGTCCCATTAGCATTACTTCCATATATAGAGTACACACCTGGCTCAGTAAAAGTAAACTCTACAGCTTGTCCTGCTGTTGTCACTGTCTTTGTCTGAGACGTTGCAACACCATCTTTATATAATGTATATGTCACACCTGCCTCACTATTCGAGAGAGCTATAGTATTACTTCCTCCCACACATACGTGAGAACCCACTACACTCTGTACAGCTGGTGGAGTAGTCGGTGTTGTCGATCCTCCTCCTGTTGTACCCGTAGGTGTCTGACCTGAGGTAGATGATGTTGTTGCAGGATTTAGAGAATTAACTTGTATAGGCGTTTGTGTTCCATTATTGGTAACAAACATCAGCCCGGTCAATGACGGAACAGTGGTTGAACTTGCTCCCACTCTTGTATATGGAAACTCATACCAACCATCTCCATTCGAGTCGGTCTTATCAAACGATGATATTGTCAACGCTTGACCGTTAAGTTGTATACTTTGTACATTTGAAAAATCGGCAGCATCGCCTTTCAAATATAATATCTTGTCTGCGGTATTTAAGAATGCACCAGTTATCGTTCCCCACGATATTCCCATCGAAGCTACTACCATAAACATCAATACCAACGCCCTACGCATTAGCTTCATAACATTCCTTTTGTTGTGTTTCTGTATATCCATATCCACATAAAGTTGCTCTGTAACTCGTACAGACTTGTTAGTTTCCTTATATGTATCTTCTACTATCATAACTCTACGCTTTAACATTACATTTTTTCTTACTTCATTTCCCTTTCTATACAACCTCTATCTCCTTACCTCATTATTCCACCTCTCTAACTTATCAGATGATACTTACCACCCGGCAAGGCCTTTACCACTCCGTCCAATTCCATGCTGAAGAGTTCCACGTTGACCTTCGAAACATCTATCGAACATACACGACTTAAGTCACTCGCCGTAAGGTCGTTCTCAACCAATAACGCTTTATATATCATTTGTGCTTCTGCACTCTGACAATTCCCAAACAACTTACCACCCTGTTGCTTCTTATCCTCCTTCGCTCCCTTTATGTCCCAACCCAAAATTCTTATCACATCATCTGCATTCTCTACCAAACACGCCGACTCCTTCTTTATAAGTCCATTACACCCTTCCGAACCCATCATTCCCGGAAATCCCGGAACAGCCATCACGCTTCGTCCATACTCCTTCGCCATTCGTGCCGTAATAAGCGAACCTCCCTTCACTCTGCTCTCTACTACCAACGTCCCTTGTGTCATACCTGCCACTATCCTATTTCTGTTTACAAAGTTCGGAGCGTCAGGCTGAACTCCCGACATATATTCCGTCACTAAGCCTCCCTTTTCCAACATCTGTATCGCCGTGTTGCGATGCGCCGACGGATACAACGTATCCAAACCATGCGCCAACACTCCCACCGTCGAAAGTCCACAACGCAACGCCGACCTATGTGCACACACGTCCATGCCATACGCCAATCCGCTCACCACAACAATGTCTCCGCACTTACAAGCCAACTCTGACACTATCTTCTCACACAACATCTTCCCCGCTTCCGACGATTTGCGAGTACCTACGACACTCACCATCTTAGCTCTGTTCAAATCCATATTTCCCTTCGTATATATGACCGACGGCCCGTCATCACACTTCTTTAATCTCTCCGGATAAGCCTCATCTAAATACGTCAATCCCCTCACTCCATATTTCTCCATAAACTCCAATTCCCTATCAGCTCTTCCCAGACACTTATCCCTCTCCGACAATCCTTCAACAACCGGTTCCGTCACACCTTCTACCTTCGCCAATACCGACACACTCTCTTTCATCAACGTCTCCACATCTCCTACACGAGCCAACATGTTTCTCAATGTCTTTACTCCCATTCCTCGAATCTGGCTCAAGGCTATCATATATCGCAATTCTGAACTCATCTACATTCTAATCTTTTCTAATTCAATTATATCATTTATTTTTCCACAGTTTACAACACCGCATGAACGTGTAAAAATATAAAAAATCGGCAATACTCACAAGATTATAGCTGTATTTTTTAGATGTTGGTTGTTTTTTCGTGGTTAATTCAAACCGCATTTCGCTCGCTTAATGTTCTTTCTCTGTTGACACTTCACTCGTCCTTCGTTTTTACTTCGTTCTACCTTCGCAATGCGTTCGAGTTTTCTTGCAAAAAGTCGAACGCATTGTGAACCTACATCGGAGCTACATCGAAGCCACATCGGAGCTACATCGGAGCTACATCGAACCTACATCGGAGCTACAACGGAGCTACAACGGAGCTACAGCGGAGCTACAACGGAGCTACATCGGAGCTACAACGGAGCTACAACGGAGAAAGAACGCCTTCCCCACCACAAGTTGACAGAGGACAAACGAAGTGCGTAACAATAAGGCGTTTTATAACAACGTTTTGTTGCATATTCAGTAATAAGAATTCGATTATCATTGCGTTGCATAACCTTAAAAACAACGACCGATGGCAATATTACACTTGACAAGAAACAGCGCAACGTTAAAGAAGACATCTCAACGACATCAAGTATCATTTATCAAACTTTTCCTTATCTTTGCACGGAATTATGCCCCCTTCGATAAGCCGGACAAACAGAGCATTTTTAGTTTTGCCATGGTGAAAATCAGGAGCATAAAAATAAACTCAGATGAAAGATATAATATCAATACATATAGTCGGCATTGCTTCCCTCTTGTTGCTTATAGCAAGCGGAATGGCTTCTTGTACACATCAACAGCAAGCCGAACTTACACAACTACAATGTGATACACTCGTCACCCCACAAATAGAATTACGTTACGGTCTGCCCGTCGACTCGTTCGACATAGAAGAGTGCAAAGTGGGACGCAACGAACATCTGTCATCTATCCTTCTTCGCGAGGGAGTGTCATTTGCCACTATTCACTCCTTGGCCGAGATAAGCAAAGAGACATTTGACGTAAGGAATATTCGCGTCGGACATAGTTACTCGCTGTTCTTCTCGCCCGACACATTGCGAGAGTTGAAGCACTTCGTCTATAACATCGACGCAACAAGATACCTACATTGTTCGCTCTCCGACTCCATAACAGCCAAAGTTTGCGAACACGAAGTGAAGCTTATTCGCAAAGAGGCAGGAGCCACCATAACAAGCAGTCTGTGGAATGCCACACGCGACAACGGACTGCCAACAACATTATCATTGGAACTCTCGGATATCTTCGCTTGGACCATCGACTTCTTCGGCATCGAACAAGGCGACAACTTCAAAGTGATATATACAGAACGTTATGTCGGAGACACTCCCATAGGCATAGAACGGATAGAAGCCGCCTTCTTCACTCACCACGGAAAGTCATTCTACGCCTTCTACTTCGAACAAGACAGCACAAGCAGTTACTTCGACCTCGAGGGCAACAGCCTGCGCAAGACATTCCTCAAAGCACCGCTGAAGTTCTCACGCATATCAAGTCGTTTCACCCATAGCCGTATGCACCCGGTACTGAAGATACGTCGTCCGCACCACGGAATAGACTACGCCGCACCCACAGGCACTCCGGTATATGCCATAGGCGATGGTCGCATCATAGCCAAAGGGTGGGACAAGAAAGGCGGAGGGAACTACGTCAAGATACGTCACAACAGCGTCTATACAACCGTCTACATGCACCTCAATAAGTTCGCCAAAGGACTGAAAAATGGCGACATGGTAAAACAAGGCGACCAGATAGGCACAGTAGGAAAAACAGGTCTTGCCACAGGTCCGCACCTTGACTTCCGCGTATATATGAACAATCAGCCCATCGACCCACTAAAGGTTGAAGCTCCACCTGTAGAGCCGGTGAGCAACGACAATATTCAGGAGTTTATCAACTACTCCGACAGCCTGCGCAATATACTTGACGCAATAAAGATAGAACCAAACAGAGGAGAGCCATAACATAATGGAAGAGAAGAAAAAACAACATGGAGAGTCACTTGCCGACTTAGGCGAATTCGGACTCATACGTCGCATAGAAGAGAGCGTCTCTCTACGCAACGAATCATCTATAATAGGCATAGGTGACGATGCCGCAGTGATAGACCCCAAAGGGAAAAAGATGGTGGTGACAACCGACATACTCTTAGAGGGCATACACTTCGACCTGACATATTGTCCGCTGCGACACTTGGGATACAAGGCAGTTGTTGTCAACCTCTCGGACATATACGCCATGAATGCTCGTCCGAAACAAATAGTAGTAGCCATAGGCTTGAGCAACAAATTCACGCTCAAAGCTATTGACGAGATATACAACGGCATGCTATTAGCTTGCGAACACTACGGCGTCGACCTCGTGGGCGGTGACACCACGACATCTCTTACCGGTCTGACACTCAGCATAACAGCCATAGGCGAAGCCGACGAAGAGAAACTGACATACCGTAGCGGAGCAAAAGCCAATGACATAATATGCGTCTCGGGTAACTTAGGCGCAGCATATATGGGACTTCAACTCCTCGAGAGAGAGAAACGTGTACTCAAAGGTGACAATGACGGACGTCCGGACTTCGATGGCTTTGACTACATACTCGAGAGACAGCTCAAACCCGAAGCCCGCCATGACGTCGTGGACTTCCTCGACAAGATAGACGTCGTCCCAACCTCCATGATAGACATCTCGGACGGTCTGTCATCAGAACTACTACACATCTGCAACCGCTCAAAAGTTGGCTGTAGAATATATGAAGAGAAGATACCCATCGACCATGTGACACGCAACATGGCAGAAGAGATAAACTTCAACCCCGTGATAGCCGCTCTCAACGGAGGAGAAGACTACGAACTTCTCTTCACGATAAGTCAAGAAGACTATCCGAAGTTCCAAAGTCAACCGGGCCCGGACATCTTCGCTATAGGCTACATCACCGATGAACAAAAAGGATACCGCTTGATAACAACAGGAGGCGACGAAGCAGACCTTGTAGCCCAAGGTTGGAAAGCTTTCTCGTAACACCAAACCTCAATCCTAACAACGATGATAGAGTACGTAAAAGGAAAAATTGCAGAATGCACACCCACATACGCCATAATAGACATTGGCGGATTGGGCTATATGGTAAACATATCTCTGACAACCTACGAGACAATAAAAGACCAAGAGGAAGCCAAACTTATAATACACGAAGCAATACGCGAAGACGCTTACAACCTCTACGGCTTTGCCACAACTGAGGAACGAGAGTTTTTCCGTCTGCTGATAGCCGTATCGGGAGTAGGAGCAAATACCGCACGAATGATATTATCATCAAGCACAACAGGAGACCTAAAACGTGCCATAATGCTCGATGATGTCAAGTCTATAAAAGCCATAAAAGGCATAGGACAGAAGACAGCTGAACGCATCATCGTTGACCTCAAAGACAAGATGGAAGGGTTGGAGACAACAGAAACACCTGCCAACAAAATGTCCGCCAAAGACAATAAAGTACGCGAAGATGCGTTATCTGCTTTGGAAGTATTGGGCTTTCAACGAAGTGCAGCACGCAAAGTTGTCGACGGCATAATAGCCGAGACAGCCGACGCCACCGTAGAAGCCGTAGTCAAGACAGCCATAAAGAGGTTATAACAACAAGAAAAGAATACTGACAATAAGGTTAATCGTACACATTGGGACATAAAAAGAAATACATATCTACATCTATGGCTGTCATGCTGACGCTGTTGGCATCGATAGCAGCTCCGTTGATACGCCCATCAGTGAGTGTGGCGACAGAACTACTACGTCCCCTGACAAACGAAGCTCCCGAAGATTCACTATTCGGACAACTCAAATACCCTCTCCATGACGATGGCGAGATACCCCCTCGAGCTGAAGAACAACACTCTGCTCCAATAGACCTCGAGGAACCCGACAACGCCGAATACTCAGCCCAATATGATGCGGCAACAAACACCGTGACAATATACAGAAAGATAGGTGGCATAAACGTGAGAATGCCCTACACCATGTCATGGGAAGACTATCAAAACGACAACATACGTCGCTCGATGATGAACTATTGGCTCGAACGTAGCAAAAAGAACTCGCAATTAGACCTCGCAAATGCCAACAACAGCGATGCCGAACAACAGAAAAATACACTTCTCAACTCCCGCTGGAAGGTCAACAGCAACCTCTTCACAAGTATCTTCGGCAGCGACAACATAACAATGAAACTACAAGGACAGGCCGAAGTAAGTGTCGGAGTGCAACACAACAAAATAAACAACCCCACTCTGCAAGAACGTATGCGCAAAACAACAAGTTTTGACTTCGACCAACAAATGCAGATAAACCTCAACTCGCAAGTAGGCGAGAAACTTAAACTCGGCATAAACTACAACACTGAAGCAACCTTCGACTTCGAAAACCAAGTAAAACTTGATTATACAGGCACCGAAGACGACATCATACAAAACATCGAGGCAGGTAACATCACATGGAACCTCCCTGGAACCCTCATTCAAGGCAGTCAAAGCCTCTTTGGCTTTAAGATGGACATGAAGTTCGGCAAACTCACCGTGTCGACAGTCTTCTCCCAAAAGAAGGGTGAAAGCAACTCCATAACAGTAGAGAACGGAGCTACAGCACAAGAGTTTGACATAGACATTACAGAATACGAACGCAACAAACACTTCTTCCTCTCGCACCAATTTAAAGACAACTACGACAGAGCATTGCGCCAACTGCCTATCGTCAACTCGCCTATCACTATCAACAAAATAGAAGTATGGGTAACCAACAAGACTGGCAACTACAACGATGCTCGCAACATAGTAGCCTTCGTCGACCTTGGCGAGACAGGCGACAACCTAAGCAACACAATACTTTGGGGCGGCAATCCGGGTGCATATCCGTCAAACGATGCCAACAACCTCTACGGTGAAATGACTTCAGCTTATGCCGCAGCTCGTAACATAAGCAACGTTTCCAACACCCTCAGCGCATTGCCAAACTTCAAAGCCGGCAAAGAGTATGAAAAGGTTGAAAATGCTCGTAAGTTGAGCCCGGCAGAATATACCATCAATGAACAATTAGGATACATCTCTCTCAACACAGCCCTCAACAATAACGAAGTTCTGGCTGTTGCTTACCAATATACATACAGAGGCAAGGTATATATGGTGGGAGAATTCTCGAGCGACGGTATCGACGCTCCAAACTGCTTGTTCCTAAAACTATTGAAAGGCACGTCTCTCACTCCGAAGTACAAAAACTGGGACCTCATGATGAAAAACATCTATTCGCTCGGTTCGTACGACATACAGAGAGAAGACTTCGACCTCAACATCGTATACAACAACGACTCTACATCGACATATCTCAACTACTTCAACGAAGGAGAGAAACCCATGTACGGAGGTCATAACGGAGAGACATATCTGCAAATTCTCAACGTCGACCGTCTTAACAGCAACAATGATGTAAGTCCCGATGGAAAATATGACTTTGTGGAAGGCGTAACAATCGACACTAAGAAAGGACGAATCATATTCCCTCAGCGAGAACCATTTGGAGGCTACCTCGAAGATAAATTGGGTCACGACCTGGCTAAGAAATATGCATTTCACGCTCTCTACGATAGCACACAAGTATATGCCAAACAGCAGACTCACAAGAACAAATTCCGTCTGCGCGGACAATATCAATCATCGTCATCACAGGATATTCCTCTCAATGCCTTCAACCTCGCACGAGGCTCTGTGATAGTCACCGCCGGAGGTCAAGTGCTCACCGAAAATATCGACTACTCTGTCGACTACAGCCTCGGCCGCGTCAGGATTCTCAACCAAGGCGTACTCAACTCAGGCACTCCCATAAACATATCATACGAGAATCAAAACGCCATATCGACACAGACTCAAACCCTTGTCGGTGCACATCTCAACTACGAGTTCGCAAAAGACTTCAACGTCGGAGCAACTGTGATACACATGAAAGAGCGTCCTTTGACAAACAAAGTGTCATACGGCGACGAAGCCATATCTAACACCATGCTCGGCTTCAACACGGAGTTTAAACACGACTTACCAATCATCACAAAAGCATTAGACGCACTACCTCTCGTAAGCACGAAGGAGAAGTCGACAATAACATTTGAAGGCGAAATAGCAAAACTCATTCCGGGACATGCCAAATCGATAAACGCCGCATATATCGACGACTTTGAAGGCTCATCAATGGCCTACGACATAAAGAACTGGACGACATGGAAGTTGGCAAGTAAACCACAAGGTCAGCCCGACCTCTTCAACAACACCGACAAAACCAACGACCTCAGCGTAGGCTTCGACAGAGCACATTTGGCGTGGTACACCATCGACCCTCTGTTTTTGCGTAACACCACGCAGACTCCTAAGCATATCAAAAACGACCCCGAACAGCAGTCGAGTCACTACGTGCGCGAGGTCTATGAAGAGGAGCTTTACCCCAACAAAGAGGCCGCATACGGAGAAAGCACCAACATATCTATCTTAAACCTCGCCTATTACCCCGAGGAAAGAGGTTCGTACAACTTCACAACAAACATGACGAAAGATGGTAAGCTGTACAACCCTAAAGACAACTGGGCAGGTATACAACGCAAACTCGAAACGACAGATTTTGAAAATGCCAACATAGAATATATCGAATTCTGGATGCTCGACCCATTCATCTACAACGCAGATAAACCAGATGTGGGCGGAGAACTCTATTTCAACATAGGCTCAATATCGGAAGATGTCCTTCCCGACTCGCGACGTGCCTTTGAGCACGGGTTGCCGACACCACAAGAGGAGTTCAATGTAGACAGCACAATGTGGGGATATGTGGCCAAGAACACAGCCATTGTCAACGGCTTTAACACCGACCCCGCTTCTATGAAAGCTCAAGACGTGGGACTGAACGGCATGTCGTCGGATAAAGAACGCACATTCTACGACAACGACAACTATCCGTACATGCGACTCGTAGAGGAGATGCACAAAAACGGCTCCCTCACCGACGAAGCATATCAGAGCATTGTCAATGACCCGGCAAACGACGATTTCCACTACTACAGAGGTTCCGACTACGACGCTCAGAAAGTAAGTATCCTCGACCGCTATAAGAAATTCAACAACACCGAGGGCAACTCCTGTCCGTCGGAATATTCATCGGAGACATACTCTACAGCTGCGTTGACACGTCCGGACAACGAAGACCTCAACGACGACTATACTCTGTCCGAGACAGAAAACTACTACCAATACAGCGTTTCGATACGTCCTGACAGCATGCAAGTTGGCAAAAACTACATTGCCGACATGATGGAGACAAGCGTGAAACTCAAAAACGGCAAGACAGAACATGTGAAATGGTATCAGTTCAAAATACCTATCAACGCCCCGGACAAAGTTGTTGGAGACATCAGCGACATGAGCTCAATGCAGTTCATACGTATGTTTATGAAAGACTTTGCCGACACATGTATCTTGCGTTTTGCGACCCTCGAACTCATCAAAGGCGAATGGCGCAAATACTCACAAGATCTATGGGAAGAAAATAGCAATCCATCGTCGCAGACACAGTTCATAACATCGACAGTAAACATAGAAGAGAACGACCGTCGCACGCCTATCAACTATGTCTTGCCTCCCGACATTGACCGTACCGTAGACCCTTCTAACCCACAGTTGCGACAACTCAACGAACAAGCATACTCAATAAAAGTCGTTGACCTCGGCAACGCAGATGCTCGTGCCGTCTACAAGACGATAAACATGGATATGCGCAACTACAAACATCTGAAAATGTTTATCCATGCTGAAGCCTTAGAAGGCTATCCGCTTGAAGACAACCAGATGTCGGCCTTTATCCGCATCGGTTCAGACTACGAAGACAACTTCTACGAATACGAGATACCTCTGAAACTGACACCTCATGGCTCGTATTCAGACAACATCGAGACAGACAGATATGCAGTATGGCCCGAAGAAAACGAATTGGACATACCTTTGGAGGTCTTCACGAAAGCAAAATTGGCACGTAACGAAGCCAAACGAGCTGCCGGTTCAACTATAACTCTACAAGACATATACTCTATCAGCGACCCTGATAAAATCAACAACAAAGTACGTATCAAAGGAAATCCGTCACTTGGCAATGTCGTGACGATGATGATAGGATTGCGTGCTCATGGTGCAGGCGTCAAATCGGCAGAGATATGGATTAACGAACTACGTCTGACGGACTTCAACGAGAAAGGCGGTTGGGCAGCTCGTGGCCGTACGACGATTAAACTCGCAGACTTAGGCTCTATACAGGCTGCCGGCGAATACTCATCTGTGGGCTTCGGCTCTATTGACCAAAGCGTATTGGAACGCAGCATGTCGGAATACAAAGCCTTCGACGTCTCGGCAAACCTCGAAATGGGAAAACTCCTCGGTCCGGAGAGTCGCCTGAGCATACCGGTATATGCCGCTTACAGCAAGAAAGTCGAAACACCGGAATACTCGCCTTACGACTCCGACGTGAAGCTCAAGACTGCTCTCGACATGACCGACACAAAAGAGGAAAAAGACAGCATAAAGACTCTTTCGCTGACAACAGAGTCAACAAAGAGCCTTAATGTCAGCAACATGCGTCTGAAACCCGCCAAAGGCAAACCCGCTAAGATATATTCACCGAGCAACCTCTCTGCTTCTTATGCCTACACCGAGACAGAACTTGCAGATCCGGAGACTCAATACGACCTCTCGAAAGAGACAAACGCTACCATAGCATACAACTACACGACAACATCGAAGCCAATAGAACCTCTTAAGAAGAGCAAACTCAACAGCAACGTCTTTGGCATCATAAAAGACTTTAACTTCTACCTGAAACCAACACTCATAGCATATCGTTGGGAATTGGCTCGTAACTACGAAGAAATACAAAAACGCAACGTGACAAATCCGGAATATCGCATACCGGTAAGCGTATCAAAAGACTTCAACTGGAACAGATACTTCGACCTAAAATACACCTTGTCGCGCGGACTTAAATTCTCGCTAAACGCTGTCACAAACGCACGTATCGACGAACCCGACGGACCGGTAAACAAAGAGGTGTACAAAGACGAATATTATCATTGGAGAGACTCCGTTTGGAGCAACATCTTCAACTACGGACGCACTACCAACTACCAGCATAATGCAGACTTAAGCTGGACCATTCCGGTCAACAAACTGCCACTCCTGAACTGGCTGACAGCAACAGCTCAGTATAAAGCAAACTACATTTGGAAAGCAGGTCCGCAAAAGACAGAATACGAATGGGGAAACACCATAATGAACCGCAACACCAAGCAGTTGAACATCATGGCAAACCTCGGAACTCTTTATAGCAAGTCGACATACCTCAAAGGTATCTATGACAAATACAATTTCTCGTCGAGCAACAGAACAACTCAACGCAAACAGTCAGGCTCTCAAACCGTTCGTTACACAGAACGCAACGTTGTCATGACCGTTGGCAAACCAATCAAAATAACCCACAACCTCAACACAATGGACATCACAGCTCGCGCCTTCGATGAGAAATCACATGGCGTGAAAGGTAAGATAGAAGCCATAGACAAGAACTCGGCTTACTTCACACCTCAAATGGCCGCGAAAGCAGGACGCGTGATAATAACGGGCACAATAACCGAAAAGACAGACCCTATGACAGTAGTGAAAGATGTAGCACTCTCGATACTGACATCGCTCAAAAACGTAAGTCTTAGCTATTCGGAAAACAACTCAACGACACTACCCGGCTATCTCCCCGGCAGTCACTTCGCAGGCATGGACGCCTTCAACGGTAACAGAGCACCGGGCTTCGCATTCATAGCCGGTTTCCAAGACCGCGACTTCGCTCTTAATGCAGTCAAAAATGGCTGGGTGACAACAGACTCTACTCTCATCTCGCCTTACGTGATGACAAGCGCAAAGAACTTGCAGATAAGAGCATCATTCGAACTCTTCAAAGCTCTCAAGGTTGAACTGACAGCGCAACGTTCACACGACGACCACATGGAAGAATACTACGTATTTGATGGCAACGGCTTCGCAGGAGTCTTTAACACCACCAACTCCGGCACATTCGCCATGTCGTTCAACATGATAAGCACAGCCTTTGACAATGTAGACCGCACAGGCGACCTGCAATCTGATACGTACAAAGAATTCTTGTCGGCACGTCAGACCATAGCAGAGAGATGTGGCGACACCCGAAAAGGACACATATACCCGTCAGACCTCCCTCTCGGCGGACTAAGCTACAACCCCAACGGACATGCTAACATGGGCTACGAAGTGACAGAAGGAACAGACGGATACGGACTGACATCGCAAGACGTGCTTATACCGGCATTCCTCGCTGCATACTCCGGAACATCTTCCGAATCTATATTCTTGGATTTCATACCGTCAATCAAACAAATGAAACCCAACTGGAAAGTAACATTCAGCGGACTTAACAACGTTAAAGCTCTGAAGAGATACGCACGCAACATAGAACTATCACACGCATACACATCAAAATACAGCATCGGTTCATATATGACAAACCTCGATTGGCAGCAAGCAGGTGACGGTCTGTCTTATATCCGCGACATGCAAAACAACTTCATTCCACAGTTTGAAGCTGCTTCTGTAACTCTGTCGGAACAGTTCAACCCGTTTCTCTCTATAAGTGCGACAATGCTCAACAACATGACAGCAAGTATCACCAACAACCGCTCGCGCAACATCGTTCTAAGCCTTGCCAACAATCAAATAACAGAAACATACAACAGAGAATGGACAATAAGCGTCGGCTACAGATTTGACAAACTCGGTTTGATATTTGGGAAAGGCGAAGATGCTAAAGAATTTAACAACGACCTCAACGTCACATTCAGTCTGTCGCACCGTGACAACTTCACCATACTCCGTCGCATAGAAGAGCTGGACAACGAACTCGCCTCGGGAAACAAAAATATAGGAGTGAAGTTCTCTGCCGACTACGCCTTCTCGCAGAAGTTCAGCATGCAATTCTATTACGACCAGACCTTAGCGAAACCTTATATATCATCTTCATACCCGACAAACAATGTCAACGTGGGCGTCAGCTTCCAATTATCATTATCTGAATAGAGAAACAACAGACATCATGAAACAGTACATAGCAGCAACAACAGACGAACTATACGAAATAGCTCCTTTGATACTCGAAGCATTGGGCAAGACACGAGTTGTGTGTTTCGACGCACCAATGGGAGCCGGCAAGACAACTACCATAAAAGCCTTGTGCAAAACTCTTGGTTCCGACGAAGTGGTAAACAGCCCAACCTTTGCCATTGTTAACGACTACGCCCTGCCTAATGGAGATTCGATTTATCACTTCGACCTATACAGACTGAAGGATATAGCCGAAGCATACGACATGGGTTGTGAGGATTACTTTTACTCGGGCTGCTATTGTTTCATAGAGTGGCCAGGCATAGCAGAGAGACTACTCCCCGCCGACATGAAGACAATAACAATAGAGGTTCTCGAAGACGAAAAAAGACTTATCACAGTGAAATAATACCTCGTTGCGCAACCTGCGTACACCCAAAGACAACAAAGGCGAGTTGCTAAGCAACTCGCCTTTGTTTCATATCTATCAGACTTATATACTTCTCTTAGAGTTTGAAAGTCACACCCACAGACATAATAGCGAAACTGTCCCAACTTACCTCCATGTTCAAACCAAACGAATTAGAGAACATATAACGTGCACCGGCAAAAGCAACCGGATAAATGAAGTCTGAATCTGTCTCTTCATCTTCGGCATTCATTGTCATATCAAAGTTATCGCCAGTAACACGATAATCACCATCATACTTGTATTTGTTAATGTCGACAATACCCAAAGTAATACCTGCGTAAGTATCAAGTTGCGGCACAAACTGATAGTGAAAAACACCACGTGTTGCAATACGAATGCGAGTACAATTGAGATCTACATTCTGAAATTTCTCAGCACCAAAACCAAGTCCAACCTGAGCACCAACAGCCACTGTTCCCTTGCCCTTAATAAGTCCTTCCATAATACCAAATTCAACCGACGCACCGAGTGAGTTCATAAAGACACTGCCATCACTTGCATCAACACCATCAAAAGAACCAAAACCGTAATTGATATTAATTGCGGCATCGCCCTTTCCAAACTCATTTTGCGCAGTAGCAACAGTTGCCACACACACAGCAACTAAAGTTGCTAAAATTGATTTAATTTTCATCGTTTTCTACTTTTATAATGTATTAACTCGAGGACAAATATAGATAAAAGAATGTACGTTTGTTTATTTTTTCGGCAAATTTGAATAAAGAAATGTAGTAAAAGGCAAAATATTATTTACATTTGCAGTCGGAAAACTGAATAAGATATATAAATACAATATAAGAATGAAAAAGATACTTATAGCTTTTGCCCTTTTGAGCGCGGTAACATTAGCAGAAGCACAGATGACATTTAGATACGGTATTAAGGGAGGTCTGAACTTAGCAACTTACGATAGTGACGCCGATGACGCACAATGCCAATTGGGACAATGGGGTGTACTTTGTAGATTTGAATTTGGGAGTTTCGCCGTACAGCCGGAATTGTTTTATGCTCGTCAGGGTGTTCGTTCGTTAGAACGCAATGTTATACCGGAGTTGGAAGACTGTGGGATTATAGAAAGCGACTACAAGCTAATGCTCCTTTCCGACAACGTACAGTTGCCTATCATGGTGAAATATTACCTTCCGATTGAAAAGATAAAGGGCTTTAACATTCAGGCAGGACCACAGTTCAGCCAACGTTTCGACTATAAAATTTCATCTCCAAGCGAAAAAGGCTACCTCGGTGGCAGTGTTTTGGGCGGAGTGATGAGCAAAAAAGCTTTTGCACAAGACATGAATCAGTTCACCGTAATGGCCAATATGGGTATAGGCTTCGACTCTGAGTCGGGCATCGGTGTTGACGTTCGTTGTAGCATGGGTATAACACCTGTCTTCAAGGGAGATATTACAAACCCACACACAGGAGAGAAGTTTGCATACAACAGCAATTCACATGACCGTGTTTGGTCTATTTCTTTCACTTACCTATTCTAAGGGAATACACAAAAAAGATACAAAGCAGAGACGCACACCAATTGGTGTGCGTCTCTGCTTCTACATATCCCAAAAGAAGCCAAAATGCCATAAAATTAAAAGTGCCACTATATTTGTTATACCACACGCTTTAGTTATCTTTGCACCCGTAAAATAAGGATAATAAAACATTAAAGAGACATATGGCACTACAATGCGGCATCGTCGGCCTTCCTAACGTAGGCAAATCGACACTTTTCAACTGTTTGTCAAACGCTAAAGCTCAATCGGCAAACTTCCCCTTCTGTACTATTGAACCTAACGTGGGAGTAATAACCGTACCGGACAAACGTTTGGAGGTATTGGAACAACTTGTACATCCAGAACGAGTAGTTCCGACAAACGTTGAGATAGTTGACATAGCAGGACTAGTAAAAGGCGCAAGCCGCGGTGAAGGATTGGGAAACAAATTTCTTGCAAACATACGTGAGACAGACGCCATAATACACGTATTACGCTGTTTCGACAATGAGAATATAACTCATGTTGACGGTTCCGTGAATCCTGTTCGTGACAAGGAAGTCATCGACCTCGAACTACAACTCAAAGACCTTGAAACAGTAGAACAACGCATACAAAAATGCGAAAAACAAGCCATCAGTGGCAAAGACCCTGAAGCAAAGAAACTCCTTGACATACTCCTTCGTTACAAGGAAGCTCTCGAAGCAGGCAAGAGTGCGCGCACTGTTGAATTAAGTGAACCAGAACAAAAGATAGCAAAAGGCCTATATTTACTCACTTCTAAGCCTGTGATGTATGTTTGTAATGTTGACGAGGCATCTGTTGTCAATGGCAATGCTTACGTTGATGCTGTACGTGAAGCAACAAAAGACGAGAATGCAGAGATTCTCATCATTGCTGCACAGACAGAAGCAGACATCAACGAATTAGAGACTTACGAAGAGAGAAAGATGTTTCTCGATGACTTGGGGCTAAGCGAGTCTGGCGTTGTAAAGCTGATACGTTCGGCTTATAGTTTGCTCAACTTGAAGACATATTTCACCGTTGGAGTTAAGGAAGTTCGTGCATGGACATTCCACGAGGGATACACTGCGCCACAGGCTGCTGGTGTCATTCACTCCGACTTCGAGAAAGGTTTTATCCGCGCTGAAGTAATTAAGTATGACGACTTTGTAACATTAGGCTCGGAAGTAGCTTGTAAAGAAGCAGGCAAACTTGGCATAGAAGGCAAAGAATACATAGTGGAAGACGGAGATATAATGCACTTCCGTTTTAATGTATAAAAACAAAATATTTCGTGCCGAGGTATTGCATATATAAAAATAATGCGTACCTTTGCACTCGTAATCGAAAAAGGGTTACTCCTTGGTCGGTTGGCCGAGTGGTTAGGCACCGGTCTGCAAAACCGTTTACGGCGGTTCGAGTCCGCCACTGACCTCAAAGAGACAAACAAATGTTTGTCTCTTTTTTTACCCGTAAACATACTATATAGCCCTGCATCTAAATCACGATACAGGGCTATCTATATAACGGAATCTATAGTGACTTCTAAACCTAAACCTACGTTGTCAGACTATGAAACAAATGTTCCATGTCGCTATCTGCTTTATTAAGCCGTATGATAACTGCTCCATTGTCTACCGCCCAACGAAAAAGCTGCACACGTACATCTTCCTTTGAAGCTATGCGATACAATGTCGGCGTCACAGCCGTAACTTCTGCCGATAATGCGTCTCCCAACAACGAAATGTCTTTCGGTGTATCAAGGAACTCAACCTCTACTACGCATTTACTACTTACCACTTGTGCTATTTCGGTCGCATTTCCTTCAGCCTTTATCTCTCCTTTTGATATTATCACTACCCTGTCACAAACAGCTTCAACCTCTTGCATGAGGTGCGTCGACATTATCACGGTGCGTTCCCTGCCTATAGCTCTAATGAGATTACGTATCTCGATAATCTGGTTTGGGTCAAGTCCCGTTGTAGGCTCATCGAGTATTATGACCTCAGGCTCACTCAACAACGCCTGAGCCAAACCTACGCGTTGACGATACCCTTTCGACAGCTGCCCTATTGTCTTATGTGCCTCGGGTGTAAGTCCGATAAACGATATCATTTCCTCTACAGACTGCCTCGTCTTGTGGTATATATCCGCAACCATAACAAGGTATTCACGGACATACATATCCAAGTAGAGAGGATTATGCTCAGGCAAATAGCCCAAAAGACGACGGGCTTTCATAGGGTCATCGCTCACCTTCACCCCACATATCTCCACCTCTCCGGAATCTGACTCAATATATCCGGTGATAATCTTCATTAGCGTCGACTTGCCGGCACCGTTAGGCCCCAACAAACCGACAACTTTCCCCTTTCGAACCTCAAAAGACACGTCTTTCAACGCCTTTTGACTACCATACGATTTACTAATACCTTTAACCTTTACCGACATCTGTTTTATACCTTTATTTTATTGTGTAAAGATAATAATAATTCATAACTTTGCCATATCGAAAGAGAATGAAACATGAAACCAACAACATACTGCGAATCGCTTTTTGAGTACAAACGTACCATTACAAACAAAGTGCCGGTTGGAGAGCTTACCATAGGAGGCGGCAACCCCATCCGCATACAATCAATGACAACGACCAATACTAATGACACCCAAGCATCGGCTGAGCAATGTATCCGCATCATTGAAGCCGGAGGTGAATTGGTGCGTCTCACGACACAAGGGCGCAACGAGGCGGAGAACCTCAGCGCAATATCAAATATTCTCCGTACCAAAGGGTATATCGCACCACTAGTGGCAGATGTACATTACAACCCCATGGCTGCAGAGATTGCTGCCAAACATGTTGAAAAGATAAGAATCAACCCAGGAAACTTTACAGGCGGAGCCAAGAAATTCGACTCTAACGCCGACAACATGAGCGATGAAGAGTGGCATGACCTACTAATAAATAAACTTCGACCCCTCATCGACATCTGCAAAAAACACCAGACAACGATAAGAATTGGCGTCAATCATGGTTCGCTTTCAGACCGAATAATGGCAAAATATGGCGACACTCCACATGGAATGGTCGCATCGTGCATCGAATATATAGAAGCCTGCAAAGAACTAAACTTCACAGACATTGTCATAAGCATCAAAGCCAGCAACACACGAATAATGGTTGAAACCGTCCGATTGTTATCAGCCACCATGAGAGAGAGAGACGACATATATCCGCTACATTTGGGAGTCACCGAAGCCGGTTCCGACATCGAAGGACGTATCAAGTCTGCAGCAGGCATAGGAGCTCTACTCATCGACGGATTAGGCGACACCATAAGAGTTTCGCTTACCGAAGACCCGGAAGCAGAAATACCGGTAGCACAAATGCTTGTTGACTATGTAGAATCTAAAGCCGGACACGCACCCATAGGAGCTGTCGAAACACAAAGTTACCACCCGTACGATTATCACAAACGCAACACCTACTCTGTATTATGTATAGGTGGAGACAACAAACCTGTAGCTTTGGCCGATGCCTCAGGACGCAAAAAAGCAGTTCCATGTGATGCCGAATTCGTATACTCCAACGATGTGATAAACACCTCCACTCCGCAGATTGCAGACCTTTCACAAGTATCAAGCATTGGAAAATGTATTCCGATGATATCAGTGGAACAGCTGTCACAATACGCCGACACTGCCATGGCTCGCATCAGTCTGAACGACCTCAACGAGGCAACACTGAAGACACTCAAAGAGAGAAACAATATCGTTGCCATCGCAATGCCCAAGACAACCAATCCAACAGCCGAAATACGCGCAATAGCACTCAAATTAGATGCAAACGAAATCAAAACACCAATCATTCCTTGGCTGAGATACGACACCCCCAACGTCGAGACATTCCAACTCCAGGCCGCCACTGACACTGGATTACTCTTTATCGATGGACTTATTGACGGACTTATGCTCAGCAACTACAGTATCGACCAAGAAATAGTAATGGCGACGACATTAGAGATAATGCAAGCCACACAAGTAAAATACAGCAAAGCAGAATTCATATCATGTCCGGCCTGTGGCAGAACTCTATACAACATACAAAAAGCAACTCGAACAATAAAAGAAAGTCTCGGGCATCTTAAAGGGTTGAAAATTGGAGTCATGGGTTGCATAGTCAACGGAATAGGCGAGATGGCCGACGCAGACTACGGATACGTAGGTGCAGGACCGGGCAAGATATCACTCTACAAAGGCAAAACGCTTATACAAAAAGAACTCCCTGAAAAAGAAGCCTTGGAGGCTTTGATAAATATAATCAAGAACGATAATCTATGGATAGAACAAAAAAAATAGAGGTCAACATCAAATTTTCTATCTTTTATTTTGTAAATACAACTACTTTCGCTAATATTGTTGCTTAAAACGAGGAAGTGTATGAAAAAAGTTCTTGGAATAGTCGCAGCGATGCTCGGATTGCTCGTATCTCCGGTGTCAATGTCGGCTGAAGAAATAGAAGTAAAGGGAACCTATCAAGGGGAAAACATCTATGTCAGAAACCCGTTTGCCCCATCGGGAGTGGGATTTTGTGCTTACGAGGTAACGGTAAACGGCATGATAACAACCGACGAGATAAACTCTAGCGCATTCGAAATTGACCTTACAAGCTATGGTTTTACAATTGGCGACGAAGTGGTGGTAACCATCAAATACAAAGACGATTGTATGCCAATGGTACTCAACGCCAACGCATTGAAAGTCAAGAAGCCTGCCAAATTTCAGAGCATAGCTGTCAAGAATGGCGTTTTGACATTCTCTACAACAGGCGAGACAGGTTCTATTCCGTTCATCATAGAACAATTCAGATGGAACAAGTGGGTAAAGGTTGGCGAGATTAAGGGTAAAGGTAAAAACAAACCAAACTCTTACGAAGTAAAAGTACGCACCCACAGCGGAGCAAACAAGTTCCGTGTTCGCCAGACCGACAACAAAAAGATATCGGTTTACTCTAAAGAAGCTATCTGCTTAGTTCCTGGAGGTGCTGTTACATACAAAGCCTCAGATAGCGCAATCAGTTTCTCGGCCGACACAATGTACGAGATTTACGACCAATACGGTGGCATAGTTTTCAAAGGCTATGGCTCTAACATCAACATTTCAAGTTTGACAAAAGGTCGTTATTACCTCAACTACGACAACACTCAAACAGAGTTCATGAAGAAGTAATTGATTTCGTAATAATAACAATAGAGTCACCATTTCCCCCCAAAAAGGTTGGTGACTCTATTTTTATCTGCGACATCGTTTGCAGGTTTCTCCAAATCTATAGAAAAAATTAAACCTCGAACAATTTCTCTATTTCCCCAAAATACAATACACATTATCAAAATGAGGTATCATTATGAACCCCTAAACGAACGACCTTTTGAACATCATTCTAAGGTCGTTCGTTTAGCGTTTAAATGGACTTCGGGAACCGCATCTTTTAAAAAAAACGGCGAGAGACATTATCTCCCGCCACAACATATTCTATTGTATATGACTTATCCAACGACAATATTTACAATTTTCTTTGGCACAATGATAACCTTTTTCACCGTCTTACCATCAAGGTATTTCTGTGAGTTTTCGTGCGCCAAGACAGTAGCCTCAATCTCTTTCACAGGCATATCAGCTGGCAACTCAAGCATGAAACGTGTTTTGCCATTGAACGACACTGGATAAGTGAAAGCACTCTCAACAAGATATGCCTCATTGCACTTTGGCCACTCTGCATCACATACAGTTGCCGAATGACCCAAAGCATGCCAGAGTTCCTCTGCTATATGTGGAGCAAACGGCGAGAGCAACGCAACAACAGGCTCCAATACCTCTCGTTTGTTGCACTTCATATCCGAAAGCTCATTGAGCAATATCATAAACTGACTGATACATGTATTGAACGAGAAACGTTCGATATCAGACGAAATCTTCTTTATCGCACTATGCAAAGCTTTGAGTTCCTTAGCATCTGCTTTCTCCTCCGAGATAGCAAACGCACCATCAGCACCCATAGTGAAGAGTCTCCACAAACGACGCAAGAACTTATGTACACCATCTATTCCATTGGTATCCCATGGCTTAGATAACTCGATAGGACCAAGGAACATCTCATACATACGTAGTGTATCTGCACCATATTTGTCGACTATCATATCAGGATTGACCACATTGAACATAGACTTCGACATCTTCTCTACTGCCCAACCACAGACATACTTGCCATCTTCAAGAACGAACTCCGCAGTAGCAAATTCCGGTCTCCATGCCTTGAATGTCTCTATGTCAAGTATATCATTTGACACAATATTCACATCGACATGAAGCGGAGTGACATCATAGCTATCTTTCAAGCCCAATGAGACGAATGTATTGGTGTCTTTGATACGATATACGAAGTTACTCCTTCCTTGTATCATACCCTGATTAACCAACTTCTTAAATGGCTCATCTTTTACAGTCTCTCCTAAATCATACAAGAACTTATTCCAAAAACGTGAGTATATCAAGTGTCCCGTTGCATGTTCGGTACCACCTACATATAAGTCAACATTCTCCCAATACTCATTAGCCTCACGCGACACAAGAGCTTTGTCATTACATGGGTCCATATAGCGTAAGTAGTACGCACTCGAACCAGCGAAACCAGGCATTGTATTCAGTTCCAAAGGATAACCCTCTGCAGTAGCCCAATTCTTTGCACGTCCGAGAGGTGGCTCACCTGTCTCCGTAGGCAAGAACTTATCTATCTCAGGCAATTCCAATGGCAACTTATCCTCCGAAAGCATCTGAGGCATTCCATCTTTATAATAGACAGGGAATGGCTCTCCCCAATATCTCTGTCGTGAGAATATAGCATCACGAAGACGGAAGTTGACCTTCACCTTTCCTATACCCATCTTAGTGACAAACTCCTTTGTCTTAGCTATAGACTCCTTAATAGTCAATCCGTTGAGCACCAATCCACCAACAGCCTCTTTTCCTGGCATAGGCGAATTGCAGACAATACCCTCTTTAGCATCAAAGCTCTCCTCCGACACATCACAACCCTCTACGACAGGACGTATCTCAAGTCCAAATGCTTTAGCAAAAGCATAGTCACGACTATCATGAGCAGGCACAGCCATAATAGCACCCGTTCCATAACCTGCAAGTACATAATCCGATATCCAAACAGGTATATCCTCTCCTGTCAACGGATTCACAGCATACGAGCCAGAGAAGACACCTGTCACTCTGCGGTCTGCTATACGCTCTCTCTCAGTGCGTTTCTTTGTTGCCTCAAGATAAGCATCTACTTCTGCCTTCTGCTCTGCTGTAGTCAACTTAGCTACAAGCTCACTCTCTGGAGCAAGCACCATGAATGTAACACCGAAAACAGTATCTGCACGAGTAGTAAAGATAGTAAACTGTTCGTCAGTACCTTTTATCTTGAAGTTCATCTCAGCACCCTCCGAACGACCTATCCAATTGCGCTGAGTCTCTTTTATCGAATCCGTCCAATCGAGTGTATCAAGACCATCAAGCAAGCGCTGTGCATACGCCGAAACACGTAAGCACCACTGCTTCATAACCTTCTGCACCACAGGATAACCACCTCGCTCCGAAACACCATCTACAACCTCATCATTAGCAAGAACAGTACCCAACTTAGGACACCAGTTTACCATCGTATTACCGAGATAAGCTATACGATAGTTCATGAGCACCTCTTGTTTCTCAACATCACTCTTGCTTTTCCACTCATCAGCTGTAAAGACAAGTTCCTCAGAACATGCAGCATTGACACCTTCAGAACCATTAGCTTCAAAACGAGCTACAAGGTTTTCTATAGGCATAGCCTTGCACTTGTCATTATCGTAGTAATGAGCGAACATCTTAGTGAAAGCCCATTGTGTCCACTTATAATACCCTGGTTCACAAGTGCGCACCTCTCGACTCCAATCGTAACAGAAACCTATCTTATCAAGTTGTTCACGATAGCGATTGATATTTGCCTCAGTCGTTATAGCTGGGTGTTGCCCTGTCTGAATAGCATATTGCTCAGCTGGCAAACCATATGCATCATAACCCATTGGGTGAAGCACATTAAAACCCTTTTGACGCTTATAGCGAGAGAAAATATCCGAAGCAATATATCCAAGAGGATGACCCACATGTAATCCCGCACCCGAAGGATATGGGAACATATCAAGCACATAATACTTAGGACGTGATTTGTCTACATTGACCTTATAGACATTGTTTTCGATCCAATATTGTTTCCAACGAGATTCAATGTCTTTGAAATTGTATTCCATATATTCTGTTTTCTTATATTTACGTAAACAATAAGCAATTGCAAAAATAAAAAAAAGCCAACACTATAACAAATGTTGGCTTAATGAGAAGAGCAACAAGCACCTTAAAATTTCAATATTATAAAATTGAGAAAATATTCATCCAAATAAAAACCTGCAAATAAGCTTTCTTCTAACACAGCATATATCTTTTTGTCCTTTTTTTTTACATTACAATACCATATCTCCAATTAGGCGTAGGCTGTGCCTACATCCGAGCAAAGAGCTAGCCTTCGATTAAGCAAGCGCAGAGGAAACTTGTTCAATCTGCCAAATAGGAGAAAGGTCGATTGAAGATCAAGGTTCCTGCCTTGCGCAAAGGTGAATGCGAGCGCAAGGTGTTGGTGTGGATAGTATGCAAGTGGGAAATGCGTTAGTAGATTGTTTAGCGGACAACAAAATCAAAGACAACATAAGACGAAACTCGAGCTTCGTAACCATCGAGCGCGAAAACAATAAGTACTTTATTCAATATACCCAAATTAATAGTTATTGAGCCAAAATACGGTCTCTACCATATTTATTGGAGTTTAAACGAGACTTCTTATGACATATATTGACTTTGCACAGTTAATATCACAACGCTCTCCAATAGTGGTCAGCAAATACTGGACAAACCTCAATTGAATCACAATTAGTACGCAATAGTGCTCAACCGATATTCAATCGTGACACAATCATAACTCAGTTGTTACACAATCGGAGCACAGTTGCAACATAGTAAAAGCATAGTTGTGACGAGGTCGTGACACAGTAGAAACTATATCTCGACGAATACCTACTTATACACGCCCGACTCCGTGCCGTCGGCATACACAATCTTTATGGCGTAGGTATACTTATTGTTCACCTTGGCGTCGGCATCGAGATAGGTGCACTCCGTCGTCCTTGCCACGATGCGCAGATTGTCGTCGTTCACTGCGCGGAAGACTATGTATTCCGCTATGCCGCGATTGCCATCTACGATCCACGACACGTGGTTGCCGTCGTTGTCGATGCGGCTCTTTATCTTCACCTTCTCTGTGGCCACTTCATCGGTGTGGTAGTAGGCCGATGAGAGACGCGAACTATTGCCCGAGCGGTCTTGCGCTACTATGGCGTATATATAGTCCTGACCGTTAGCCGCCGTCTTGTCGTCATACGTATTCTGAACGTCGGCAAAGACGGCTATGGTGTCATACTGCTCGGCTTTTGGCTCTTTACGAAGCAGATAGTGACGCGCTATGTCGTCGCTACTGCTGCACACCCATTGAAGCGAAGGTCGTCCGCGTTTCTGCTCAATTGGCTTCATCACAGGTGCGACGGGCGCAATGGTGTCCGGGCGCATAAGTACAAGTATTTTTGATGGAGCTGAATGGTTGTCGCGCTTGTCGATGGCTCGCACTTGATAGAATATCTCATGCGTGAGGGTATTCAGGTTGACTTTGTGCCTAAATACGGTGTCGGTCAGCATGGAGGTGGTAAGGAGCGAATACTCATTATCGTCCTTCGTGTTGGCAGTGTAGACTCTATAGCCAGCGAGGTCGCTTTCGTTGTTCGCCTTCCATCTGATGGTAGCTATACCAGTGGTATCAATTTCGCCTTCAAGAGCAACGGGAGCTATAGGCGGGAAACTATCCACAAGCGCAGCATAGCTGACTGTCGGCATGAGGTTCTCGCGCTCCGTGTTGTAGACCGACACCTTGTAGTAGTTGGTGATACCCGGCATTCGGTCCACAAAACTTCTCTGCTTAGGGTCACTGCCATCGAATATCTTCTTCAGTCGGCTCTTCGGTCCGCTCTGTCTATACACTCTGAAGCCCTCAGCTGAATTGTTTAGGCTGTCGGGGAACGCCCATTCTATCTCTATTCTGTTGTTGTCCACAGCCTCGCAATGTGTTATATATGGCATCACGGTGAGCGGCATAGCTCCATGGCCTTCATCGGCAATAGCTGGTTCACTCTTGCGCCCGAAGCAGTCAGTGCCAAATACTCGATAAATTATCTGTGTGTTATTATCGGGCAAAGTATCGCGCCTAAACAGCGTTGTATTCTTTGTGTCTGTTTGCGCAATATTTATGGTCGGAGCATCGGAGAGTTGCACGAAGGTCTTGCCGCCATCTGTCGAGCGCTCGATGAAGTACGACGTGTAGGCACCTCTGAGTATGCCGAGGTCAACAGATATGTCAGCCGTCTTGTTGCCCCACTTTATGGTCGGCTTAGGGATACGATGCATCGGAGTTGGCGTGGCTGCGTTGAGGAACACCATGGCCGTATCTTGCGCAATGGTGTCATTAACGTAGACCTTATATAGATATTTCTCGTCCTTGCTAATTGCCTTATCGGTATACGACAAACCCGACAGCCAAGCTACGTCCACGCTCATGTCTGCAGAATAGAGCGCGAACGAGAATTTCTGCTGCTTGCGTTGGTGTATCTGATATGCTGCCTTGGGCGAGAGCACACCGACGTTCTCATCTTCACCATAAATACACTCGGCTGCTATGGCCGCATATTTCTCCTCCGAATATGGTTCCCAGTCCTCCAATGGCGCAGGCAAGAACGCTAGACCAAGCACTTTATGCTCCTTTGCTATGTCGTCGGGCGACAATATCTCGCCACTGCGCATAATAGTATAACGTTCAACGACGTAGCCCTTCTTTATGCCCGCTTGCCACGTGTCGTAATCGGCAGGAGCCCAGCGCAGGTCTATCTTTCCGTCACCTACACAGCCTTGCATCTTGGTCTCATATCTCTGTGCCGATGCCGTGGTTGCAAGCATCAGCAACGCCGTAATTATAATTATCGTATGTCTCATATCTCTGTTTCCTTTTCATTTCTTGCCGCCTTACGTTTTATGCTGTAGCCGAGCGACAAGTTATAAGTAATGTTCGCTGTGTACTGCGTGCCACCATTGTTTGCACTGCTGTTGAGCGCCGTGAGGCTGCAATTGAGCGAATGGTATTTCAGGAACGAATACGACAGCGACAATCGTGTATTTACAATGCGATAATCCGTCTCCGAATCTACTTGGCTGTAGTTAACCGAGAGGTTCGTTCGCACCTGCTTGACTATCGGCGCACCTGCCGAAACTATCAGCGTCAGCACGTTGCTCTCCGTCTCGGGTGTCTTGTTGATGTTGTAGTTGGCGCCAAACGAGCCCGTCACTTTCGTGGGCGTGTGCGAAGCCTGATAGTTGGCATTTATATTATGCAAGCGGTTACTTACAAACCTCTGACTGTTCTCCTGCTCGTGCGATGCTTTCTGGTATGTATAGCTGCTGCTTATGCTCTGCACAAGTCGCTCCTTGTCGCCAAAGCGGTAATTGACGTTGCCCGATGCGCTGAAGTTGAGCTCCGTGAAACTCAGCGTATCAAGGTTCTGATATTGCGTGGTCTGCGTCACTTGCTCCAAGATGTCTTTTATATGTACGTACGACTGCACGTTCGACACAGAGCCGCCAAACGACCATTTTTCGTTTGGTGTAGCATTGACGTTCACCGAGTAGATGAGCTGCGAGTTGGTGTTGACCTCCTGATTGTTGAGGTTGTCGCGCTGCCAACCTACGTTGGTGCTCAGGCTCACCTTCTGCGCTATGTCTATGGCGAAATCGGCTGTTATGTTCTCGAAGTTGTTTGTGTTGTAGTACGACGCAAACGACTTGTAGAATGGCGACACACGCTCGTAGGTAGCGCCGATACTGCCTATTTCAAACGCCTGACTTATGGATACTTTGCCAGCTGTATGGCGCGATATGTCGGTATTCTCCTCAAAGAATCCGCTTGTATGCCCGAGCGAGTCGGCTTTGCAGTTGGCGTTGATTATACTTATGGCATATTCGCCTTCAATTGTCGTTCGCTCGAATGGCTTTAGAACCGCCGATATGCTGCCTACGAGGTTGCTCTGCGGTGCTATGTATGTGGTATCGATGCCCTCGGCAAAGGAGAGCGAGTTTGCATCGTCTTTGCACATGGAGACATTAGCCATCAGCGACCACCGTTCGCCTTTGTATCCGCCCATAATGCCACCGCCCATGCGTTTGTAGATTGGCTCGGTGTTGATGCTGTCGCGCGGCACTGCCTTGTTGAGTCGCCCAAAGAATGCCGAGAACTGCCACGGCATCTCGTCTGGCGTAAGTTCCACACCTCCGCCAAGAAAATCGTGCCCCGCCATGGTGTAGGGCGAGAATGTCATCTGCGAGTAGCCGATGTGCAGTTTCACCCACTTGTACGATGGCGTGAGCGAAAAGCGGTTGAATGGATATGTGATTGTTGAGCTTAGCTCGTTGTTGGTGTATGCGAAGTTTATTGGCACACTGACCACGCCAAAGATTGTGGTGTTGAGGCTACCCGAGATATAGTATGAAAATGTTGGCACTTGTTTCACGCTGTCCTTTGGCCACGCGAAGATGTTGCTCCACGTTAGCCCGCCACTCCATGCCACAGGGTCGGCTTTGGTGAGCTGTTCAATGTCTTGGGCGGAGGAGGAAATAACAACTATTAGGGAAATAACTATCGCTACAACTCGTTTCATTATCGGTTCTTTTCTATCAGTCTGACTGGGGTTTTATATTTTTCTATTTCTTCGGGCGTTGGTTGCCAGTTGAGAACATCGAATTTGTTCAAGCAGAATCCAATGCACATATAAAAACTATACGTATTAAAATTTCACTTCACAATCACAATATTTATCTGGATTATT
>CALAUL010000069.1 GCA_937892255.1 uncultured Bacteroidales bacterium | reverse complement strand
CAATGACTTTGCAACGACTACCAAACGACTACCTACGATATGTTCATCTTTTAAATGCCGTTTAAATGCCGTTTAAATGGTCTTTAAACGAATCGTAGATAGTTCTATTTTGGGGGTTGTATAACGGATATAGGAGTTTACATAGCTAACTGTATTCGCTGTAATGACATTGCAACTATTAAATATAGTATTTTACCCAATAATCAAATACACAAAACGTGCCTATATCCAACAAAAAAAACTACGAATGCTAACATCCGTAGTTTTCTTTCTCTTATATTACATCTCCTCGTTATGCTATAGCACTAAGCATATGGAATAGCCCAAAGCCTAAATATGTTCCTACAGCATAACCAAAGAGACCTACTGCTATACCAGGACCGAGAACAGCCTTGTTATGCAACGCTCCACACATGACAGGAACAAAGGGTGGTGAACAAGTCAATGCTATCGATGTCGTGAGTACAGTGTCTGTGTCCACGCGGAATATTGCGCTCAAAAGCACATGTATCAATAGCGCACCTATAGTTACCACAACAGTAAACATGAAGAATGTCAAATCTATATTCTCAAACATACTCACGCTTATCTGTGATGAAACGGCAACTGAAAAGACCAAGATGAAATATGTTCCAAATTCAAACGTGCGTTTTATCTCTCTCACTTTGCTATGTAGCGATGACAATACCGACAACATAGATATTATGAGGATAAAGACGGCAAGGAATGTACCCTCAGGACACAACATCGCTATCCCTCCTCCTATGGCTATGATGATAAGTGTCAACACCAACGACTTAACAAGGTTGGGCATGTTGGCTTTGGTAAAAAGACCATAGAAAAGTTCGTTGTCGTAGTTCTCAAGGGTTATATTTATCTCTTTGTCGTTGTGCTTATTTTTATCAAATTTAGGTAGTATCATGTTGAACACTTTCTGTCCGAAGACTACTACAAAGAGCAAATAAATAGCACTCACTACCATGCTATAGGTATGTACTTGAAGATACACATTATCGGGAACATTCAACGCTAATTTCAACGATGCCAAATTCGCCGTGCCACCTGTGTATAGTCCAGTCAACATGCCACTTATCCTTGCGTACATATCCGAATTTTCTTGCCCAAATATCAGAAAGCCTACTATTATAGCTGATGTACAACCGATAAGGCCAAAGATAAGTGACTTGATAAAACTCGGTGCTAACTTCGTCCATGCCTTGATGTTTGCAGAATAGAGCATCATAGGTATAGCAAACGGTATAGACGCAGAGGCTATATTGTTTTGCAACTTAAAGACCTCCTCCGTAGATGGTATGAGACCCGTAAGACCTAATATACAGCCCAATGCGTAAGCTAATATGATACTGCCTATTTTGTTGAGTATGTCGTATTTATATGTTAACCACATGATAAATAGTGGAGACAATATACATATAGCTATTATATATATCTGTTCGAGCATTATTGAAGTCTGAAGTTATATGTTATGGTTCCAGATTGTATGGCAGGCTTCGTCGGGTCAGCATTAAACTTAGCCTTCTTGGCAGCCTGAACTGCAACGTTCCATAGTGTTTGGTTTTGAACTGTCGTGCCTTTTGATATGACATTTGCGTTTGTAACGTTGCCGTTCTTATCCACCTTTATTTCGACAACTACTTTGCCTGATTCTTGTACGGTATAAACAGGCTTTGGAAGTTTACCAACTATGTTACGACCTGCAAGGCTGTATGAGTTACCAGAGCCATCACCAATAGATGTACCTTGTCCGGCTCCACCTGTTGCTACGCCCTGATTACCTGAACCGTCTCCTGTGCCTTGTGATGCACTCTGTCCTGTGCCAGCACCACTAAAGCCCTTGTTAATAGCACTACGTGCTGCGGCTGCTTTGCGTGCTTTCTCTGCTGCTTCGGCTTTTGCTCTCGCTTCAGCTTCCGCTTTTGCTTTGGCTTCGGCTTCTGCCTTAGCTTTGGCTCTTGCGTCGGCTTCTGCTTTGGCTTTAGCTTCTGCCTCTGCTTTAGCTTTGGCTCTTGCATCGGCTTCAGCCTTAGCTTTAGCTTCTGCTTCTTCACGTGCTTTGGCCTCTGCTTTACGTTTTGCCTCTTCATCAGCCTTACGTTTAGCTTCCTGAAGAGCTGCCGCTTCCTCAAAGTCCTGTGTGTGTTCTGTCTGTCCATCGGCTACAGCAGGTGTCGATGGCGTTGAAGGCGCAGCAGGTGCCGGTGGCGGAGGTGGTGTAGTCTCTGGTTGAGGCTGTGCTTGCGATGGCGCTGGCTCTACTTCGCCCGAACCAGTCATGCTATCGCCATAGTTGACGAGTAGACCCTCCTCCTCTATCTCTTCAGCGGTCATGATGGTGAAACTGAGTATCGCTAAGAGCAAAGCATGGAAAAGGAGTGTGCCCAAAAGGCTCGACAGTTTGTTTTTATTGTTTTTGTCGTCCATGAGTTGTGGAGGTTATTTGGCTCGAGTTGCCAATATGAGTTTGTATTTGTTCTTTTTGGCGATATTCATCACCTTGACAACCTCTTTCATAGGGACGGTCTCGTCGACATGAAGTGCTATGTACATATCTTCGTTGGAGCCCAGTTTGTTTTGCAGTGTTGGTTCCAACTCGTCGTATGACACGCGTTTCGACTCTACGTAGTAACGTAGGTCTTTGGTTATAGAGACTGAAGTCTGAGGCTTTGCCGATGTTTGGTTGGCACTCTGAGGCAGAAGGAGTTTCAATGCGTTAGGGTGCACCAATGTCGACGTCAGCATGAAAAATATGAGCAACAAGAATATTATGTCGGTCATAGATGACATGCTGAATGACGACTCTATTTTATTTGAACGTTTGAGTGCCATGTTTATTTACCCGGTTCGTTAAGTAAATCCATAAATTCCATTGTGCGAGCTTCGAGTATACGAACTACTTGGCTTACGCGTGCAACGAGGTTGTTGTATGCGAAGTATGCTATGATACCTACTGCCAAACCACCTACTGTTGTCACGAGGGCTGTATAGATTCCGCCTGCCAACGAGCTAACTTCGATGTTGTTACCGGCATTTGCCATCTGGAAGAAGGCTTCGATCATACCTGTCACGGTACCGAAGAAACCAATCATCGGGGCACCACCTGATACAGATGCTAAACCCGGAAGTCCTTTCTCCAATCGTGATACTTCGATGTTGCCAACGTTTTCAATTGTTGTGTTTATGTCATTGAGCGGACGTCCGATGCGTGATATGCCTTTTTCTACCATGCGTGCCACGGGAGTGTCTGTAGTGTTGCATAATGCGCGAGCAGACTCTATATTCCCCTGATGAATATAATCTTTTATCTTGCTCATGAATGTTTTGTCCTCTTTCAATGCGCGGTTCAGTGCCATAGTGCGCTCTATAAACACATAGACAGCATATATCGAAAGGGCAAGCAAGACTATCATTATCCATCCGCCCTGCATAGCTAATTCCAATACATTAATTGACTGTGTTTCAACGGCTTCTATAGCCGTACCGTCTACCATTCCCTCCTCAAGAGGTGTTGTGCCTTGTACCATATTACTTGTTGTTATTAGTTTTTATTCTTTTGTTTCGTTATTCTCTAAACCAAGTGACGTTGCCATGTCTCATTTATTACTTTGCTGATGATGACAATCTGTCCCATGTAGGGTACAAAAATAGTAAAAAGATGAGTAAAGGAAACATTTTGTATCTATTATTTACTTTTATAAACGCTATCTTTATGCCGAAAATTAATGTTGTGACGATAAAATGAAACGTTATCTGTTTTTTATTGCTGTTGCTGTCTGTGCTTGTCAGCCAAAAGATGTCTGTTTGTGCAAAGGTGGATTGAATGATTGTCTGATATACAACGTTCCTGCAAAGATATGGGAGGAGACGTTGCCTCTCGGCAATGGACGTTTAGGTTGTATGCCTTATGGCGAGATAGAGAATGAGCGTGTTGTTCTCAATGATATTTCGATGTGGGCAGGTTCGGAAGCCGATTATGCAAATCCGGAGGCAGCCAAGAGTTTGAATGCGATACGTCAGTTGCTTTTCGAAGGGAAGAACAATGAGGCGCAGGATTTGATGTACAAGTCGTTTGTGCCAAAGTCGACAGGCGGTAATACTTATGGCTGTTTTCAGATGTTGGCAGATTTGGATATGGAACTTACCGCTCCTTTTGATACGGTGGGTTATCGGCGAAGTCTTGACATGTCGCAAGGCATTGTCGGTGTGACATATCAGGCTCAGAAGGCTCATTATAAAAGGGAGTACTTCGCTTCTCGTGATATAGACGTTATTGTCGTGAGGTATGAGACCGACGGTAATGCTTTTGATTTGTTGGCTCGACTTTTGCGTCCGGAGCGAGGTGAGGTGTCGTTTGACGATGGACGTCTTGTTCTTTCGGGCGAGTTGGACAGTGGAGCAAAGGGAGTCAGGGGTGTGCGTTATGTCGTCTTATTAGATGCTGTGGCGGACAATACTGACGCTATAGTAGAGGCTGATACCTGTGGTTTGCATATCGTTAATGCAAAGTCGGTGACGCTCTATGTGTCAGCTGCCACATCGTTGCTTTATGCCGACAAATATTGGGAGTATGCAGATAGTGTGCTCTCTGTTGCCAAGACAAAACGTTATTCCGACTTGCGAGATTCTCATGTGAAAGCTCATTCCGAACTCTACAATCGTGTCGATGTCTCTATAAAGGGCAATGGCGATGAGGTGTTGACAACGGACAAACGTATAGAGCGTTACGCTCAAAGTGAAGACCCGGCAATGGCAGAGTTGTATTACAACTTCGGCAGATATTCGCTTATCTCTTCCACTCGTCCCGGCTCGTTGCCGCCTAATCTGCAAGGCTTGTGGGCTAATGAATGTGGCACACCTTGGAACGGAGACTATCACACCAATATCAACGTGCAGATGAATCATTGGCCGTTGGAGCAGGCGGATTTGGGGGAGTTGTACGAACCTCTCATATCCCTCGTGGAGCGCAATGTGCCTTCGGGAGAGAAGAGTGCCAAGACGTTCTACGGCAACGAAGCCCGCGGTTGGGTGATGCACATGATGACCAATGTATGGAACTTTACCGCTCCGGGAGAGCATCCCTCGTGGGGTGCAACAAACACCGGTGGAGCTTGGCTCTGTGCTCATCTGTGGGAACACTATGAGTATACGCTCGATACGCTGTATCTCAGACGTATTTATCCCGTCATCAAAGGTGCTGCCGAGTTCTTCAAATCGACAATGGTCATCGAACCGAAGCATGGTTGGCTTGTCACAGCTCCTACTTCATCGCCCGAAAATGCTTTTTATGTCGACAGTTGTGATATGCCAGTAAGCGTCTGTATGGGACCTACGATGGATATTCAGATAGTCAAAGAACTTTACACTAATGTCGCAAAAGCAGCTGACATACTTGGAGTAGACAAGGAATATGCTAAGTCGTTGCGTTTCGACATTGAGAGCTTCCCTCCCATGCAAATAGCCAAAGGAGGTTATCTGCAAGAGTGGCTTGAAGACTACCGCGAAGCAGATATACAACATCGTCATGTGTCGCATCTCTACGGACTTCACCCATCAAATCAAATATCTCCATTGCGCACACCAGAACTCGCTGAGGCTTGTCGTGTTACGCTCAATAGACGTGGCGATGGTGGTACCGGTTGGAGCAGAGCGTGGAAGATAAACTTCTGGGCGCGTCTTTACGACGGCGATAGGGCGGCACGTCTTTTGAAGAGTCTTCTGACACCAGCAGTCGATACTCTGACAAAACGCCATGGAAGCGGTACTTTCCCAAATCTCTGGTGCTCACATCCGCCGTTTCAGTTAGATGGCAACTATGGAGGTGCAGCCGGTATCGGCGAGATGCTTTTGCAGTCGCATGAAGGCTTTATAAATCCGTTGCCGGCGTTGCCAACGACATGGGACACGGGTTCTGTCAGAGGACTGAAAGTGCGCGGTGGAGCCAAAGTCTCTTTCTCGTGGACAGACGGTCAGATAGACGAAATGACAATAGAAGGCGGAAAACGTAAAGAGTACATCGTGGCATTGCCTAAATGTATGACATCGATAAAGATAAATGGCAAAGACTATGAAGCCGAACAAAAAGATACGGGTTGCTATGTCGTCGTGGCTCTCGACTGATATTGAAAATAACAACAAATAAAGAATATGATAATTTACACAACAGGAACGGGAAACAGCAAGAGTGTGGCACGTCAGATAGCGTCGCATATTGACGATGCCACTATCGTAGTGGCTGAAAAGCTTATAGATGCCGATGTGAACGTAAAAATCCCCGCTGGGGAACGACTTATTTTTGTCATGCCGATACATTCTTGGGGACCGGCTTTGATGATGATGAGACTTATAGACAAGGTGAAATTTGATGTCGACAAAGCGTGGGCTGTCTTTGTCTGTGGAGATATGTGTGGCAATGCAGATAAGGTCTTTGCTAAAGCGTTGTCTAAAAAAGGTGTTACTCTTGAAGGTGCTTATTCGGTGCAAATGCCTAACAACTATATCCTCATGAAGGGCTTTGGCATCGATACGGAAGAACTTGTAAATGCCAAACTTGCAGAAGCTCCGGCTCGCATAATGCACATCGTAGAAGCAATTCTCTCGGGCGATAAAGATGCAAATCTATATGTCAGAGGCGGAATGCCGAGCGTGAAGACAGGATTTGTCTACAAACTCTTTGGTAAGTATGCCGTGAAGAAGGTCGCTTTTCGTGCACTCGACAAATGTGTCGGTTGCGGACATTGTGCTGATGTATGTCCAACGAAGAATATCACCATGCAGGGAGGACGTCCTGTGTGGGGCAATGACTGCGTACAATGCGTGGCGTGCATACACCGTTGTCCGCACGGCGCAATAGAGTATGGCACAGTGTCGGTTGGTCAAGGACGTTATCGTCACCCTGATGTGGAGAAGGAATTATAAAAAAAAACTACCATGAAGACAAAGAGAATACTTTTCGTGTGCCTGGGCAATATCTGCCGTTCTCCGATGGCAGAGACCGTGATGAAAGCCATAGTCGCTCGTCACAACGATGACAGCTCGTGGCTCATAGATTCAGCAGGTCTTATCGACTATCATGAGGGAGAACAAGCTGATGGGCGAATGCGCAGTGCAGCCTTCGAACGCGGATATCGCATAACATCAATATCTCGTCCGGTGACAACAGACGATTTCTATAAATTCGACCATATCATCGGCATGGACGAGGCTAATATTACACGACTCAACAGATTGTGCCCGAGTGACTCGTCGGCTGTCATCGAGCTAATGACGAAATATTGTCGTTCATATACCGAAAAGACCGTCCCGGACCCATATTACGGAGGCAGAGACGATTTCTTTCACGTCATAGACCTTCTCGAAGATGCTTGTCAAGGTCTTTACGAAACTTTACACTGCGAATGACAAAGTCTAAAGGCGATGTCAATGTTGAAAAAACAAAGTGTTTCGCCTATCTTTGTATCGAGAATTTAAAAACCAACCAAATATCAATAAAATGAAGAAAACACTTTTCTTATCAGTATCGATGCTTGCATGTGTCATGGTGCAAGCTCAGCCGATAAAGAGCAAGACGGTGGGCGACGGAGGCAGTGGGCCGTATAAAGCTATTGCCATAAGTGAGCCGACATTGCCAGATCACGTCGTCTATCGACCTTCGGACTTGGGTCAGACACACATGCTTCATGGAGCCATGCCAGTTTTGTTGTGGGCAAATGGCGGTTGTTCGGATTCGAGTTTGGGATACGAACAGATGCTTACAGAGATAGCTTCGCATGGATACGTCGTTGTTGCCATAGGTCCGTTTCAGGAAAAGGCAGGAGACCGCAAAGATGGTTTCACACCCTCGTCGGATTTGCTCAAAGCTTTGGATTGGATAGACGCTCAGGGAAAGACAAAAGGTTCGGACTACTATCAACTTGTTGATTTGTCGCGTATAGCGGCAGCAGGACATTCGTGTGGAGGCGCACAAGTCCTCGCCAATGCGGCAGACTCTCGTATTTCGACATACCTTATCATGAATTCGGGTATGGGCGATATGGAGATGGCAGGAGCGAGCAGAGCGTCGTTGACGAATGTGCATGGACCTATTTTGTATGTAGTGGGAGGTCCGTCGGACGTGGCACATGCCAATGCATTGAAAGACTATGACCGCATATCACATCAGCCAGTAGCATTGGCGGACATGCCGAGTTCGGGACATGGCGGTACGTATAGTCAGACGCATGGCGGAGACTACGGACGTTTGGTGCTCGATTGGCTCAATTGGCAGTTTAAGGGCAAGAAAGAGAATGCCGATATATTCTTGAGTGGCAAACTTTCCAATTACGAGGGTTGGACAATAAAGGCTAAGAACTTTGGCAATCGTCCGGGGACATTGTCGGAGTTGAAAATGCCGTGTAAACTCTTGCAAGGTGTTACGGAACGTGATTATTCAATATATTTACCAGGTGGTTATGAAGAGAATGCCGACAAGGTATATCCGGTGTTGTATCTGCTTCATGGCGGAGGAGAGAGCAATACCGTTTGGCAACGCAATGGCAATTTGAAACATTGGGCAGACAGCTTGATAGACTGTGGAGCGATAGAGTAGATGATTATCGTCTGTCCGGAGGCAAATAAAAACAATATGGTATATTTCAATGCACCACATTGGAAATTTGAAGATTACATCTTCGAAGAACTTATGCCGTATATCGAGAAGACATACAGAGCGCGTACCGACAGAGGAGGCAGAGCTATAGCAGGCTTCTCTATGGGAGGAGGAGGCGCAGTAGGCTATGGAGTGCATCACCCCGAGAAGTTCGTCATGGTGTATGACATAAGCGGTTACTTGCGTCGTCAACCGCTTGAGTTCTTGAAGTTCGACCCAACAGCAGAGTGGCGTCAGCAGAATGTAGAGGAGAACAATCCGATAGTCAGAGTTGGCAACGGAACAGACGCCGAAGTGGCTGAGTGGAGTAAGGTTGATTGGGTTGTCAGTGTAGGAGATCAAGATTTCACCATAGAGGCGAATATGGACCTTGTGAAGGTATTCCGTCAGAAGGGAATTCCATACACCATGAAGGTAGGCAGTGGTAATAATCCCGACCATGGCTATCACGATTGGAACTACGTCACTCCGGCGATGATAGATGCCATGATACGTGCAAACGCAAATTTCAACAAGTCAAAATAAGAGTCGGACATACAGAAAAATACAACCTGACGGCATGTTATGTCAAACGCACATGACATGCCGTCTATATTTTACCTGAAACTATGTCGTGGGTAACAAAAGTCTAAGTGTTATGAATATTTCCAGCGGTCCGAAGTCGTGGTCGTAGCTGTTTGACTCAAAGTTTCAGTCAAAAGAAAATGAGACAGTTGTTTATATGGCTGTTGTAGATTTGGTTCAGACGGTATTGATATGTTTATGTTGTGCAGAACCTGTCTTTTTTGTAGTCGGAACAATACAGCCGACAACGATAGAGCCTATAAGTCCAGCTGTGGCAACAATAATTTTGACGTACTTAGTTTCGATAAAAAAGATTATCGAAATCGATACCATTGCTATCATCAACAATATCGCTGAAAGTTTGCCCTTGAAAGACAAACCACCTTGTTTCTCGTAGTTTTTGATGTATTTTCCAAACCATGAGTCGTGGAGTTTTGTTCTCAGACGCGGAGAACTTTTATAGAAAAGCCATGAGGCTAAAAGCATAAACGGTGTAGTAGGCAGTCCGGGAACTACAACGCCAATAGAGCCTAATATGACAGCCACGATGCCGAGTGAAATTAGTAAATATCTCATGTCTTTTTTATCCACTGCATTTGTAATGGAAAAACCATCGACTACAAAGTTACGTATTTTGCTCATAAGGCAGCCTGTAAGATGTTATTAATTATAACCATGTGTCGAATTATTTTGTAATTTTGTGCTTGTGGATAGAAACCTTAAATCGATAAATCAATGGAATATAAAAAGATAATAGTTGAGTTGATACCATATAATGAAATGGTTGTGGAGGTTATGATGGCTCAAATGGGAGAGTATGGTTTTGAGAGTTTTTGTGAGACGGAGATGGGTTTTGAAGGGTATGTGCCATCAAAAGTATTCGATGCCGAGTGTATGAAAAATGTTGACACATTGGTCGAGAATGTTACATTCACGTGGAGCGAAGAGGTAGTTCCTGATCAGGATTGGAATAAAGAGTGGGAAGAGAATTTCTTTAAGCCAATCGTAGTAGATGACAGATGTTTGATAAGAAGTTCTTTTCACGAGAGGGAAGTCGATACCGAATATGAAATAATCATCAATCCTCAGATGGCTTTTGGTACGGGACATCATGAGACAACGTGTCTGATGATAAGGTTTATTCTTGAACAGAATTTTGCCGGTTGCAATGTATTGGATATGGGTTGTGGAACGGGCATTTTGGGCATACTGACATCGATGAAGGGAGCAGAGCGTGTGTTGGGAGTCGATATAGATGACTGGTGTTATAATAATACTAAGGATAATCTTGTCTTGAACAACATTACGAATATGGAGGCGAGAGTTGGAGATGCGAGTATTTTGGGAAATTGTGGAATGACTTTTGATACGATTTTGGCGAATATCAACAGGAACATACTTTTGGCGGATATGGATAAGTACGTTAATGTGTTAAAGGAGAATGGGAAATTGGTGATGAGTGGATTTTATCAAGAGGACAAAGCGATAATAGCGGACAAGGCAAATCAGTTGGGATTGGTCAAGTTGAGCGAAAAAGTTGAGAATAATTGGACTGCAATGTTGTTTGTGAAAAAGTAAAGATGACATGAGACGAGTTGCGTTATTTGTATCGTTGATAGCTGTAGTGTTTGTAGTTTTGGTCGTTGGAAAAGCCATGGCTCAGACATCAGAGTTCAGCAGCAATCATGAGGAATTCGTGGAGCAGATGGACGTTCTTTTTAAGGTTGTTGCCGATAAGCAGAAGGCTAAGAACTTTATGGAGGAACTAGAAGTGTTTATGTTGGAGTCGCCAAATGTTGATGTGAAGTATAAAGATCAGATTATCAGTACATGTAATGCAATAAGAAAGAAGAAAGCACGACCATTTCCCGATTACAATAATGTATTTACGACAATAAAACAAATAGCGCAGACGAATAGGATTATAGACAACAATTATCTTGTTTGGAGTGAGATATTGGCCGAAAAAGTAAATAGTAAATCGGTCAATATGAAAGCAATTAATCTTTTTTTTACACAGACTCAGAATTACATAAGTGACCTGTCTCTGAGTAAGACACCTTCTGTGAAATGGAAATACGATGAGTGCAAGGTTAACTTTGTCAAGGGAGCAAAAGGTTTGGAGGTGGAGATACCCAAAACAAGGATTGTCTGTGTTGCGCAACAAGATAGCATAGAGATATTTGAGACATCGGGGCGTTATTGTTTTGAGACGTCGAGATGGGAAGGAAATGAAGGTTTGGTTAGTTGGGAGCGATGCGGATTGTCGAGAGAGCAGACTTTGGCAACGTTTGGTAAATACTTTGTCGATATGACGAAAAATCAATTCGAAGTTGACAGTGTATGTTTTAAAAATACCAATTATTTTTCGTTCCCTTTGTATGGAAGGTTGGAACATAAAGTGACCAAGATAAAGAGCCAAGATGCAACAAAATATCCGAAGTTTACCACCACGACAGAGCGTTATGAGATAAAACAGATATTCGAAAATATTGACTATTCGGGCGGATTTTCGCAAATAGGAGCGAGTATGCACGGCAGTAGTTCGGAAGGTTCTCCGGCGGAGTTGAGTATTTACCGCAATGATACATTGTTTGTCACCGCCAAATCAAACAGTTTCAGACTGTTGCCGGACAGAGTAGATGGACTCTCTACAGAAATTGCAATAACTCTCGATGATAAACAAATTGTACATCCCGGATTGAGGTTCAGGTATTTGGACGACAAGAGGGAAATGCACTTGGTCAGAGGCGGTGACGGTCTGGAGCGAAGTGTATATTTTGACTATTACCACATGGTGACGTTGGATGTGGAATTTATACAATGGAAAGTAGGGTCGGCAGAGATGGAATTGAAGGCCGTTTCGGGAGCAGCAAAAAGTTATGCCGATTTTAGTTCGATGAACTTCTTCAAGAAGCAATATTATCGGGAGTTGCAGGGAATGAATTGGGAACATCCATTTCAGATGATATATGACTACTACAGAATGATTGGAGGTCAGCCGTTTACAGTGGCTGATTACGTGTCGTATCGTAATTTGCCTATAACACAATTGAGACAGGAATTTATACGACTGTCTTTTGACGGCTTTGTTACATACGACGATGACACGGATCTTGTTGAACCAACGGAAAAGCTTTTCAATTACCTTGATTATTCAAAGGAGAAGAAGGATTATGACGTAATCAGGTTTGGATCTGTAACCGAAGGACGGACTCCGAATGGAACGCTGGATTTGAAAAACTACGATATAAAATTAAACGGCGTTTATGAAATACAGTTGGGCGAAGACCCAAATGAGATGTCGTATGATAAGAGAAAACAGTCTGTGGTGTTATTGCCAAAAGACTATAAGGTCATATTGAAGCGAAACAGGGATTTTAAATTTGATGGTTCTGTTGTAGCCGGTTTGATAGCATTGAAAGGAACGGGATTTTATTTTTCGTATGATGATTATCGAATAGAGCTAAACGAGATCGAAGAGATGGAGATGCGGGTGAAGACAGACAGATATGATAGTAATGGAATGCCTGTCGTAGAGGCTGTAAATAATACGATATCAGACTTGTCGGGATATTTGGAGATAGATGCGCCGGACAATAAATCATGGACAAAAGAAAACCCGCAGTATCCACGTCTTACGTCAACAAAAGACTCTTACGTCTATTATGACCACCCGAATATTCAACGAGGAAAATACACAAGAGACAAATTCTATTACAAAGTGGATCCGTTCGTTTTGGAAAATTTGAAAGAGATAGAGACGAACAAAACATCTTTTGAAGGAGAATTGATATCGGGAATGATATTCCCTCCGATACGTCAGCCTTTGGTGGTTAGAAAACATGACAATTCGTTGGGTTTCGAAACGATGACTCCGGAAGAAGGTCTTTCTGCATATAATGGGCGAGCAACGTTTTACAATGAGATAGACCTTAGTAACGACGGTCTTAGAGGAACGGGAGATTTTCATTACATAAAATCACGTTCGAAGAGTGATGACATGTTGTTTTTACCGGAAGAAGCATATGCGTATACGACAGACTTCTTCGTAGATAAGACAACGGACGGCGTATTGTTTCCAGATGTTGAGTTAGGTAAAAATCAAGAAGTTCTGGACGCAACGGGGACAAAGCATTTGGGACAGACATTTTTGGAATTTGCGCCATTCAAAGACCAATTGGCGGTAAGCAATACAAGGGGAGAGTTTCACATGTTCAAGAATCCCAAAAGTGTATTGGGATTTGATTGTATACACATGGGTACAATATATGTGACACCTACGGGATTATCAGGAATAGGCACTTCGGACTTGCCACGAGGCGCAAAGTTGGAGGCAGCAAGAATGGATTTTACGGATCATACCATTTTGGCGGACACCTCTTTCTTTGCGCAATATAGATCCAATCCGAAAATACCGGGTTCGATGATGTTGCAGTCTGATGGTTTGAGGCAAGACATACTCATCGGAGATACGGTAATCAGACAGAATAGAAACAGAAAAACGTTCTACAATGTCACAGCAGGTCAGCATCCGGAAAAAAGATATTACAATAGCGTCTTGCGTGAAAATGCCATATATAAGGACATGCAAGAACAAGACGAAAGTATCGAAGATTTGTTTTATAGCAAAAGTTTGATTGCAACCATTGACTTCGAAAAACGAGAAGGATATTTTACATATAAAAATTCGTACGGAGGAGAAAAGACGTACTCTTCGATAAAATACAAGACGTGGGTGAAGCAATTTACTTGGGACATGGATAGAAATATTCAAGTTGTCGGACGTAAAGGGGCATCGCCCGGATTGCGTTTTGTGTGTACAAAGGAGAAACAAGATTCGTTGCAGTTTTATGTGCCTTTTGCAAGATTTCTGGGCGATGAAGACATAATGTATTGTGAAGAAGTAAAATACATAAATACGGCAGACGCAAAAGTCTTGTTAGATGAGAGAGGACTTGTTACGCTTCATACAGATGCAGTGATAGACCCATTGGAAAATAGCAAAGTAGAATTAAAGACGGATTCGACGTATCATTTGTTCTATGACACCAAGATAACAATAGAGGGAGCAAAGCGATATAAAGGCTTTGGTTACTATGATTTTGTCAACAAACAAGGGGAGAAATTTCCGGTGTTTATGAGTGAGATCGGAACAAATGAAGATGCCGTTTCTGTTACAAAAGGTTCTGTTGGAGAAGATGTTACATTTGACGAATACTTTGCATATAAAGGAGAGATGCGTATTAAAAACGGACGTCAATTGTTGGAATATAATGGCGGTGCTCGAATGATACATACTGCTAAAAACGGACCTACGGGATATGTGAGATTTAATTCCGTCGTTGACCCACAACGAGTAATGATTCCAATAGAAGAAAAAATAACCAATTGGCCTAAAGATGAGATACATCGCAACTTTTTTATGCGAAAAGATTCTTGTCATGCCTATAGCTCTTTCATAGAGAGTCGGAAAGACCATAGCGACATAGAGATGTTGCGAGCGGAAGGATATCTATACCATAACAATATATTCGATCGATTTGACATAACAACAAAGGATAAGATAGCAAAAGCAGACACCGTCGGTACAATAATGAGTTTCATACCATCTGAGAATGCAATAACAGGCTTTGGTCTTATAGATTTGGGAGTGATGATGTCGGCAGGAAAACCGATAGAGTTTGTTACAGCCGGAAATATCAGAGACGACCGAACAACAAACACAATCACCTTAAATACCTTGATGAGAATGGATTTCTTTTTGGATAGGGGCTTGGTTACGAAATTATATGATATGATAACGATGAGTGATGCTCCAAAGTGCGATTCTATGTACTCTTCATTTGAACACCGAATGCGAGAATATGTCGACACGGCAGGATACAACTATATTATGTCACATCGGTCATTGCCGTTGGAAGAAGTTGTAGTAAAAAAGGGAGAAGCGCCAATAAAAGCATTGCCTGAAGATGGAAGTATATTTACATTTGATAATGTAGATATGTTGTGGTATACACCGAAAAAAGCATATATATGTGATACGACGGTAAATCTCATGTTGATGCGAGATAGAAGTGTAAACAGAAAGGTGAGGTTGCAGTCAGAGTTTGTGGTTAGGAAGTCAGGTAGTTATGTCGATATGGTAATAACTGCTGATAATGACACATGGATATATATAGGATATAAAAATGGTAATGTTCAAATCACAACATCAGATAAAGATTTTAATGATTCATTGCAACGTATAGACCCGAAGGAACGAAGAGACAAGTCAAGAGGAACAATATATACTTTTGCGCCGGATAGCAGAAGGAAGAGGTTCTTGGCTAATTTCGGAGTGAAAAATGTGCCTCAAGACAACGGTATTGAGGAAGAAAATGAGGAAGAAGGAGAAGTGATGTTGGAGTCGGAGAAAGGAGAAGAAGATACTGCGGATAAAGAGGAATAAATTTTGATTTGTATAATTATTTTGAAACTTTTTTAACGTACGTGTTGCAATAAGGTTAGTTAACGAATATTAAAAAAATAGAGTCATGTTTGTTTTTTTTTGAGAAAAACAGATGTGATTTTATTTGTTTTTGGTATATTTGCAGATTATTAGGTATTTGTGAATACTGTTTTGATAGTAAATAATTATATGCCAGAATATTATGAATGGTAAAATGAAAATATCGATATTGACTGTATTGTTCAGTTTAATTGCATCGTTGAGTTTTGCACAGGAAGTGGAGTATGAGCTTGGTAGTGTACAAGAGGTGCAGAGTACATGGTGTGGTGTTGAAAAGGCGGATTTAAATGGTGCCGATTATGTCTTTAATGGAAAGAGTTACAACTCGTCGGTTATTAATGATTGTAGGGTTCTGTTGTATGATTCGAGTATTCCGGAAGAGTGGGTAGATATTACAGATGAGGCTTTTGATTTAGGTTTGTTTTCGCTCAAATTGTTTCCTTCGGGGGCTGTGATGGGTTCTACGGCGAGGTTGAGAAGAGTTTCTATGGAACCGTTGAATATTAAGACAGAATGGTCTGGGCGTACAATTCGAGTGGCGTTGTATTTTAAAAATAAAAATCAGGAGAAGGGTGTTGTAGAATATATGGATATAGAGATTATCGGTCCTATAAAGGCAGAGAATGGGGTGGATAAGGCTTTGTATCAGATTGAGCCATCTGTTGATGTTGGTTTTTATAATGCAGTAGAAGCAAATGTGGTTTATTTGTGTGAGGGTGAAGATTTTGAGTTGAAGATAAACAACAATGAATATCCTTATGGTACTACATCGTCTTACTATGACAACAAATATAAAGCTACGTATTCGTGGCAGAAGGAGGTTCTCGATTTGTCAAATTTTGATTTCGAGAGTATTAGTGATTACAAGACCGGAATGTCATTTGTTGAATCTGGTATTGCAACAGGAACTTCAAAACAGTATTATTATAGGCCAAAATTGAGTGTAACTAAACTTAGTAGTTCGGATGCTGCATTGGGTTCTTGTGAAGCGTCTGCTACACCATATATAGTAAGATACAATTCACCTTTGAAACAAAATATTGCTTTGAATGGTGTTAAAACTTTGTCTTCTGTAATATGTAATGGAGATGAGTTGTTTGCGAATTTTGAATTTCTTAAAGATGAGTTTCCGTATTCGAATGTAGTTGTTGATTTGTATGCAACAGATCCATTGACAGGAACGGAAAGTTTTGTTGAAACGTTCAATAGCACGACAGATTTCTTGGAAAAAGATTTTGGTCAGTTGTATGCTTTGAATGGTAAGAATACATTTTATAAGTATCGTATAGTGGTATATGATATGGAGGGAGATGTATGGGATCAAGACTCAGAGGGTAATTGGACTATTTTTACACGTGAAAGACATTGTCCGGTAGAGTTTGAGTTCCAAGCAGAAGTTAAGGAGATGGATGCTAAAATCACTGTGGGTGATATGGCAGAAGTTTGTGAGGATGGAGATGTGGAATTGGGAGCGACGGTTGTTGGTTACGGATCTGTATCAGAGGGTAATTATTATACATATGAGTGGACGTGTGATTTTGCTATTAATTCAGTCACAGGCGTGAATGATTTGACTTTAAAAGATGAGTCGATTTCTTATGTAAGTGATGTCCGTAAATATGTTTTTGCAGTTTCAAACAATGGTTGTGTGGTAAAATCTGATCCATACGAGGTAATTGTACATAAGCGTCCGATAATAGAATCAAAAGAAGATAAATATTCAACATGTAAGGATTCGGAAATAGAGATAGGTGTAACATGTGATCAGTCAGATGTGACATATACATGGAGTCCTCAGAATGGTGTACTTAGTGCAGATGGAAGTTCTATGACGGTCAATACAGCTACTATGCCGTTGTCGGTTGGTATATATGATTATACTATTACTGCTGTAAATAATATTACAGGGTGTACAACCCGAACACCGGCAACGATGAGTGTGACGATAAATGGATTGCCAACTGTCGTAGCGGTAAATCCGAATCCTACAGTTATTTGTATTGGCAATTCTGTTACCGTATCAGCTATTCTTGACGAATTATATACGGTAGCTTCACCAATTGAATATACTTGGAGTTGGACGGAAAAGGGTGTTGATAAAGTGGAAACAACAACAGTTAATCAATTGACATTCACTCCATCAGAAACAGTTGCAGTTTCTGTGTCTGCTCGAGATAAGAATGGTTGTGAGTCGGAGAAGCCGTTCGACTTTGTTGTTACAGTTAATGAGAAACCAGACTTTACCTTGTCAAAGGTGGATGGTTGTGATGGGGGACAGCTTTCTATTATATGTGAAGCAGGAACGGGGTTAGATCTTTCTTATGAAGTTTCGCCTGTTGGTATCGCTCCGATTGGGACTCTTGTAGATGATGTTTATACTGTTAACTTGACTAGTCAGTCTCTTGTTTCTGTTGTGACATATGAGTATTCGGTAAGAGCTGTAGATAATGTGACGGGCTGCGAGAATACGAGGATTGTAGCGGTAGACGTTTATCCATTGCCGAATGTTACGTTAAGTTCAGACAAGGCAACATTAAAATATTGTATAGGAGAAGAGATAACCTTTACTGCAACAGCTACTAATGTTCAGTATTGTTGGGATGGCTCTATGACGAATTGGGTTGATAACAATACATTTACAAAGAGTGTGTCAAATAGTGAGACTTTTGTAGTGTATGTGAAAGATAAAAATACCGGTTGTGTCAATTCTGCAAGTCTGACATATGAGGTCAATGTGTTGCCAGACGTTGTTGTAACACCAGAAACAATTACTATATGCGAAGGTGAGAACACAATGTTGTCTGTGACTGATAATGTAAATTACACATATGCTTGGAATACAGGAGAAAATACAAGAGAAATAACTGTTACACCTAATGTAACATCAACATATAAGGTGTTGGTATATGATGTGACTACAACATGTTCGATTGAGAAAGAGAGTGTTGTTCAAGTTAATTTGAAACCAACATTTACTATTGCTTCAGATCCTGTTGATGTATGTTTAGATGAGACATCTACAATTAATTTTAAAATTACAGCTACAAATAGTGTTCCGGTTGCTTCATATGTTTGGGCAGATACTGATGTGACGGGTTCTGGGGTTGATTATTCAGTTACTCGAACATGGGATACAGAAGGAGATATAACATTTGTAGTTTCTGCTCTTTCGGGAGAGACCCCATCTTGTCAATCTGCAGATGTGTCAGTATCTATTAAGGTAAATAAGTTACCAGAGTTAAACACTCCGACAGCTTCTCCTGAAAGAATTTGTAAAGATTCGGGAGACGATGTTGTTTTATCTGCATCAGTTGTTTCTGGTTCAAATATTGAATATGAGTGGTTTGAAGGCGGAACTTCAATAGGATTAGGTTCTACTATTAAGGTAAAACCGAATGCTACTACAACATATAGTGTTGTTGCAAGAGATTTGACAACTTTAGCAAAATGTGTATCAGTAGAAAAGACTGTAACAGTAGAGGTTGACAATGCTCCAGAAAAACCTGCTGTCACGGTTTCAAATAATGCGTATTGTAGCAATGCCTCTATTGATCCATTATTGCAAGTCGTTACCCCCGTGAGTGGCGTTGTATATCAGTGGTATACATCAGATGGCTCATTCATAGGTGAGGGAGAAACGCTTGCTGTATCTCCGACATCTACTACATCATATTATGTGATTGCTAAAAGTACATTGTCAAGTGGATGTGAATCAGAGCAGTCGGATGCGGTTGAGGTCGTTATACATGAAGCACCTATTATTAGAGATGAGACAGGTTTAGCCGGAGTAAGTGCTATTAAGGTCTGTGAGAAAGGTGGTATCTTTATGTATGTCACTTCGGATACCAAAGACTTAATATATACATGGTCTGCCGGTTCAACAGGAATGGTAGATTCAACGGCGGTAGATTACTACTTGTATATGGGCAATCCGATAAATTCTGGCTTTGTTACAATTGTGGCAGAAGACCAATATGGATGTTTCTCTAACGAGGTTATTTACGAAATAGTTGTTGATAAACTGCCGATAGTTACTCTTTCTCCTCTTAATCCAGATGTATGTGAAGGTGAAGAGGTTACAATAGATGTTTCGACAGATAAAGCACTTGGAGATGTGTCTATTATGTGGGAAAAGAAGAATATCGCAGCGGCAAGTTGGGACGCTATTTCCGTTACAAATCCAAGTTCGTATACGTTTGTTCCGGAGGAAGATATGCTATATCAGTTGTATGTAAGTGATAATGTTACTGGATGTATAACAGATGCAGTTGAAGTTCCTGTTAATATTATTGATGCGTTAGAAATTGTTATTTCAGATGTAAATGTAGGCGGTCAATATTGCAAGGATAACGATATGCAAATGACTGCGAGTGTTGCAAATGCAGGTTCTTATACGTACACTTACGAATGGTATTATGGAGGAACAAAGATTGCAGATGGTGAAACATTTGCTAAGAGCGGATTAGCACTTTCTGATGCAGGAATATATACAGTTAAAGTTAGGTGTAATGAAACAGGTTGTGAAGGTTCGTTGGATCAAGAGATAATTGTTAGAGATAAGATTGAAGTCCATATTGATAGTAAATATAGAGACAATATGGTTTGCTTCGGTCAGTCACTCGAATTGTCAGTTAGAGAAGAGGGGACAGATTACAGATGGTTTGTTGATGGAGTTGAGTTGACCACAGAGAAATCGCAAATACTTATGTATCCAACGACGGGAATTGCGGCAGGAACACAGATAAAAGTCAAGCAGATTTTGACAAGTTCAACCGGTTGCCCGAGTGATGAGGTAGAAGAGACATATACTATTCTTGATGATTTCGCAGCAACATTTGCAATTAAAGATGGGGACAATTTGATATGTGAAGATGAGGAAGTGACTTATGTTATAGATGTTGCGTCTGTTCAGGATAATATAGATTGTTATAACAATTATATAACACCTTATTGTGTTGGTACATGCGACTTTCCAAATGTTGCTTCTTATGAATTGTTTGTAAATGGAGTAGGACAGGGTGTTGTTGATGGTACATTTGGAACTTCAGATGTGGCTTACATTGCTTCTGGTTTGGATGATTTTAGTATATATGCACAAGTAAAGAGTATTTACGGTTGTGAATTCACAACACCTGCTATTGATGTCAAGGTAAGTAATTTATCTATTGACAATGTTAGTTCTCTTTCTGGAAATTCTGTGTATTGTATTGGCGCAAATGATGAAATAAGAGTTGTCGCTTCAGCAGCAGTGAATGACAATTATAATTATGAGTTCATTGTTGATGGAGTAAGTGTTCAGTCGTCATCAAGCAATACAATGCCTATTACGTTCTCGACTGTTGGTACTACAGAAGTTAAAGTTATAGTAACCGATGTTGATGCAAAATGTGTCACGGATACTATTGTAACGTATGAAGTTAAAGAGTTGCCACAGGCCGAGTTGTTGGTAAATGACACAGCTGTTGTTGACGGCGATTTTGTTTCAGAGTGTCATGGTGAAATTGTTGATTTGAGCATTGAGGGAACAGACTTTGTTGTAGAGATAGATGGAGTTGAGGCCTTTACTGTTAATTATAACGACAATCCTGGTGTCGCAACAATTTCTCCAGCAGATGTTGACTTGTCGACATATTTCTCAAATAAAGCAGATATTGTAATTAGTGATGCTACGAAATTGGGATTGTCATTGATTGGCGATTATGATGATGGTGATCATGTTGTTAGAATTAAAGTAACAGACCCAACAACAGGCTGTTCTCAATGGAGTAATGCTGTTACGTTGCATTGGAAAGATGAAATAATGCTTTCTGTGCCAAGTCCACACGAGATTAATACCACATTACAGCTCTGTCTTGGTGAGACTACTACAATAACTGCTTCTTCTAAGGATGCAACATCGTTTACCTTTATTCCGGAAGGAGGAACTGCTATAGATGGTTCTTCGTATAGTGTTGTTGCTTCGGCTCTTGGAACGTATAATTTAACTATTCAGGCTGATAATGGCTGTGAGAGAAATGTTCAGATTGAGGTTGTTGAAACTCCAAATCCACAAGTAGAGGTATGGACATTTGATGGTTCAAATTGGACTGAGTCAATAGTTGATTCAGAAGGATTCTATTCGTTGTGTAGTGCTGTCCCAACTAAAATAATAGCAAAGGGAGCAAGTTCATATAATATGAATATTGTATGCGACGGAGAGTCTATCGTGACTGATTATGCTCATAGTGGTGATGAGTTTGAATATGATTTCAACTCTCAGTTTGATTTTGTTTCTGCTGGCCTTTCAGATTACAATGAGTATAGTATCAGTTATGATATGAGTGTTGGAACATGCGTAGATGCAACAAGTATAAAGTTGCGTGTATATCGTTTGCCAGAGGCAAAACTTAAAGTAACACCTGGTAATGTTGTTATTTCTGGTACGCCAATTACTTTCGATGTGACAAGTGGCTATACACAATATGACTTCTATCTAAATGATGTACTTGTACAATCTGGTACAGAAGCAACACTTGTTTCGACAGATATAACATCAGATGTTGATGTTAAGGTTGTTGTTTACAATGTATATGGTTGTTCAATAGTCCTTGAAGATAAGGTTTCTATACTCGAAGGAATAGCTCCGAAGAATATACTTCAGTCTTCTGATTACTATTGTGATGACTCAGACGGAATTACCGTGTCGGTTGAAAATCCACAAGAGGGTATCACTTATGAATTAGTTGGATTGTCTTCTGGTGCTGCTATTAAAGCTGAAGCAGGACAAGCTGTGGAATGGACAAACGTTAAGATTCTATCAGGTGAAAATCCGACAACATATAATGTCGTAGCATATCATGAAGCATTACCTGGAGAAACTGTTTCGATGCTTAACCATGTTGTAGTTTGTGAAGTAAAGGTTCCGACAATGACACGTCTGTTGCCATACAATGCGTACGTTGATGTATGTAATAATGGAGATGTACTTCAAGTTGAGACATCTGAGCTTGGCGTTCAATATGTTTTGTATCATGAGGATTCAGAAGGTAATGTTGTAGAGGTAATGCGTGCAGAAGGTAATGGAGGTCTTTTGGATTTGATGTCACCTAACGCAAAGGGTAAGTATTCTGTTGTAGCTTATGGAGTAAACGGCGATATTCTTAACATCGTATGCCCTGTTACTCTTGATGGTGTATATGAATACAACATACCGGAATTTGATGTATTTACATTGAATGCTTCTCCGTCAAATGGAAACATCTGTGAAGGAGGCAATGGAGTAAGTATTATATTGTCAGGTTCTGAATCGGGTAGAATATACACTCTATATAAAGATGGGGTTCCTTATACGGCCGTTGCACCAGTAGAAGGAAACGGAAATCCTATTGACTTTGGTCAAGTATTTGAGAATGGTATATATACTATTGTTTCTGATTATAACAACTGTTCTCAATCTATGAATGGTAATGTTACTGTTACATTATTTAGCAAGCCATTTGACTTTGATGTCACGGTAAGTGATAACGGCTATTTCTGTGAGAATGATGGTTCTGTTAAAGTTTCAGTAGCAGGTCAGGAAGAATCATACATTTACAAGCTTATGGGTACTGTTGATGAGACAAGACCTGCTGAGTTTGTGGTTGTAGATGAGCATATTGGTGATAATAGTGGCGCACCATTTACATTTGATATAGATATAAATGTCGCTGCAAACTATATCGTTATGGCTGAGATACCTAACTTTGAAGCTGATTATGGGGCTTGTTTCTCGATACTCGGCGGAGGCAAAATCATAAATGTGAATAGTGTGTCTGTAAATCAGCCAACGATAAAAGTTGCTAAGTATGTTGATGACAATTATATCACAGAAAAACGCAATAACATAGTTGTATGTGAAGATGATTTTGTTGATATCATAATTGGTCAGACAGAAGACAAAACAGAGAATTACTCTGTTGAATACAAGTTGTATTGTGATGGAGTTTATGTGGATTCTCGTTTCGATGAGTCTGTAGATGATAACTTCGTCGTGTTTAAGAAACAGCCGGCAACAAGTGCTGTAGGTGTTTACAAATATCATGTAGCAGTTGAGAAGAAGGTATATGTTGAAGGAACGGAAGTTAAATCATGTACAGTTGACTATTCAGATGTTGTTGTTTCTACTGTTGAGATAATAAATCGTCCGGCAGATAGAACAGATGGTCTTACGGAGTTGTTGAGTATCAATATACCTGCTCCGACACCGGGTGTTTGTGAACCAGCTTCTGTTGTTGTCGAGAATGCACAGATAGGAAAGGTTTATAGATTGTATAGACTATCTGAGGAGGGAGGTGAAGTGATTATGACATCAGCAATTCGCAAGATGGCAGAGTCTACTACAGTTCAGTTTAATGTTGAAGGAAAGGATGATTGGTATGTTGTATCGGTGAGCAATGAAATTGAAGAAGATGGAGTATTTATTCAGTTGTGTGAAGATTTCTTGACACCAGAGTTACATGTTGTAGATGACCGTTTCTTAGAAAACCATAAGATTGACGTTCCGATGTATGTTTGTCATGGAGACATCATTACTATTCGCATGGAGTCATCTCAAGTTGGAGTAACATACACGTTGTATAGGAAGGAAGGTGAAGATGCTAATGGACGTCCGTATGGAACGGTTATTTCTGCAATGACAGCATCTAACACTGCAGGTATGATATTTGATCAGACTATTTCGGAAGATGGCATCTATTTCGTTGAAGCTACAGGTCTTGATAAGTGTCCGACATTGATGGATAATGAGTTTGAAATCAAGTTTAATGCACTACCAATATCGTATGAACTTAAGCCGGAATCTGCAATAGGTAAGCGTGACGACATTAATACATATTGTGGTACATCTGAGGGTGTATTCGTTTACCTTGAGAATAGTCAGGATAACGTCACATACTCATTGTATAACGTTAATGGTGAAGGAAAGCTCGTATTCATAGAATCAAAAGAAGGTGATACAGGCAACGAGATACAGTTTAATACTAAGATTACAGATGTGAATGGTGAACTTGACGGAACTTCAATGTATGTCGTTTCCGCTCGTAATAAACTTACAAATTGTACTTCAAATATGAAGGGCCGTATCGAAGTCCTTTATATGACTGAGATTACGACAGAGTTCGCTGATACCACTATTGAGTTGAACAATTGTAATCCGGAGTATGTAATTACATTGCCTGAATCAGAGCAGATGAAGAATGCATTGTATTCATTAGTTGGTGTTGATGGAAGTGGCAATGTTGTAGCTTTTGATTCTAAATATGCATCTACGGGAGATATCACATTTACTCTTAATTCTGCAGGTTCTTATGAAGTTATTGCTTCTTATGAAAATGCAGCATGCGAAAAGAGAGTTGGTGGTGTTCTGGTATCAGAATTCTTTGTAGAAAATCAGAATTTGACACATGATGTTGAGTGTGATGGATTCTATCGTTTGTCTCTTGACAATTCGCAGAGTGATGTTCAGTATATCTTAAGTGTTGTTGATATTAACAATGCCATTACTCCAATAGATACAGTATCTGGTCTTAGTGGTTATTCTATTGCATTCACGCCGGGTGTAGTAGAAACTACATACAATAAGTTGTTTGTAACAGCAACGCATGATGGTACATGTGACGTCACTATAGATTCTGTATTTGTTTCAGACCTTGAGATTTATTCTCCTATTCTTCCAGCTACAACATACGAAGATTCTGTTAAGATTTGTTCATATGCTGGAGTTGTTCAAGCGGAGATAGATTTCGATTGGTCTATAGGTGCATTGTATAGCTGGAAATATGAGGGATTGGAGATAGATTCATATCTTGCAGACGGTTCTGAACATAATTTTGAGTATGATACGTCAAAGCCTGGTGTATATGAACTTGAGGCATCGTACAATGGAAAGTGTGTAGTTTCTGTAGCACGTCGAGTTCTTGAAGTAGATAAAGCTAATATATACAATGTTTCTGGCAATGTTTCATGTGATGGCATGGCAACTATATACATGGATGGTTCGCAAGATGGTGTTACTTACTCGTTGTATGATCAAAATGGAGTTTTAGTTGGAGATACGATAGGAACTGGAAACCCGATTTCTTTTGATGTCTATGGTGATGGTGTAGTTACTTATAGACTTACAGCAAGTACGGGTTCTATGTGTACTATTGAAATGGACGAGATTACATTAGATTTTGATCATGTAGTAGCTCCGTTGGCATCGTTAGATTTGTATATCGAAGGAGAGAAGTGGACTTCATCTGATACTGCTGAAATTTGTCCTGAAGCCTTTACTTCTATCATTGCTGATATTCAGAATGTACCTATTAAGGAGTATCACTTCTTCTTCAATGGTGTTGAATATAAGAGGTCAAATCTTATCAGTAACACATTGATACCTTCATTTGATGCAACAGATGGAAAAGTGACAATCACTCTTAGTGTTGTTACTCAGACGGGTTGTACATTTAACAATGTAGATTCTCTTGTTGTCAAGGTAAGCAATGGTGTGATAGACGGAACACCTCTCATTGCAGAGAACAATTATCCAGAGTATTGTGAGGGTGAAGTTGGTGTTCGTTTGGCTTATTTGTTGCCACGTAAGGGTGAGGTTTATCGTCTGTATAAAGTTTGTGACTTTGAAGATGAACTCATGGATATTCAGGAGATACCTCACTATTGGATTGGAGAAACGCGTGATACATTGTGGCTCAGTGGTTGGGGAGATGAATTTACAACGGACTATAAGGCGTATGCTAAGGCGGGCGAATACTATGTCACCGTTGAAAGCGAAGATGGTTGTACATTAGAGTCAAATCATGTAGTTGTTGTTGAAAATCCGCTTCCAGTAACGGAGTTGAATACGGTATACTTTGCTCACACATTCAAGAATAATATTGATGAGTGGGAGATTGACACTACTACTATAAGTGAGGAGTATGGTTTGCTTGATACAGGACACATGATTCTTGAAGATGCTCAGCCGGGTGTTACTTACACGCTCTATCATATAGAAACAGAAACAGAACTTCAGATACAGAAAGCTTCTAAACCTGGTCAGACTTTGTTGTTCGGTCCTATTATAAACTATAAAGAACCAGAAGTTGAAGAAGATACAACGGTTGTAGAGATGCCAAATGACACAACAGTTATTGCTCGTTTCAACAAAGCGACAATATCTTCTTCTCCTGAAGATTGGGGTGAAGGTATATATACAATCATTGCAACTAATGATTCTACAGGTTGTGCGACAGAGATAGGTAGTGTCGAATTTGTAGAAGAACAGCTTGTTGCTTACGATGTATATCTCTTCATGAACAAAAAACAATCTATCGTTAAGCAGTCGTTGTATCCAAACTATCCTCATAAGGGTAATCATAAGTTTATAGATTGGAGTTCTAAGGTAGATGTTGTTTGGGCACCTAAGGTAGATCAAGCAGCAGATGGTACTTATATAGAGGTAGAAGACGAAGATGCAGAAGACTACGAAAAGGGTAGTGGTTACTCAAAGCTTAAGTCAAAAGCGAATATAGTATTTGAATTGTTGCCGACAATGAAGGATTCTGTATTTACAGTGTTTGATACTCTCAGATACGAGTCTCCTGTTGAGGGCTGTGATTCGGTGTTTGCATTCTCATCTTACGAGTATTTTACAATTGACTCTATAGGATTTGATGAAGCAACAAGTACTCGTATAGATTCGATGATTATTCATCCTTCTTACGTCGAGGGTTGTGATTCAGTTGAGACAAAGCATTACTCTTACTTCAAGGTAGAAAACTATACGGATACTGTTAAGGTTCCGGCAGGCTCATGGGGTCGTTATGGATTTGATGACTTCACAGGCTCGCAGGATTACAAAGTTGATGGAATGTCTGGTATGTTTGTATATGCTAAACGTCCTTCGTTCTTTGGACAAGAGGTGTTTAGATACAGAATATATAATAAGAAGATGCCAAGTGTCCGTATCTCTAACGAGGCGAAGATAACAATCCTATGCGGTAATCAAGAGTCAGGTGATTCAGCAACGGTATTCTTGATTCCAAATGTAATATCTCCTAATGGTGATGGATTTAACGATGACTTCAAGATTTTGTTGCCATATAACTTCTCTGAATCAGAATCTAAGTTGGAGGTATTCAACAGATGGGGAACATTGGTATATCGTTCATCAGGCACACAGTATGGTGGTGATTGTTATGGAGGCTTGACTCCTGTTGATCCAGTTACTATCTGGGATGGTACATCAAAGACATCTAATATGTTGACAGTCGGTGAGAATTTACCTTCGGGAACATACTTCTATGTTTACACTATAACCCTTGTTGATAACAATGGTTTCCATAATACTAAGAAGTTAAGTGGTTATATAGAATTGAGACATTAATAAACTGAGTTGAGTATAATAAAGTAAATATATATGAAGAAATTTGTAAGATATATAGTCTTCATAGCATTGGTTAGCGTATCCACATTTGGATACGCACAAGACCAGGCTGTCTACAATCATTATATATCAAATCAAGGTATTCTGAATCCAGCATACAATGGTACACGTGATGTTATAAGTGGATTGGCTGTATTCAGAAGCCAGTGGATTGGAATGGAGGGCGCACCCTACACAGGCGCTTTAAACGTTCATGGACCTATAGATGCGGTTGATAATCTTGGGGCGGGTATTGTATTGTCGAATGACCACATTGGCTTTACTAATAATTTAGAGTTCTTTGCAGCAGCTTCGTATCGTTTGAAAGTAGACAAGAAACATACTTTGGCTTTAGGTTTGCAGTTAGGTTTTAAGAATGTCGTTTACGATGGAACAAAGGCTAATGGTGTTGATTATGGCGACCCATTGTTTGCAAGTCGTATTAGCAAGTTCGGCTTTAACTTTGGTTTTGGTGGTTACTTGTATACAAGGAACTACTTTGTAGGTTTGAGTATTCCTCGTTTCTTTCAAAACAAGTTAAATACGAATAAACAAGAAATTAAGAATGTTGTTTCCTTTAAGGACTTGCATACTTACATATATGGTGGATATGTATTTAAGATTGACGATATATCGGTTAAACCTACGGGATTGATTCGTATTATTCCCGGTGCTCCGTTGCAGTTGGATGTATCTTGTAGTGTACAGTTTATTGAGAAACTTTGGGTTGGACTTTCATATCGTACAGTTACAGATTTAGTATTTTTTGGTGAATATCAAATAGACAGACGATGGGCTGTTAAGTATTCGTTTGATTATCCTATCAGTTCTATTGGCAAATATGCTAAGTTTGGTTCTCATGAGATAGGCGTCCAGTTCGATTTTTCAACAAAACGTCGTCCTGGTATGCGTTCGTTTAGATATTTTTAATAAAATAATTGTATATTTGACGCAAATTAAATAGAAATCTGTCGATAGTTATGAAGTATATACTTACTCTTGTCGTTATGCTAAGCACTCTATTCTATGGTGCAGAGGCAGTTGCTCAGAAGAAAGAGCTAAAGAAAGCTCGTAATTTCTATGAAGAAGAAGAATGGTTTCTTGCTCTTGATATGTATAGTCAAGCAGAAGAGTTGGGTGCAACATTGACTCTTGAGGATAGACTTATTCAAGCGAGATGTTATTATAATATTAATGACGTCACTAAGGCTTGGGAGTTGTATGCTGAGTTGTCAAATAACCTCACTGGTGTTGATGTCTATTATTATGCCAAGGCTCAACAGCAGAACGGTGCGTACGAAGACGCCATATCATGGTTTGAGAAATCGAAGTTGCAACAGATGTCTATTGGCGTTAATTCATATCAGATTAACGAAGGCATTCGCTCTTGTAAATGGGCTTTGAATAATCAGACATACGGACCTCTTAAGTGTAACCCTGAATGGACATTAGCTTCTCAGGGTCAGTCTTTTGGTGTGCAGTATTACAAGCGTGACTATGTCGTTTATTCGTCTTCTCCAGATGGCAATACTAACTTAGACAAGAATGGTAAACCAGTATTGAATCTTTATATTTCTGACTTAGATGAAAACCGTTTGCCAAAGGAGGGGACACAACGTATCTTCTCTCAAAATCTTCTTAGTCCATATCATGTAGGTGCTATTGCTTTTACGAGTGACTTTAAGTATATGTACTTTACTAAGTCTATCTTTGTGGAAGATGATGGAGAAGAGGTGAGTAGAATAAAGATTTTCGTTGTTGAGTTTGATGGTAACGATTGGGTTAATGAGCGTGAATGTTCTTTCAATAGTAACAATTTTGACTGTGCTCATCCTGCGGTTTCTCCGGATGATAAGTACTTATTCTTTGTTTCTAATCGTGATGATGATGGATATGGAGAGAAAGATATTTACTATTGTGAGCGTAAAGGAGCAAATTCTTTTGGTCCAGTAAAGAACCTCGGCAGTGCTATTAATACTTTTGGCGATGAGGTGTATCCGGTTATTAGTCGTGATAACAAACTATACTTTAGTTCTGACGGACATCCAGGTTTTGGTGGTTTGGATATCTTTGTTGCTGAATACATAGATGGTACATGGCAAAATGTACGTAATGTCATGCAACCACTTAACTCATTCAAAGATGACTTCTGTTATGTGATAGATGAGACCGATCCAGATAAAGGTTTTATCTCTTCTAACAAACTTGGTTCGGGTGGTGCTGATGTTATCAACCATGTGTTTAAGTCAAGTGAGGAGGAGTCTTCGCCAGCTAATGTTGAGATGCCGCCTGTCATTGGTGCTGATGTCTTAGTCTTTGGCCTTGAAGATATTGTTACACCTGAACCAGAACCGACACCAGAGCCTGAACCAGAACCAGCTCCTGTCGTTGAAGAGGTTAAGCCTCATTTGTTCAAGACTATCATAACAAGTACATATGACAATTCTAAAATAGACAATGCTGAGTTTGTTCTTTCAGATGGCTCTACAGGGGAGGTTATTATTAGTGGACGTTCTGATGCCAATGGTCAGGTATTGTTAAACATACCTGCTAAATATGCCAATGATGATGTTGACTTCAGTGTTACAGTCAAGAAAGAAGGTTTTAATGAAAAGACATTCTTAGCTTCACTCTCAGAGTTAGACGCTCTATCTAAGGAGGGTATTGCTTTGACTCCTATCTTCAATGATAGTGTTCTTGATGACATATCGGGTATGTATGTGCTATATACTGATGACTTTGATGCAGAGGCTCGTGAGACTCTTGATAAGTTGGCAGCATATCTCTTGGCTAATCCAAATATCGTTGTTAAGTTGAATGGTCATACAGAGGCTAAGGGCAATAGATATGGCAACTTGAACGTGTCGACAAAGATGGCTGAGAAGGCTAAGGAATATATCGTGTCTAAGGGTGTTAATCCGGAGCAGATGATATGTCGAGGATATGGCGAACGTTATCTAAAGAACCGTTGTTATCGTGGTCGTTATTGCGATAAGGCTCAGCATGCGGAGAATCGTCGCGTCGAAGTTGTAGTGTGGAATCTAAGAAAGTAAATTATAGATAAAGAAATGAAGTATTTAGTTCTATTATCAATCGTATTGAGTGTGCAGTTTGTAGCTCTTGGTCAGGACAAATTGTCTAAGTTGAGAACTAGCAAGCAGATTGTAACTATAGATGAGCCATCGGCACCGTATTATTCTATTCAGATCTTGGCTCTTAAGTTGCCACCTTCTGATGCAAGCTTCTTTCAGAACCTTGATGAAGTTAAGGAGTATCCGTGTAATGATGGTTACGTTCGTTATTGTGTAGGTAGTTATAATTCGTTCTCTGAAGCTAATGCTCAATTGGCAGAGATACGTTCTAAGGGTTATTCCGAGTCTTTTGTGGTTAATACACAGAAGTATTCGGTAAATAGTGGACATTTTTCATCAAGTCGTAACTCCAAGTTGGTTATCCTGCCTAACAAGGATTATGTTGTGCAGATGAGTGCTTTCCGTTATCCTGTGTATCTGTCATTTTTCGAGAATGTTGATGATGTATACGAGTATCGCATGAACGACAAGATTTACCGATACACAACAAAGCCTTACAAGGGTAGTGAGATAGAGGTTGTACTTGCAAAGATACGTAGTTTGGGATATGCCAAGGCGTTCATTGTAGAGTATGATTTATACGAGCCGTTTCTTATTGAGTAAGAAGTAAACGTTGTTCGTTTAGTGTTTCGGACTGACGGCAAGAATAAAGATATGCAGTAGGTCGGTCTATCGCTTTTTAAAGAGGAAAGTCCGGGCAATGCAGAGCACCATGCTTCCTAACGGGAAGATCTTCGTGAGGGGATAGTAACATAACAGAAAATAACCGCCCTATAAGGGTAAGGGTGAAAAGGCGAGGTAAGAGCTCACCAGTGTCGTTAGTGATAATGATAGCTGTATGTCTGATGGATTGAAAGACCATGTATATTTCGATTGCCTTATGGCTTCACGGTTGCTCGCTGTGTCAGAAATGGTCGGAAGGGGTAGGTCGATTGAGGTCGGAGGTGACTCCGCTCCAAGATAAATGATAGACACATGTCTCTGACGTGTACAGAACTCGGCTTATAGACTTACTGATATTATAAAGAGAAGATTCGTTACGAATCTTCTCTCTTTTTTATGTCTATTATGTCTTTTGTTAGATATTTGTAGACGTTCAACGGCGCAATGACTAAGCTACCAATCTCTGTTTGTCGGACTCTTTTTATCTCTCTACAGCCAATGTCGATAGTCTTTTTCCTTCGCTGTGTATGCTGAAATCGCGACAGTATAAACATTCAGCTTCGGCATAGCCACCAGCCATTGTTCCTTCGTTGGTTACGTATGTCTCATAGCTGAATGTGTGTTCTCCTCGGCTAAGGTGTTGACAGAGGAATGTCACATCAGTGTCAGATGGGGAGTAGAAATGAGGTGTCATGAACATCCCTCTGCCAAGACGCCAGCGGTAGCTTGATATCTGGTCTGTCGGTTCTAATGCTGAAGGTCTGTAGTCTGTAATCCTGACATAATCCATTGCAACGTTGCACTTTATTGTTATTTGTATCTTCAACTTGTCACCTACTTTGGGCTGTTGTCCGTTGAGAGGTAGGTATGTGCCATTGCGTTCTATCAATATATCTCGTTTTATTGACATCTCGTCGGTGTTGTGTTGAGTGAGGACGTCGATAGGAGTATGTGAGTAGCTTGTCCAGCTGCCCCATGATGGCATTTGAGCATCTTTGTTAATGGTGGCTGTCATGTTGTTTTCGGCTGACGATGATGTCAGTAGTGTTGTCATTGAAGGTACTTCAACGCTTAGAGAGTACTCTTTGCCACCGACAGAGATGTTGTCTGTAGAGCTGTTGTCAGACGAAGCTGTTATAAGCGACATCACGGCACGAGATGTAGACTGTGTGTTGCCCCAATGTTCGGTGCGTTTCTGCATCATAAGCCAGTTGATAAGACGTCGACTGTTGTCATCGTCGGGAGTCGCTTCTTTCATGAGTTGAGCGAGCATTGACTGTATATATATGTTGTTGTCCCACCACGATACACCTTGCAGACTGAGGTATGCCACTTCGTCTTTCACTACAAGGTTTTGACTTATAGAGCGGAGCATGGTACGTGCTATATCTTGTTTGTTGTTGCGCCACATGAGTGTAGCGAGCATCACTCTTTTCTGAATATCGAGTTTGCGCCAATCTTTTGTTAGGGATAATAGTGAGTCTTTTACAGTTTGTGGCATTTTGTTGTCGACATAGCTACGTGCGTATGCCATGTAGAGCATTGAGTAGTTTGACATGATATTGTTGCCTTCTTTTGCTTTGTTGAGTTCTTCTGTCAGACGATTGTCGATGTATCGTGTGGCTTTGTGGCATATCTTGCTCACCGTGATGTCGCCTCCGTCTATCATGCCGTAGCGTACCAGCCAGCCTAACATCTCAACGACGCTTGCTGTCATAAATTCGCTCTCTTCCATGCCTTTGCACCATGCTATGCCACCGTTGTTCTTTTGGAGTGACGATAGTTTACGGAGAGCCTTGTTGCATTCGCGTGTGGCGTTGTCGTTGCTGAGCATTCCGATGACCTTTTGCACATGACGTTCTATCTCTTTGTTCCTTTTATCGTAGAATGTTCCTTTAAGCGGTGTAGAATTTAGAGTGCTGTCGTTGCGCAGTGCTTTTATGGCCTTGTTGACATCAAGACGTGTACGTATGAATGACGCTATGGCGTTTGTCTCCACTCGTCCTAAGTAGGTGTCGGCAGATGGGTATCTCTCGTTGTCGAGATGTGGCAATGCTTTGAGAGCCTCCATGAATGTGTTGGAGGTGTAGTTGAAACGCCATTGCTGTACGTGTTCGACATTGTCGGTAGGTGCTGCTATGGTGTGTTGTCCCTTTTCGAAGAGTACGAACGGATAGCTTTCTTCCACCTCTATTGTCGAGGGTAGTACTTTGACAATGCTAACTTCGCCATCGGTATGTGTAGCACAGCGTGCCACTATCGTAACCTTTAGTGCGTCGACGCCTCTTATTCCCAACAGACGCCATTTCGTCGTTGATGTGCGTTGTAGAGAGTCGAAGGTGAGAGTGTGTATAGGGTGCATGTCGACGAGTTCTCCTGTCAAAGTGTCGTGTACCATCATAAGACATTGCACTTCGTGTATTTCGGGGTTGTTGGCACGTACTTCGGCTGTCACTTCTACTTCGTCGTTTTCTCTGATGAAGCGAGGTACACCTCCTTTCACTGTCAGCTCTTTTCGTACAGTGAGTAGTTCCTCTTTGTAGCCGTTGCGAAGTGTGGCGTCGTGTGCCAACAGACGCAATCTGTATGTGGTGAGGTTGTCGGGCATGTCGAAGTCTATGGTGTATTCACCGCTACTATCGGGCATCAGTGCAGGCATGAAAAAGACTGTCTCGCGGAAGTCGTTGCGCACATCAATGTTGCTTATAGATGTCTCTTCCAGTGGTTCACTATGCTCTTCTGCTTGTGGCATAGCCTCTTCTTCAATAGCGTCCATTGTTACCATGTTTCGAGCTAAGCCCAGTTTTCTCGTCGAATGAAGTTGTATTCCCTTCATGCCTGCGCCTGCTTCGAAGGGCATAGCTTCGAGTTCAGGCCTATCGTATTTTACCAATGCCTGTAATATCTCTTCGGCAGATGGTGTGGTGTAGTTCTCGAGGTATCGGTGTTTGATGGCTATTGTCGGGTGGACGATATTTGCCGAGCCAATGAATGAAAGCTCTGAACGAAGTGTCATGTTGTTGAAACGTGGTCGCCACATCTTGCCTATAAGCATATCAAGACGAGTGTCGTACATCGTGGCAAGTAACTCTGTCAGTGTGTCGTTGGCAATTCTCACTTTCCACTGTTCGTGAGCTTTGGGAGATGACGTGTTGCGCCATGTGGCAAGTTGCACATCGAGACTTTTCGACGGGTGAACGATATCTATGTAGTCGTGCTTGGTGTATGTCTTATTGTCTCTCGTTGTGAATGCTACAACAGCAATGTCTTTCAAAGTCGGCAATATGTCATCTTGCTCTACGTTGAATGTCAGTTTGCATAGTTGACTCTTCGCTGTGAGTACCTTATGTGCTATTATATTCTTGTTGCAGACCACCACAACGTGTATCTCGGCACTCTCCAATCCTGTGCCTACGCTCAAACAAAACGGTTCGCCTGCTATTACCTTGTCCGGAGTCTGTAGTACTAAGGGGTCATTGATGTAGCAGCACTTGTCTGTTGTCGGCAAAATGTCGAATGACGTTCTCGCCTCTCTCTTTATGCCGTCGGGTGTAGTATATGTGACGAGTGCTTCGTAATGACCTTCGGGCAACTCCTTGTCTATTGTCACGATACTTTCTTTACCTATGGTATAGTGCTGTGGTGCGACAATGCGTATCAGCTTGTAGTCGCTTATTTTATCCTTGTCACTGCGAATGTCGACAATGGTATTGCTTACAGTCGAGTTGTCTATACTCCTGATGTAGTAGTCAAAATCCATCGAAGCTTTGTAGGGAACTTCTCTGCGCTTGTCGTATATCTGAATGTCTACATCGCTGATATGCTCTACATCGTCGAAGTTGACCGACGATAGCGAGAGAGTTACTTTCTCACCCTTGCTGAAGTTTCCTTTGGCTGAAACTTTGACCTCGTAAGCCACATCTGTAAGGTGCAGATATAAGTTCTCTTCTGTTGTCTCACCTTTTACGTCGGTGATGTCAATACCAACATTAATGTTGGTGTACTCGCTTTTCGGAGTGGGAGTGTCGAACGTAAATATGCCATTGTTATCGGTGTATGTCGTTCCCTGAAGATGTTGCACTTCCATATTTTTACTTTGTATACTTTGTAGAGTGGCGTGCCATTTCACCACGGCATTAGCTACGGGAGTGCTGTCGGCACTCAAGCTGACACCTTCTATATTCAGTGTGTCGCCACATACGTAGAGACCTTCGAAAGGCTTGATTGTTATGCTGTTGTTGGTGCGTTTGTATTCCGAAATGTTGACATTATGATATGCAAGATGTTCGTTATCCAACATCACAGAAAACGAGGCATGACCCTTCTGTATGTCGTCGGACAGCGGTATAGAGTCATGGGCTGTACCGAAGCTGTTGAGAGATAGCTCTTTGTCGTATATCTCTTTGCCATCGGTAGAGGTGAGTCTTACCCTCAATGTTGTTCCCTCCTTCATACATTTCGACTGCATGTGCGAATTGTAGTAACCATAGACCTTGAAATATAACCTCTGTCCGGGACGGTAAATATTACGGTCACAGACTATCAATGCTCCGGGGTACAGCTTGTTGTAGTTGGAATTACTATAGCGATACGATGTGTGTTGTAGTGACAACATATCGTTGCCCTTGCGCACTACCAATGTGTTGTCGAAAGGCTTGCTTATATTGTCAATAGTCGCCAATCCATGACTATCTGTTGTTGCAATGACACTCTTGCTACCTTTGTAAGAGAATGTCGCTCCCTCAACAGCCATGCCCGTCAGTGCGTCGGTGACGTATAAGCAACATCTCTTGTTGCCCGTCGACAAACGACTGACATTTAGCTGCGACACCGTCAGAACCTTACTGTCAAAGATTTTGTCGCCTATGCTACACTCTATTATGTACACGCCCAAAGGCAACGGCGTTATCTCGTGGTAAGTCGTTGTGATGTGCAATTTGTTGTGAGCGACAGGTAGATGCACCTCCTCGCTTGCTACACACGTCTTGTCGGTAGCGCGTCGGATAGTGAGAGTCAGCGATTCGACGTTGCGATGTCGTATAGCTATAGGGATAGCTCTGTCGGGCAATGACTTTTTTTCGACCGAAAGCACTGCTCCCTTCTCGTTTATCTTGTTGAGTTCCTCTTGGGCAAGTTTGGCAAGCATACTACCTTTGTAATCTGATGTCAGACGTGAGTAGAAAGCACAAGCCTTGTCTATCAGTGCATTATCGGACACTATCTGTTGTTGGGTCGACACTCCCTCGTCGTATGATATGGTATCTATGCACATCTTGGTATCTACCAACTCATACAAGATACGAGAAGCGGCTGTAGAACACAATGTATTGAGCCTTTCCATGCTATGCGACGTATCAGCCTTGCACTCATTGTAGTCGGAGAGAAGAGCTATCGACACGGCCAAAGCCTCGCTCTCTCTGTTGCCCGACGTGCGCACCATGTCGTACCACACTCTCCACACTTCGTAGTCGAGACGTCCATCGTAGTAGAGCTTTATAGCCATGTAGTCGCATATCTTGAGCGATATGACGAACTCCGAAGTATCCGTTACTTCACTTGCCGGAAGGGCGGTTAGTCTTTTGTCGCCATTGTCAAAGACTTTCTCTGTCAGATAGTCGTTGTATGACATATCGTCACTCATAAAGTGCCCGTAGTTGAGATATAACATCTGTCGCAGAGGTGACCACGCTCTATGCATAAGTTCGTTGAGACACTCTTCGAAAGCCTCTCTTCGTCCGCCTCCGTAGCTGAAAGAGTTCTCGTAGTTTAGCCATTTTAGCATCGACTTGGTGTCGTGTTGCAACTCGGCGCGACGCTCCGCCTCCTTCAGATAAGGTATGGCATCGGCGGGAAGATCCTTCTTGTACAGCTCTTCAATGATACTATGCAGTTGGGTATCTGATAACTCTTTCATGTCGTCAACGGTCTTAATCAGATTAGTCGCAAAGATGCACGTCAGTGACGACAGCGCAACAAGCAATATAATAATGGTTCGTCTCATATCCTCAACGGTTTCTATATACAACAAATGCAAATATACAAAAGCCGTGCCACAAAGCTCTTCTTATCAAACTTTTTTGACCGTCGTTACATACAGACGACAATATTTGTAGCATAAAAAACAGCGCAAAAAATAGTAAGCATCGATATAAATATCAGCAAACTTTCTTACTTTTGTCATCACTATAGAGGCTCTCAAACAGCCTATCAACAAATATATATGACAACGTAAAATTAATAGCATGACAAAACGACTTAATCCGGAGACAATCTGCGTACAAGGCGGTTGGCGACCAAAGAAAGGCGAACCGCGACAGGTGCCTATCTACCAAAGCACAACTTTCAAATACGAAACATCGGACCAAATGGCACGTCTCTTTGACTTGGAAGATAGTGGTTACTTCTACACCCGTCTGCAGAACCCTACAAACGATGTAGTGGCTCAGAAGATTTGTGAACTCGAAGGCGGTTACGCTGCCATGCTCACATCATCGGGACAAGCTGCTTCTTTTTACTCGGTATTCAACGTATGTGAATCCGGCGACCATTTTATTTCGTCGTGCAACATCTACGGTGGAACGTTCAACCTCTTTGCCGTAACAATGAAGAAACTCGGCATAGAGTGTACATTCGTTGACCCGGACGCAAGTGAAGATGAACTTCAGAAAGCGTTCCGACCCAATACCAAATGTGTCTTCGGCGAGACTATCGCCAACCCGGCACTCGCAGTCCTCGACATCGAGAAGTTCGCACGCTTGGCACATCGCAACGGAGTGCCACTCATCATCGACAATACATTCCCTACACCTATCAACTGTCGTCCATTCGAATGGGGAGCCGACATTGTGACGCACTCTACAACGAAGTACATGGACGGACACGCTGCTCAAGTAGGTGGCGCAATTATCGACTCTGGTAACTTCGACTGGTTGGCAAATAAGGACAAGTTCCCGGGACTATGTACTCCCGATGACTCATACCACGGTTTGGTATATGCAGAGAAATTCGGCAAAGGTGCATACATCACAAAAGCCACAGCACAGATGATGCGTGACCTCGGCTCTATACCATCGCCAATGAACTGCTTCATACTCAACCTCGGACTTGAGACACTTCATCTACGTATGCAACGTCATTGCGAGAACGCCCTCAAAGTTGCCACATGGCTTAAGAACAACGACAAGGTGGCATGGGTCAACTACTCAGGTCTCGAAGGAGATAAGTACTATGACCTTGCTAAGAAATATTTGCCAAATGGAGGCTGTGGCGTGTTGTCGTTTGGCTTGAAAGGAGGCCGCGACGCATCTATACGCTTCATGGACTCTCTCGAATTTATATCTATCGTCACTCATGTAGCCGATACACGCTCTTGCGTGCTTCATCCGGCAAGTCATACTCACCGACAACTTACTGACAAACAGCTCGAAGAGGCAGGCATTGCTCCTGACCTAATCAGGTTCTCGGTAGGTATAGAGAATGTCAATGACATCTTAGCTGACCTACAACAGGCTATGGATAAGATGTAAGACATTCGAATTTTTATGCGGTTTTTTTACAGGTTGCAGTGTACTGACGGATGTCGGTGCACTGCAGTTTTTTTTGTGCAGTATTAACGAACGCTCCTCTCATCATAACTAAGCAAAGCATTACTTACAGACTTAGAGAGACGACAGTTATATTCTCGACTAAAATGTCCGTATTAATACGGATACGAGAGCTGTATTAAGTTGATACGGGCATCGTATTTGTACAGATACGGGAACCGTATTGGGTTAATACGGGTGTAGTATCTGTACTAATACGTGATACTTTGCTCTAAGAAAAACATTACATAGAAGAACAGAAAAGCATTGCCCCTATACACTGATAAACATGGAGACATCGGGAAGATATGTTATGCAGAAAAACCAAGAGCTGACAGCCGAAGTGTCTACAATCAGCAAAACGACGAAGCCCCATGCAACTCTTTGCATGGGGCTTCGTCGTTTTGCTTCGTCAGAGAGTATGTCACAACACCTGTAGGAAACCGTCGAAAGTGAAATCATTCAGACGTCTGCTCGTGATATTGCTATTGACATGTTGTGATATTATCCTTATAGTGTAAGTGCCGGGCGTAAGGTCGGGGCATGATAAAAGCAAAGACTTGGGATTGTTTTCCATTATATATTCACGGTCGACTTTCGTTTGCTCTTTGGTCTCGGTGTTGATAAAGTAAATACCTACATTGCTATCGTCGCCCGACACACGAATGCGCTTGCCGTCAATCTTAATGGTTTGTAGGGGAGTGATGATATTGTTCTTACTCTTGGTGGTATAATCGTAGATATGGTCGATGTAAGGGACGTTATCACAAAGGCCGATGATTCTTATCTTGATATTATCCGCATTCTGTCGCATCTTATGTCCTTGACAGAAGTTGAAAGTGACGCGATGACGCTCTTTGTCGAAGGTGTCACTCGTAGATTTAAAAACTCCCTTGACACAAGGACAGGCAGTGAAGTATCCGGTATTGACAGCTAAGCCGCTCTGTAACTCATAAGCCATCTCTTCGAAGAATGCTTCTACGACTTGTTGCATGTGTGCTGCATTGAAATTAGAGCCTCCTCGCTGTTCAGCCAGTCGACAAATGTCGGCAATGTTGACTGTGTTGTAAGCATACGTCTTGGCGTAGTAGTCGCCTTTTTCTGTTGTAAAGTTGTTCTTATAAAGCCTTACCGGTATCAGGTGATGGTTAGTGTTGTCGCTCATGAAATAAAAGTATTGAAATATTAAAGCCAAATGTACAACCCGGGATACACATCAGTAGTCGACGTTGAAAAGAGTAGAGAAGCACAGAGAGTAGCCCATTGGTACGAGAGGGATATATTCAAAAAGCGTGCCAAACACGATAATAATCTTAGAAAAGCCTCGTATAGTGCCAAAGTGATATGAAAATATAGAGGAAGATGACATTTTGTCATCTGCTCCGTGTCTGAAGATGCATTTTTGTCATCAAGCAAGGGAGTGTCACAGAGAGCAAAAAACTTCAAAATTTACCTATCCACAGACTATAACATCAACGAAATTGACTATCTTTGCACGCTAATAATATTAACAACGTAACTAACAATGGCAAAAGAACTAACATCACGTAGCGAGAACTATTCGCAATGGTACAACGACCTTGTGATGAAGGCAGACTTAGCAGAGAACTCTGCCGTGCGCGGTTGCATGGTCATCAAGCCATACGGCTATGCTATATGGGAAAAGATGCAACGCATACTCGATGACATGTTTAAAGAGACAGGGCACGTCAACGCATACTTTCCCCTATTGATACCAAAGTCGTTCCTTTCAAAGGAGGCAGACCATGTCGAGGGCTTTGCCAAGGAGTGTGCAGTTGTGACGCATTACCGTTTGAAGAACTCTCCCGATGGCAAAGGCGTTACAGTAGACCCCGAAGCTCGTTTGGAAGAGGAACTCATCATTCGTCCTACATCGGAGACTATCATTTGGAACACATACAAGAATTGGATACAGTCGTACCGCGATTTGCCTATTCTATGTAATCAGTGGGCAAACGTCATGCGCTGGGAGATGCGTACACGTCTCTTCTTGCGTACTGCCGAATTCCTCTGGCAAGAGGGTCACACAGCTCATGAGACAAAAGAGGAAGCTCTCAATGAAGCACGTACCATGCTCAATGTGTACGCAAACTTTGCCGAGCAATACATGGCAATGCCTGTTATAAAGGGAGTTAAGTCGCCCAATGAACGTTTCGCCGGGGCATTGGATACCTTCACTATAGAGGCTCTTATGCAAGATGGAAAAGCTCTTCAGTCGGGAACATCACACTTCCTCGGTCAGAACTTTGCCAAAGCTTTTGACGTAACATTTGCCAACCGCGAGGGCAAGAACGAATACGTATGGGCTACATCATGGGGAGTATCTACACGCTTGATGGGTGCTCTCATCATGAGTCACTCTGACGACAACGGTCTCGTCTTGCCTCCTAAACTCGCTCCTATACAAGTGGTGATAGTACCTATATATAAGAAAATGGAAGAGCTCGAGACTATATCTGTCAAAGCTTGTGAGATAGTAGCAAAACTCAAAGCAAAGGGTGTCTCTGTTAAGTTCGACGACAACGACAAGAAGAAGCCAGGTTGGAAGTTTGCAGAGTATGAACTGAAGGGCGTGCCGGTACGTTTGGCTATCGGCCCTCGTGACCTCGAGAACAATGCCGCAGAGGTATGCCGTCGCGACACTCTCACCAAGGAGTCAATGTCGCTCGACGGTATAGAAGAGTCTATAGTGTCACTCCTCGACGACATACAGAAAGGTATCTACCAGAAAGCCCTTGACTACCGTGAGAGCATGATAACAAAGGTCGACAACTACGACGACTTTAAACGCGTACTTGATAAAAAAGGCGGTTTCGTGCTCGCTCACTGGGACGGTACGACAGAGACAGAAGAACTCATCAAGGAGGAAACAAAGGCAACAATACGCTGTATACCTTTCGACAACCCTCTCGAAGATGGCGTCTGTGTACGCACCGGAAAACCGTCTACACAGAGAGTCCTCTTCGCAAGATCTTACTAACAGACACATATATAAGTAACAACATAAGCCCGATGTACATATATCAACAAGTGTACACGGGCTTTATAATATTAAGCAAAAGACAATGAAAGGTTTCTACGCAATACTATTGCTCGTTATATCAAACAGTTTCATGACAATGGCATGGTACGGACACTTGAAATTTGGCGAGATAAAAGGATTCAAAGACTTGGGACTATGGGCAGTGATAGCCATATCGTGGGGCATAGCTCTCTTCGAATACTGCTGTCAGGTTCCGGCCAACAGAATAGGCTTCGAGGGCAACGGCGGACCGTTTTCTCTAATACAACTAAAGGTAATACAGGAAGTAGTGTCTCTTACAGTGTTTACCCTCTTCACTCTCGTATTCTTTAAAACAGAAACATTCCGTATAAATCATCTCATCGGCTTTGTCTTTCTGATATTAGCCGTCTACTTCATGAATAAGAAATAAGGCGAGAGGCACAGATATAGACATCATAACCATAGTGTTATGATGTTTTTTTTGATGTATATTTACTTGTTTGTGTGATGTAAATATATATATTTGTCTTTTGTATATGAGGAGTAAATATAACAATGTAAAACATAAACGGTATGAGAAGAGTTTTAGCAATTTTAGTCATGGCATTGGCAAGTATAAGTGCCATGGCTGCATCTGTGAACGTTGATGGTATCTATTATGAGCTTAACAACAGCAACAAACGAGCAACCGTAACCCCTAAGGGTGAGAGTGGTCAATATACCTATGGGGTATATAGTGGCGATGTCGTTGTGCCATCGGAAGTCACGTACAACGACAAAACATATACGGTGACGTATATTGGCGGAGGTGCATTTAGCGAATGTAATGAACTGGCGAGTGTCACGTTGCCGAGTACTATTACTACCATTCAAGCAAATGCATTTCGAGGGTGCAGTTCGCTGACAAGTATTACGATACCTAAGAGTGTAGTATCTATAGCAGAAGTGGCCTTTGCCGAGTGTAACTCACTGACAGCTTTCACCGTTGAGCAAGGCAATAGTAGCTTTTGTTCGGTTGACGGCGTTCTGTTCGACATTCAAAAGAAGAAACTTATATCTTATCCGGCAGCTAAAGAGGACGCATCATATACCATTCCTGACGGAGTAGAGTTGGTGTCGCAGTTCGCTTTCTCGATGTGTAACAAACTCACCAATGTGATAGTGTCATCAGGCGTACGCACTATAGACTTGAATGCATTCAACGGTAGCACAAGCTTGCAGAGTGTGAATATACAGAGCGGAGTGATAACCATGGGAAGCAACGTCTTTAAAAATTGCACCAATCTCACAAGTGTCACTATTCCGCCAAGCGTCACAGACATAGGCTATGGAGTCTTTGACGGCACAGCACTATATAGCGATGAAAACAATTGGGACAACGGAGTGCTCTATATCGACAACTGCGTCATAGAGGCTAAAAGTGACGTGTTGTCGGGTACATACACAATAAAGGAGGGTACACGAGTGATAACAGACAACGCATTTTCTGATTGTTCAAAACTAACCGACATTAGCATACCCTCGACTGTAAAATCAATGGGCGCAGGGGTGTTTGGCAATTGTTCGTCACTCAAAAGTATTAGCATACCGGAAGGAGTCACAGCATTAGGAAGTTATATCTTTTCGGAATGCGGCTCACTCAAGAATGTGACGTTGCCTGAAAATCTCGAATCCATAAGCTCGTATGCGTTTTATGGCTGTAATAGCATAGAGCATATCAATATGCCATTGTCAGTGACATCGATAGGTACTTCAGCGTTTTATAATTGCAGCGGACTTGAAAGTATAGTTATACCTTATGGTGTGACGACGATTAACAGTCATACATTCTATGGTTGCAGTAATCTCAAGCAAGTAGAGATACCATCGTCAGTAAGTAGCATAGCTGGTTCGGCATTCTCCGGCTGTTCGAGTTTGGAGAGCCTGACGATACCTTCAAGTGTGTCATCAATAGGTAGCTATGCTTTCTATGGTTGTTTCGGACTTAAGAGCTTGTCTGTTATGAAAGGCAATCCACCGACGGTCTCGGACAGCTATGTCTTTAATGGAGTCGATATGACTATCCCGGTATACATACCAACAGGAACCGAAGATACCTATAAAAACAGGTCATATTGGAATATGTTCAGCAACTACAAAGGCGGATATGTCATAAATGCAGTAGCCGAGCATGGGAATGTAAGCGGTATAGGAGTATATCTCTCGGGTGCTGAGGCAACGCTGACAGTAGAGACAAAGGAGGGTTATCAGTTTGTTGGTTGGAGCGACGGCAATACTGACAACCCACGAAAAGTGAAAGTAGTAAAAGATGTTATATACGAAGCTAAGTTTGCACAACTCTTTACGCTCACCGTAGAGGCAGAGAATGGCTCTGTTGTTGGAGGTGGTGTATACGCCGCAGGTACAGAAGTGGAAATAGGAGTAGTGCCTGATAAAGGGTATGTCTTCTCTCGATGGAACGACGATAATACCGACAATCCGCGTGTGGTAGAAGTGACAGCCGACATGACATATACTGCCATCTTGGAGCAAGAACAGTCGACACAGGTTGTCGATACACCAACAGACGAAGTTTCGGTGCGTGTTGTCGGAGGTGTCATAGTCGTAGAGGGAACAACCGACTATGAAGTGTACTCTGTCGACGGTAAGTATTTAGGAAGAACAACACCTCTCGCAAGAGGCATATATATAGTAGTAGCAAACGGCAAGAGCTACAAGGTAGTGATAAAGTAAGATGCTTGTTCTTGCAGAAGTAAAACAATGATAAAACTGAAAGCGCATTCGACATCAACCGTCGAATGCGCTTTCTCTTTTGCAACGTAATAGGCGAATTACACTATTCGCCAACAAGAATATCCATCTTTGGAACACGCTTTGATATGAAGTTCTTCAGAACTTCTACTTCTCCCTCGTACGAACCAGCGGCTTGAGGGTTTTCGTGAACCATTTGGTCGAGAATCTTCCAACGCATGAAGTTGAGAGCTTGAGCCTCGTTGAGAAGTAGAACCGTTTTATCGATGTACTCAAGCAGACTTTCGACATTGATGCCTTGTTCTAAGCGAGCTCTCTTCCATAGGTGAGACATCTGTTCGCATGCTGCAGCATCTTCTTTTACTATACGACTTGCTATCTGACGAACTGTTTCGCTTGCCACATTTACTTGTGTGGTGAAGAGAAAGTCATCGAAGCGGTCTGTGGGGTATGCACGTCGTTCGTTGTCGAATGCTATATCGAAATCCCATACTAAAGCAACGTTGAGTTTGTCGCTGTTTCTTTCTTTAGTAAGGTGTATGCTCCATAGTTCATCAGGGTTGCCACATAGCTCCTCTATCAAGACATAACGTAGGAAGCTCTCAATGTTGAGGTACTTGCGATAACCATTGTTGCCATCAGTAAAATTATCGGCAAAGACAGCCCTTTCAAAGTTGTTGAAGTAAGTAGTGATATAGTCTCTCTGTTGCTTGACAATGTCGTCTTCATCAGGAGACTTTATGGTGACAGGTATGCCTTTGTTTGAAACAAAATATGATGCTTCGCTCCATGCGTATGAGTCAATCTCGATATGATAACCACCGCTGAGGTTGGGTTGTGTTATGTCCTCTTTCTCCATTTCGGTGATGTTGATACGGTTTTCGTTCACTTCTATCTGGTCACATAGTTGATAACAACCTTTGTATTCGCCATTTAGGATAACTTCTACCGGACGACAATATGGAGTGTAGGGCATACCCATTCTTCGGCTTATCTCGAATGCTAAGATATTCCTCATGAGAGTTTTATCTCCGTAGTTGTTTATCAACGTCCATTTTTTTGCCTTTGCAGGAGCGTCAAGGAGTTGCTGTTTCTTATCGAACTTCAAACGGTACGGTTTCTTTGGGAATTGCCAACTCGCATTGCCACGACCACGTACGCCGGTATTCTCGGCTTCGAAGAGTGTCGTGCCATCATCAGAGATGATATATACGACTGACGAAATCTCATCTTCTTTAGATGTTATGTCTTGTGCATCTCGTGTATTGATGACGACAGTGGGTAAGTTAGTCACCTGATACAACTGCGAGTCGTCGCCTTCGCTCTTATATCCGTAAAACTCCAGCTCGGCAAGGTTGCACCTTACGTCGTTGGGCGATACATAACGTATATATCTAAAGCCTCGAGAACAGTTGATATCTTCGTAGCTCATCTGATACTCAACGCCTTCTTTCTTTATCATGTGTATAGGCAGGGCGTCGCTGAAGTCCGGCTTGTTGGCACCTTGTATCACAGCTAATTGCACTCTGTGTTTCTGAGTTATGCGAGGTGAATAACCCACCTTTGTAATGACATGTTTTTCACCCAAGTCAAGTCCGACCCATGTCCCTGAGCGGTCGTAAGAGGCGAAGAAAGTGTCGTAGTCGCTATCGAAGACATTGTCTTTGGTGTTGACGGTTGTCGACATCTCGTTGTTGTCGTAGTTGACCGACCATTCAGAACCTATTACGGAACCTTTAAGTAACTCCGGTGTCGGAGTATGTTCCGGCTCCGGTTCGGGTTCTGTTTGGTTAGGCGTGTCAGGTTTCGACAGGGGAGGAGAGAAGACGTCGTCGTCTGAACATGTTATCAATGTCATAGAGCATACAATGGTGCATATCGATAACAATAAAATTTTCATGTGTTAGTTTTTTAGGTAACATTATCTAAGTTAAGAGGAACGAAAGATGATACGAAGAAGCAGCGAATAAGTGTGTGTTTAACTCTTACGTTTTTGAATAGATAATGGTTATAAAAAAAACCGCTCAGCACAGCTGAGCGGAAACCCCAAAATATTGCAATATCAAAACTATGATAGTGTTTCAATGCGAGTGCAAATATATATCTTTTTTATTTATTACAACAAATTATACCTATAAAATTATCAAAACACCTCCCATGTCTGATGTATTAAGTGTTCAAATGACGTATAGAGTCAGACTTGCATTTGTCTATTCAATAGTTATAGAAGTGCAAAGTAGAAAAAGTCTAATTGACAATGCCTTTTCTAAAAATGAAGAGGACTGCCGGGAAGCAGTCCTCTTCGAGGTTTGAGTTTGAGTTTTGCGATTCAAATAACGTTGTCTCAACGCTATCTGCAATCTATGATAGTTAATTACACGTCGTCTTGTTACGCATGTTTCATTCTATGGTTTCAACTGTTTTGTTAAAGAAAGCAAAGAAATCTTTTTTCTCGTTAAGATCGAACCAGTGATACTGATTGCGCAGTCTGAACCAAGCCAATTGTTTCTTTGCATATCGTCGGGTGTTGCGTTTTATGAGTCTTGAAGCCTCTTCCAAGTCTATTTCGCCAGCGAGATATTGGAATATCTCTTTATACCCAACGGTGTTAAGCGAGTTGAGGTGTCGCAGTTCGAAATACTGTTTTGCTTCCTCAATCAGACCGTCGTTTATCATCTGGTCTACGCGTTGAGATATTCTTTCGAAGAGTTCTTCGCGTTCTCTATTTAGGCATATTCGAACTATTCTGAATGGACGTTCTTTGATCTTGCCGGTGCGCAGAGAACTGTATGGTTTGCTCGACTCTAAACATATTTCCACTGCATGAATGATTCGTTTTGCGTTGTTGTGGTCGGCTTGAGCGTAGAATGTTGGGTCGAGAGCTTTTAGTTTGTCGAGCATGTGTTGCAGTCCGTAGGTTTCGTATTCGTTCCAGACTGCACCTCGTACATCATCGGAAATGGTTGGTATCTCGTCGATGCCATTGCAGACAGCGTCAATGTACATCATCGAGCCACCTGTCATGAGTACATAGTCGTGATTGTTGAATAGCTTTTCGAGCAAGGCGAGAGTATCTTGTTCAAACTCCCATGCGCTATAGTAGTCGTGTATCGACTTATGACCGATGAAGTAATGCTTCGCTTGTGAAAGTTGTTCGGCAGTAGGAGCTGCTGTGCCTATTTTAATCTCTTTGTATATCTGTCTGCTGTCTGCTGATATGATAGGGCAGTTGTAGCGATGTGCTATTTGAAGAGATAGTTCCGTCTTGCCCACAGCAGTAGGTCCGGCTAATACGATGAGTGTCTTTGTGTTGTTCATTGGTTAGTTGAAGCGTATAGATTTAGCCGGTAGTATACGGCTTATTACATACGAAGGACCTATCAGCATGAGTGTTGTAAGAGCCAATGTGCCTATATTGAGTAGTAAGATGTGCCAGAACGAGAGGTGTATTGGTACCGTATCAAGGTAATAGCTTGATGGATCGAGGCTTATGATGTTGGTGTACTTCTGAATAAAGCATATTGCCATGGCAAGTATGTTGCCTATTATCATGCCTCTTCCTACTATATAGAGTGCCAAATAGATAAATATAGATCTGATGTCTTTGTTGCGTGCTCCCATCGATTTAAGTATGCCTATCATATTGGTATGTTCGAGTATGAGAATAAGCAGACCTGAAATCATGTTTAGTCCCGCTACGGCTATTATGAGAACTATAATGACGGCTATATTTGTGTCCAACAATCCGAGCCAGCCGAACATCTGCGGTTGAAGGTCTTTGATAGAGACAACACGTAGGAATGTGTTGTCGTCAGGTGCATGGTACGAGGTTACGCGCAACAAGGGTATTAATACATTGTCGATATCCTCAAAGGTGTTGGTGAGTATTTCGTATCCTGAAATCTGATTTTCTTCCCAGTTGTTTAGTTTTGACAAGTGTTGCATGTCTACGTAAGCCATCTTTTCGTCGAACTCGGGGAAGTGTGAGTCGAAGATGCCTGTCAGTTCAAATCTACGAGCCCTAATGCCGTTGTTGTGAATGAAGTACATTCGTACTGGGTCGCCATGTTGTAGTTTTAGAGAGTTAGCTAAGGAGCGAGAGAGGACAATTCCGTTGCTTCTTGCTGTGTCGGAGATATTTAATATCTCTCCTTCTTGCATTATGGAGGAGATGAAAGTCCAGTCGAAACGATTGTCTATGCCTTTGAGCGCAATGCCTTGTATAGCGTCTTTGGTCTTTATTATGCCGGGTTTCATAATGAAAGGTTGCGCATGGCGGACACCTTCAACGGCTGATATCTGTGTGTATAATGTCGAATCGTCTATTATGGGATTAGTCTCGTAGCTTTGGTTGTAGTCAAATGACATGACTTGCAGGTTTGTGCCAAAGCCAACTATCTTGTTGCGTATCTCGGACTTGAAGCCCATGCCGACGGAGAGAGATATTATCATGACGGCAACACCTAAGGCTACGGCTGCGGTGGCAACTTTGATGACAGGACCTGAGAGTCGTTGTCCTTCGGTCTTAGAAAATATCAGTCTTCGTGCTATGCTTGAGGCGTATGACATGAGGCGAGAGTGTCAGATGTTATTCTTGTTTGACGAAACCCGAAGATGTCGTTATGAGAGACGTCTTCGGGTTTATTATTAAAGATGTATTGACGTTTTGTTATTCGGTCTCTTCTTTAAAAGCTCTTTTTTCGTGTTCGAGGAGCGGAGAACCGCTTTCCGGCGTTCTGCCCGGATAACATTTGAGAGCGCGAGCCAGGAGGTCGAGTGCTATGGCTAAGTCTTCGGTATTAAGACAATAGGCAATGCGCACTTCGTTCTTCCCTAATGTGCGATTAGAGTAGAATCCTGAACCGGGAGCCAACATTACAGTCTGATTGTTGTAACTGAAGTCAGCCAACAACCACTGACAGAACTTATCTGCATCGTCGATAGGTAGTTTGGCAACGGTGTAGAATGCACCACGTGGCATAGGAGAATAGACACCGGGTATCTTGTTCAAGCCATCGAGGAGGAAATTACGACGTTTGCGATATTCATCGTTCATTGCTGTGAAGTACTCTTGAGGCACATCGAGCGAAGCCATGGCGGCTATCTGTCCGTAAGTAGGCGGGCAGAGACGACTTTGTGCCATCTTCATAGCTGAGGCAATGACATTCTTGTTTTTCGTTGCCAATACTCCTATGCGCAGTCCGCATTCAGAGTATCGTTTCGATACAGAATCGACCATTATAACGTTGTCGTCAACTCCTTCAAGATACATCGACGAATAGTGCTTTGCACCGTCGTAGCAGAACTCACGGTATACCTCGTCGGCAATGAGGAAAAGGTCATGTTTTATTATAAGCTCTCGTAGTAGTTGGAACTCTTGTTCTGAATATAGATAACCTGTTGGGTTATTGGGGTTACAGATGAGAATTGCCTTTGTACGGGGAGTGATGACCTTTTCGAACTCTTCGATAGAAGGGAGAGTGAAGCCTGTCTCTATCGTTGATGTTATAGGTTTTACCAATGCTCCGGCCTGAGCGGCAAATGCTTCGTAGTTGGCGTAGAATGGTTCGGGAATGATAATCTCGTCCAAAGGGTCGAGACAGCTCATGAATGCAAACATTACGGCTTCCGAACCGCCACATGTGATGAGCATCTCATCGGGTGAAATGTCAATATCTACCGACTTGTAGTATTTCGATAGTTTACGTCTGTATTCGGGCATACCGGCAGAGTGAGTGTACTCTACGATAGGAATCTGTGCGTTCTTTACCGCGGCGAGAGCAACATCGGGTGTCAAGATGTCAGGTTGTCCGATATTTAGGTGAAATACACGTAGTCCGCGTGCCTTTGCTGCATCAGAGTAAGGAACGAGTTTGCGGATAGGTGAAGAGGGCATTATGACTCCTCGTTGCGATATTGAAGGCATAGTATGATGTTTTATGTGTATACTTCTTTTCTATTGGCAAATGTAGTAATTATTTGTAGTATGGCAGGCATGACGACATATAAAAATCTTCTTTTCTGTGTTCTTTGTATTTTGTCTCTTTTCTGTGGCCTGACGTTACGGTGATGCTACGGTGACGCTACGGTATTTTCGTGGTGATGAATGAATGTTGCTTGGGAACGATACCAGTAGTTCTTTTTGGGGGATTGCACAGAACAAGTCCGAGTGAAGACCCGTACTGTCGTTTTTTATGTAATGTGAGGTTTATCTTTAGATGTAGACTTCGAGTACTTCGCTGTGTTCGGCAGATGTCATTGTCACTCCCTTAGAACAAGCCGGAACGAGAGCTGTCTCGCCACATTTTATCTCTACATCGTCGGCTATTACTGCACCTTTGACGCACATCAAGATGACGAAGCTGTCAATGTCGGAGTAGTCGCGAGGGCAAGAGCCGTCGACTGCTACTATGCCGGTGTTGAAGAATGGACATTTCACTACGTCGGTTCGGTCGTTGGTCTTGAGGGAGTATGATACTTTGCCGGAGTCGGTGTCGGAGAAGTTGAGGGCTTCTTTGGCTTCATTGACATGCAGTTCGCGGGTGTTGCCTTGAGCGTCGCGACGGTTGTAGTCGAAGACGCGATATGTTATGTCTGACGTCTGTTGTATCTCTGCTACCATTACGCCCTTGTTTATAGCGTGGATACGTCCTGAGGGAATGAAGAAAACATCGCCACGTTGTACGTTATGTGCGCCCAAGATGTCTATGAATTTACCTTCGTCGAGTAGTGGTTGATACTCCTCTTTGCTCGATTGTCGCGAGAAGCCGGTGATGATTTGTGAATCTTCATCAGCATCGAGTATGTACCACATTTCGGTCTTTCCGAATGAGTTATGACGTTCTTTGGCCATCTTGTCATCTGGGTGAACCTGAATAGACAGGTTGTCGGCTGCGTCGATGAATTTGACAAGCAGAGGGAAGTCATTGCCATGTTGTGCGTAGACTTTTTGGCCTACGAGTTCTGCTCCGTAAGTCTCTATGGCTTTGTCAAGGGGTATGCCTTTCAGCTCGCCGTTGGCTATGACAGATATGTTTCCTTCGACAGCTGATAGTTCCCAACTCTCGCCACCATTGGGTAGAGAGCCTATGTCTTTGCCTAAGAGCTTGCTTAATCTGTGTCCGCCCCAAATTTTGTCTTTGATGATGGGGACGAATTTGATTGGTTGTTGTTTCATTTGTGTCTGATTTATAGTTGTGTTGTATTGCTATTCGAAGTAGAATGTTACACCGTAGAACTTGCCTTTTATCTTGTCCATAGTCTGTTGATATGGAATGTCGTCGAGTTCATCGGATAGTTTGTCGTTGTATATGTTTGCGAGTCCGAATGAGGCACGAAATTCCACCGACATGCGGAAGTATGGCAGATAGAAATCCATGCCTGCTCCTACGTCGAGGTAGTCGTCGAGTGACTTGAGTTGCAGGTGACTCTGTTTGTCTTTGGCAAGGTCGTAGCGCAAGGTGTTGCCTGCCACTACGTAAGGTTTGATGTTGTTCAGACGAAATCCGCTGTATTTGACAAGGGTTGGGACTTCGATATAGGTCGACTTTATTTTCAGTGGTTTGTCGATGAGCTCGCCTTGTTCGGTGATGTATGTAACGTTCTTTTCTCCAAAACTTATGCCCGGCAGAACTCTGAAGTTGAAGTGCTTAGATAGGCGGAAGTCGGTGACGATGCCGAGGTTGAGACCGGGTTTTAGTTCTGCTACATCGGCAAACCATGCTATGTTGTCGTTGTAGCTGTTGCGAACTCCGGTATTGTAGATGTGGAAGTCCATCATGTTGAATCCGACGAGGAAACCGAAGTGCAGTGGTTTTCTGTCGTAGTCGGGGAGGTTGGGAATGCCTCTTTTGCGTGCTTCGGGAATGACTTGTGCCGTCAGTTCTCCGCATAAGAGGAAAACCAACAGCAGTGGTATGAGTAACGAGTTTTTAATCTTGCAAGTCATATCCTATTAAAACGCACGATGTCTCAGTTTATTGTTTCAGACCTACGTATATTGTAGCGATACCACATGTAAGAGATATTCTTCTCTGTGGTGTTATACCGGCATTGCGCAAGTGTTCTTCAAATGCTTCTCCATCGGGGAATGCCAATACCGACTGAGGTAAGTACTCGTAAGCCTTACGATCACGAGATATGAGACCACCCATAAACGGAAGTATGTACTTGAAGTAGAACATATATATCTGTTTAAAAGGGAAGTGTCGAGGCTTAGAGAATTCGAGTATGACCATTTGTCCGCCGCTACGTATCACACGTGCCATTTCGCTAAGTCCTTTGTCAAGGTTCTCATAGTTGCGTACACCGAACGCCACTGTCACAGCGTCGAACTGATTATCGCTGAAGGGTAGTGCTTCAGAGTCGGCTTCGGCGAAAGTTATCATATTTTCGAGTCCTAATTGTTTGACTTTGTCGCGTGCTATTTCAAGCATACCGGCGGAGAGGTCAGAGCCAACAATGGGGCACTTGAGTATGTTGTGCGCTTTGATAGCGAGGTCACCAGTGCCTGTTGCAACATCGAGAACCTTGGGGTTGTCAAGGTGCTTGAGTGTGTTGATAGCCTTTGTTCGCCAGCTCTTGTCAATGCCGAGCGAGAGCAAGTGGTTGAGCAAATCGTAACGAGGGGCGATAGTATTGAACATGTTCTTTACTTCGCCCTTCTTTGTTGCGCCCTCTTCGTTATAGGGTTTTACGGTCATATCCGAGAGTCAGATGATTTAGAATGAGAACTGCAAACGCATTTGAGCCAAGTGATGAGTATCAGCGTCCTTAACGGCGCAAGCTACATAGTTGGCTTTTACGTTCACGTGTTTGTTGAAGTAGTAGTTGAGACCTATAGTTATGTCGGTCATTTTGCCGTATTGGTCAAGGTCAACATGGCTGACACGAGCTAACACTTCAAGGCTCTTAGGTGCAGGAGGTATAGCGAGACCTGTTGTCTTATTGTACTTCTGTTGGTCACCTTTGAGAAGGAATGAAGCTTGAGCGAAGAGACCTTGTCCGAATGTGTCTTCGTCAGGGTTCTTGCAGTTGGCTTTTGCCATTAAGTAACGAGCTTCAGCGTAGAACTTACCCGAGATGAATATCGCTTCTATCTCAGAGCGGAAGACATTGTCGGTTGCCATCTTAGGTGTCGCTATGAATGAGTGACTTGCTATAGTTGTAGGCATAGTACCCTTGAATGTTACATCGTTAGGAGACATAGTTATCATCGGTGCAACACCGATATGAAGAATAGTCGTTTCGTCAAATATAGGACGAGCAATAGCTTTTGCTGTCAATGAGTAACCTTGGTTGGTATTCTTAGCGTCAACGTCACCGTCAGAGAAGATACCTGCTGTTACGTTGAATGGGTCAGATACATAGGACCAAGCTAAACCTATTTTACGGTTAGGACAGAAAGCGTTGTCTGCTGATGCATTCTCTACAAAACGGTAGTTTAGACCGAGTATCTTTGAACCGTAAGGTTGGAAGAAGTTACCGGCTTTGAGTGAGTTCTTGTCGTTGATTTTGTATCCTATCCAAAGGTCGCGGAATGAGATGGCCTTATCAGAGTAACGTACCTCTATTTTAGCTGACCATTTCTCATCGAATGTAGCTTGAACACCGAGACGTGTGTCGTTAAGTGAAACGCCATTGCGGTCATCAAGATGGTCTGTGAGGTAAGTACCCATGTCGAGGTTTGTACGACCTATAAGTCTAAGGTTAAAGTCTCCGGCTTGAGTCTTGATTGTAACTTGTGCCTGAGAGAGAGTTGCAATAGCTAAAAGAGCAGTAGCGACTAATGTTTTAAGTGTTTTCATACTGTTTTGTTTTATGACGTGGCAAAGATACTAATAAAAACTTTATTTAGTTGATAATTTGGTGATGTTAGAAGCTGTTTAAAATATATTTATTCAAAAGCGTGGTTTGAACTACCTCATAATAAATTGTGTGATGCTTTTTCTTTGGTGGAGGGACGTTTGAATGTTGGTTGTGAGGTAGAGTGCATTCTCTTTTGTCAATCAAGTGCTATTAATGCACATTTATTTGTTCGGATTCTCTTTTTCCAACGATATGTACCACGCAAGTTGTATAGTGAGGAAGATAGAGTGTGTGAGGGCAAACCATATCGTTGTTGTTGTGAGGTCTGTTGTTTGTGAAACGATGATGAGTACAGCAATGCGACATACAGAAGATGTTGTCTCTATGGCAAGAGCTGTTGCTTGTCTGTTGTGGAGTAGAGGTACGAAGTTGAGAGGTGTTGATAGTGTTGTCAGTAAGAGCAATGGCAAGATGGCTCTCATGATGTCTGTTGTCGCTGTCCACTGTTCACCGAAGAGAGGAGGAATGACAGAGGGCATGATGATGTATAGCAATATGACGACAGGAATGGCAACGAGGGAAGTTCGTAATACGAAAGTTGTGAAGTTGCTTCTGTTGCTTATTCCTGAGTTTTTGTTGAAAGAGGCAGACTGAAAGAGAGCTTGGTTCATGGAGAGCGCAAAGATATTGACAGGCTTATATCCGAAAGTTATGCATAGTGCAAAGAATCCTACACTCTCGGGTGGATAGGAGAGTGCCAATATCATTATGGGGAGGTTGTTTGATATTGTTGTTATCAGAGCATGGGGCATATTGAAAGCCGGGAAACGCCAATGTCGGCGCATGGCTGTAAAGGCTAACGTGATGTTGTTGTGAGTCGTTCCGATGGTCAGTTTCCTGATGACGGAAGGTAAACGCCAGATGACGGCGAGCACGCCGATCAGTTGTCCGAAGATGTTTGCCCAGAAGAGTCCGGACGCTATCATGCCACAAGTACCCAATATCACACGTAGCACATTGCCCGTGACACCTTGAATGGCGGTGTAATATGCACTTATCGAAAAGCGGTCTTGTCTGTTGAAAACGAATGTTAGCATATATCCCAATGCCGATAGCAAGACGAGCGGAGCGACCATCCACAAGTAGTCAGCCAATAGCGGAGTCTTGAGCCATTGAGATATAGTGTCTGCGCCAATGATGCGTTCTGCTGCAGCGACGAGTGTAGAGGTGCAGACTATAAATCCTATGCATAATAGTATTAGCCCGCCGGCAATGTTGTTGTCGTGTTCGGCTATTATGGCTTGTTCGTAACGAGCAGAAGCCAACGTCGTCAGTATGCCAACGATGGCGAGGAAAATAGAGAGTGCACCTATTGTTTCGGGACTATACAAACGTGTTACGAGGGGGTAGAGAGCGACAGCAACAACCTGCACTACGAGGTTTGCTGTCATGATACGAAGTCCGTTGCCCCAAGTCTGTTGTCTGAACTCTGTCACTGTTGCGTTTATAAGTTGCGTTTGATATAGTTGAGCATCATAGTATAGAGGTGGTAGCGAGTATTGCCTCCGTAGATACTATGGTTTTTGTTTGGGTAAATGAAAGAGTCGAACTGTTTGTTGTGTTCGATGAGTTTTGTGACGAGGTCGTAGTGATTTTGAATAAGCACGTTGTCATCAGCTAACCCATGAATGAGGAATAGGCGACCGTTGAGATGTTGTGCGAGGTCGAGAGGATTTTCAGAGGTGTATCCGCTTATGTTTTCTTCTGGTGTTCGCATGTAGCGTTCGGAGTAAGCAGTGTCATAGTATTTCCAGTTAGAGACACCGGCAACAGATATGCCCATTTTGAATATGTCGCTTTTACACATACAGAGAGTTGTCATAAACCCGCCATAACTCCAGCCCCATAGTCCAATGCGGTTGGCGTCGATATACGATTGTGTTCCGAACCATTTGGCAACATCTATCATGTCGTTGCTCTCTTGTTTGCCGAGACGTTGATAGGTGCATTTGCGGAAAGCTTCGCCACGAGCACCTGTGCCGCGAGTGTCAACACATGCTACGACGTATCCCTCAGCGGCGAGAGTTTGTTCCCAATCGATATCCCAAGAGTTGAGAACCTCCTGATGATTGGGACCGTTGTACTGGACAAGGAGTAGAGGGTATTTCTCGCCGTTGTTCCAATCTTTAGGGCGTACCATCCAGCCGTTGAGAGGTGTGCCGTCGGCTGTGTTGAGAGAGAAGAACTCTTTCTTGTAGAAATCGTGTTGATTGACAGTTTCTTTTAATTGTGTATTGTCGATGATAGTACGCAATGTTTGACCTGAGCTGTTGCATATTGTATACACTGGGGGAGTGTCAATAGAGCTATAGGTGTTGATGTAGTAAGAGTAGGAATCATTGAAAACGGCGTCGTTTGTTCCTTTCCTTGAGCTCAGTTTGGTGAGTATCTTTTTGTCTGTTGAGAAGCTGTATATCTCGCGTTCTAATGGAGACTCTTTAGCAGCTTGGAAGAAGACACGTTTAGTTGTGGCATCGTATCCGAGTAGTTTGGTGACATCGTAATCGCCTTTGGTGATTTGAGTAATTTGCACGCCGTTTTTGCCGTAGAGGTATATGTGTCTATATCCGTTGAGTTCTCCTGTGTAGAGGAAATGTTTGCCGTCAGGAAGGAATATGCAGTTGTTGATAGCGTCGACTTCGACGTATTGGTCTTCGCGGTCGGTGAAAATAGCATTGCAAACCGTTGATGCGCTATTTCCGATAAGTATGTCGAGTTGGTTTTGTCTGCGGTTGAGTTTGAATATAGCAAGTTCTTTTTCGACGCCTGTCCATTCGATGCGAGGCAGGTAATAGTTGTCTTCGTTGCCTGTTTGCATAGTCTTTGTTGTGCGGTTATCGATATTAAAGACGTTGACGCTAACCTTTGAATTTGGCTCTCCTGCGTGAGGGTATTTGTATGATTTGGTAGTAGGGCTGTTGCTTATTATGTCGGAAGATGTTATGTTGCTATTGTAAAAGGTGAGAGTGTTGTATGGCACATTGTTCTCTTCAAAACGTATGTATGCGAGGTCTTTAGAATCAGTAGACCATTTCATGGCCTCTGTGGTTTGGAATTCCTCTTCGTAGACCCAATCGGCAATACCATTGATAACAGAACCCTCTTTGCCGTCTGTTGTGATGGCTGAAGTGGAATTGTAACGTAGCTTTTTGATGTATATATTGTTGTCGTTGACGTATGCTATCATGGCACCATTGGGGGAGAATATAGCGTTTTGTTCGTAGCTTTTCTCGGATAGAGGTTCAATACTTTTGTATCTAATGTCGTAGACATAGTATTTGGTTTTGAACGAGTGGCGGTAGACCTTTTGAATGTCTGAGTAGATAAGTATGTGAGTTCCTAATGGGGAAACTATGTATCCGTTGATTGTTTTGATTGGGCAATCTTCTAAAGAGTTGAGATCAAGAAGAGTCGAAGTCTCTTTGCCTGTTTTGAAGGAGCATTCGACAATCTTTGTGTCGCCAACAATTATTGTGAAATGTTCGCCATCGGCAGAGGGAGTTATATTGTTGGGTGAGTAGAACCGAAAGAGGTACTCTTTGTGTAGTTGTTCTATTGTGATGGGCATTTGTGAGAAAGCATTGTCAGAGAAGCAGAGCGATATGCAAAATGTTATGAGTGTAAATATTGAGTATCTCATGATTGACGATTATGTTGTTATTAATATGTTTGAGTTGTCAAAGGTAGGTAAAATTTGGCATATAGAGATGGGGTGTAGTCAAAACTCATGATAAATATTGATGAAGTGAGGCTTATTGGATGACTGTGTAGTGTTGTAAGATGTATTGAAGTTGGGTATGAGGGATAATTGTCGAGTTGGTAAAGTTAAATGATGTTAATATTTAGCTGTTTTGATGAAGGTGTGAAGTAAAATTATACCTACGGTGAGCCTACGGTGAGCCTATGGTGAACCTATGGTGAACCTATGACGGTGTAAATATATAAAATGTGATATGAAATGTAAATAAGTGTTATATATATTTGGTTAGGTTTAGCTTTACTATCAAATTCTCTCCATGGCATAGTATATGCAAGCACGGCTCTGCTTATTTGGCTTATCGAAATGATTTATTTATGAGTCTAATCAGAATGACTTCGCTTTTAGCGAAAGCGCGTATTTTCTTTCGTGATGTGCCAAGACCGTTGCTTATGATGACGGGTATATGAGCACTGTTGTAAGCTATGCCGCGAGCGAAACGTTGTCCGTAGTGAGATGGAACGATAGGAGCGTAGAGTCCGAAGAGAGTCACTTGTCCGCCGTGAGTATGTCCAGCAAGAGCTATGTCGGTGTGAGTTATATCTTGGTCTTCAACGTAATCAGGAGTATGAGTGAGAAGTATTACGAAATCTCTGTTGTTGAGGTTGAGCGTTGGTGATGGAATTGTCTCTTTGTCGGCAAACGTGTTTTTTGCACCAGCTACGATGATAAATTGGTTATCTTTCCAGATGGTATCTATAGCATTTTCGAGGACGCGAATGCCGTTGTGTTGCATGCTTTCGGTGATGATGTCTGTACAACGTTCGTAGTCGTTGTTTCCCATAACGCCCCAAGCACCGTAGCGAGGTTTGTTTCTCATGATATTAGAGAAGAGAGGTTCGACAAACTGGCAACCTTCTTGATAATCACCTCCGAGCATTATGGCATCGGCATTTATTTCGTCTAATATGGAGCATAGAGACACTAATGCTGTGGTATCAAATTTGCTTTCGTAGTGAATATCGGCGAGGAAAGCTATGGTAAAATTGTCAAAAGCCTTTGGTATTTCGGAGGAAGCTATGGTATATTCTTTGACTCTGCCGATACCTTTGTGTTTGCAATGTAGTTTGACTTTGGAGTGTTCTATCAGAGTCGTTTGTGCGCCGATAGGAAGGAAGCCAAATATCATTATGACGAGAGCGATGTATCTCATAAGAAGAATGTTTATTCTGCTATTACTCCTGAAAAGATTATTTCTTCATTGACATAAACAGCGGCAAACTGTCCAGCTGTTACACCGCGTTGAGTTTCGTTGAATACGATATATAGGGCGTTGTTGCCCATTATAGCGCGAGCCTGTTGGAGAGGCTGTCGGTATCTAATGCGGCAGTCGCAAGGCATTGACTCGCCAGGTAGTAGTTGTTTGTCGGGGCGAACCCAATGTAGTTCGTCTTTGTTGACACGCAGTACCTTACGGTAGAGACCGGGGTGAGAATCGCCCATACCGACATATATCTGATTGTAGTCGACATTTGTTCCGATGATGAAGAGAGGTTCAGGAAATCCGCCGATATTAAGACCTTTGCGTTGTCCGATGGTGTAGTAGTGAGCACCTTGATGGAGACCTACTTTGCGTCCCCATTTAGGGTGTAGGTCATAAGCCTTAGAGAGGTTGTAAAGAGTCTCTTCTGGGCAGTTGTAATCATCGGCAGGAGACCAGTTGCGAATGAATATTTCGCTGTCTGGTTCGATGAGGAATACCTTTCCCTCTTTGGCTGCGAGTTTTTGTTGTAGAAAGACGGGTAAGTCGACTTTGCCGACGAAGCATATACCTTGAGAATCTTTCTTATGAGCGGTGATGAGGTTTAGTTCACTTGCTATACGACGCACTTCGGGTTTGCAGATGTCGCCGATAGGGAACATAGCTTTTTCGAGTTGCTTTTGTGATAGTTGGCAAAGGAAATAGCTTTGGTCTTTGTTAGGGTCGGAGCCAGCCAACAGTCTGTACGTAGGTTGGTTGTTGACCATGATTGTCTCTTTACGGCAGTAGTGACCAGTAGCCACGTAATCGGCGCCGAGTTTGAGAGCCTCTTCAAGGAAGACGTCGAACTTTATCTCTCTGTTGCATAGCACATCGGGGTTAGGAGTTCGTCCCTTTTCGTATTCAGCAAACATATAGTCAACGACGCGAGTTCGATAATGGTCGCTAAGGTCAACCATGTGAAAAGGAATGTTGAGCTTACGAGCAACAGCCTCGGCATCGAACTTATCATCCATCCAAGGGCAATCACCTTTGAGAACGCCTGTGTTGTCTGTCCAGTTGCGCATAAACAGACCCACAACATTATAACCTTGTTCTTTTAATACATAGGCGGCGACACTTGAATCGACACCTCCCGAAAGACCTATGACGACCGTTTTATTCATTCTATGCTCAATTATTTGTGTGCAAAGATAGGTATTTGTGTTGTAGAAGCAGTTTGATTTTGGTGAAAATTGCTATAATGGTTCTTTGGGTTCTCATTGAGGTTCTTTTCGGGTTCTTTATAATATGCAGAATAATAGAGTTAAGTAAGTTAAGAAAGTTAGAAGCTATTTAGTTTTATTTTGTAGCATATTTGAGAAGCGTTTTTGATTATATTTTATTTCACTCTTTTGCAGAATATGCTTCAAATTCATATCACATAATTTTTATAACTTTGTGAAATTATAATTAAGTATACAAGTCATGGCATTCGAATCAACCTTTAAGGCAATCGACAATACCCTTCACCACGATGAG
>CALAUL010000068.1 GCA_937892255.1 uncultured Bacteroidales bacterium | reverse complement strand
AAAAACAACATTAAGAAGTATTGGTGGGACGCTATGGTTAACCTCAATGAGAACGTTGTAGGTATAGACTCTGCAATATTTATGCACCCAACTATATGGAAAGCTTCAGGTCACGTAGACGCTTTCAATGACCCATTGATTGATAATAAGGACTCTAAGAAGCGTTATCGTGCCGATGTTCTCATCGAGGAACAACTTGCAAAGTACGATGACAAGATAAACAAAGACGTGGCTAAGGCTGCAAAGAAATTCGGAGACAGCTTCGATGAGGCAATGTTCCGTCAGACAAATCCACAGGTGCTTAATAATGTTGCTAAGCGTGATGCCTTGCATGAGCGTTTTGCAAAAGCTCTCAACGACAATAATCTTGAGGAGCTTCGTCAGATTATCATAGATGAGGAGATAGCTTGTCCTATAAGTGGAACAAAGAATTGGACAGAGGTACGTCAGTTTAACCTTATGTTCTCAACAGAGATGGGTTCAACGGCTGACGGAGCTATGAAGGTATATCTTCGTCCAGAGACTGCGCAAGGTATCTTTGTGAATTTCCTCAATGTTCAGAAGACTGGTCGTATGAAGATACCGTTTGGTATTGCTCAGATAGGAAAGGCATTCCGTAACGAGATTGTAGCACGTCAGTTTATCTTCCGTATGCGAGAATTTGAGCAGATGGAGATGCAGTTCTTTGTTCGTCCAGGAGAGGAACTTAAGTGGTTTGAGTATTGGAAGGCGTTTCGTATGAAGTGGCATAAGGCTCTTGGTATGGGAGATGAGAACTATCGTTATCATGACCATGATAAGTTGGCTCACTATGCTAATGCTGCAACAGATATCGAATATCGTATGCCTTTTGGATTTAAAGAGGTAGAGGGTATTCACTCACGTACAGACTTTGACCTTGGTAGTCATCAGAAGTATTCGGGTAAGAAGATACAGTATTTTGATCCTGAACTTAATGAGAGTTATGTGCCTTATGTGGTAGAGACATCTATTGGTGTTGACCGTATGTTCCTCTCTATCCTTGCAGGTGCATATTGTGAGGAGAGTGTTGATGGTAAGGAAACACGTGTAGTGCTAAAGATACCAGCAGTGCTTGCTCCTGTTAAGTTGGCAGTTATGCCTTTGGTTAAGAAAGATGGACTTCCAGAGAAAGCACGTGAGATAATCAACTCACTCAAGCTTGATTACAACTGTCAGTATGATGAGAAAGATTCTATTGGCAAGCGTTACCGTCGTCAGGACGCTATAGGAACACCGTTCTGTGTGACAGTAGATCATCAGACATTGGAGGATAATACAGTGACTGTTCGTCATCGTGACACAATGGAACAAGAGCGCGTAAGCATTGATAGTTTGCATGAGATGATACGTAAGCAGGTTAGCAATGCTGAGTTGTTCAAGAAATTGCTCGATTAATGTAGATAAGATAGTCAGTTTGTCATAGATAATATAAAAAAGGTTCGGATTTCAAATCCGAACCTTTTTTATATTATCTATCAAGCGTGTGTTTCAGAGGATAATCAAGAGAAGAGTAGTTCTCTGTATTTTGGCAATGGCCACATCTCGTTGTCGACAATCATCTCCAGTTCATCGACATGAAAACGTATCTCTGTCATGACAGGTAATACCGTCTCGTGGTATGCATACGCTCTTTGTGTCATGTCTTCTATGCAATTAGCTTTCTTGCGAGCTTCGATGAGTTGTTGAACGCCTGAACGTATTGCCATGACATGCTCCGATACCTGACGTATGAGTTGTTTTTCGCTCTCGGTGTATGTGTTGGCTTCGTTGCCTAACACGTCATGCATGCCTTTCACGTTGCTGATGAGCATGTTCTGATAAGCTATAGCTGTCGGTACGATGTGATTGATGACCAAGTCGCCCATCACACGAGCTTCTATTTGTACCTTTTTGACGAACTTTTCCATCTCGACCTCATGACGTGCTTCCAACTCGCGTTTTGTCAAGATGCCTGTTGAGACAAGGACTTTTTTGGCTTGTTCAGACAGGAACTTGTCTATCGACTCGGGCACGCTGGTGATGTTTGTCAATCCTCGGCGTTGAGCCTCTTCGTGCCACTCTTCAGAGTATCCATTGCCATCGAAGTGTATAGGACGACTCTCGATGATGAGTTTGCGTATCACCTGGAAGAGTGCTTCGTCTTTCTTTACGCCACTTGCAATGAGGGAATCTACTTCGTTTTTGAACTCTATAAGCTGTTCTGCGAGCATGGCATTGAGCATCATCATTGAGCGGGCACAATTGGCCGACGAACCTACAGCGCGGAACTCAAACCTATCGCCCGTAAAGGCAAAAGGAGATGTGCGGTTGCGGTCTGTGTTGTCTACGAGTATCTCCGGCAGACGACCGACCCCAAGTTTCAATGCTGTCTTCTCTTCCGGTGTCATCTTGTTGTCGGATACCTTCTCTACTATGTTGTCGAGCATAGCTGTCAGTTGAGAGCCTAAGAATATAGACATGATAGCGGGAGGAGCTTCGTGGCCACCTATACGATGTTGGTTGTTGGCATTGAGTATACTTGCTCTCAAGAGGTCTTGACCCTTATGAACGGCCGCCATGACGTTGGTGAGGAATGTAAGGAAGAGCATGTTGCCCTTCGGATTCTTGCCTGGAGCAAAGAGGTTGATGCCTGTGTCAGTGCAGACGCTCCAGTTGTTGTGTTTGCCCGAACCGCTTATGCCGTGGAATGGTTTTTCGTGAAGAAGTACTTCAAAACCATGGTGTTTGGCGATACGTTTCATGACGTCCATGACGAGCTGGTTGTGGTCATTGGCAAGGTTGCACTCCTCGTAGATAGGTGCGAGTTCAAACTGATTTGGTGCTACCTCGTTATGACGTGTCTTTACGGGAATACCCAAGCGTTGACACTCTACTTCCAAGTTACGCATAAAGAATGCCACTCTCTCTGGAATAGAACCGAAGTAATGGTCGTCGAGCTGCTGGTCTTTGGCGGCAGGGTGTCCTATCAAAGTCCTTCCGGTAAGCATGAGATCTGGACGTGCCATGTATAGGCCTGAATCTACAAGGAAATATTCCTGTTCCCAACCTAAGTTTGAGTAACATTTGGTTATCGTTTTGTCGAAATATTGACATACCTCGGTAGCCGCTTTGTCAAGAGCGTGCAATGCTTTTAGCAGGGGGGTTTTATAGTCGAGCGCATCACCGGTGTAACTGATGAAAATTGTGGGTATACAGAGTGTAGAGCCCACTATGAATGCTGGCGATGAGACGTCCCATGCTGTATATCCTCGTGCTTCGAATGTTTGGCGTATTCCGCCACTTGGGAAGCTCGATGCGTCAGGTTCTTGCTGTGCAAGATGTTTACCCGAAAACTCCTCAATGATGCTGCCGTCGGGGGCGTAGTTAATAAATCCATCGTGTTTTTCTGCTGTAGTGTCGGTGAGAGGTTGAAACCAGTGGCAATAATGCACCGCTCCATGGTCTATAGCCCATGCTTTCATGCCGGCTGCGACACCATCGGCTATCTTGCTATCTATGAGTTCGCCTTTTGATATGGCTTCTTTGACTTGTTTGTAGATGGTACTTTGCAAGTGACGTTTCATCGCAGAATCGTTAAAGACAAGTTCTCCGTAGTAGTCCGATACGCGTCTATCAGGAAGCGATATCACTGGTACTTGTTTGTTCATTAGGTCTGTTAATGCCTTAAAACGTAATGTTGCCATGGTTTTGTATTTTGATGTTTTACAAGTGGCGACCCTGTTGTTTTGCCACCATCGAGTGCAAAAGTATATAATTTTTATGACATACCCCCTATAAAATGGGGGTATAACTGTGAAAATTATCTTTTTTTTGTTGCGATGTGTGTGAAATTAACGAGAAGAAATTCTCAATGCTTATATAGTTGCACAACGTCAAGAGGAGTTTCTATCACATTTTAGTTCTTTCAGATATAATGCATATATCAGACCGTTGATAAAAAGAAGAGGTGAAATCAACAGACTTCACCTCCTCGATATTATAATCTAGAAACTTCTATGTGTTTAGAACAGGCCTACAGAGCCAAGGTAAATAAATACCAAATATGCAATTGCAAGACCTATTACACCCAATATAACACCCGTTTTTGCCATATTGTCTTGTGATACTGTTCCCTGAGCATGAGCAAGGGCATTGGGCGGTGTTGAGATAGGCAATGCCATAGCCAATGATGCCGATATTGCGATACAGAGGAGCAATGTGCTTTCGCCTCCGTATGGAGCAAGTGTGCTTTCTGCGCTCTTTGCAATAACGCTCAAGATAGGAATTAGCAAAGCTGCTGTAGCTGTGTTACTCATGAATGTTGACATCACATAACACAATACTCCTGAGCCTACCATCATCAAGAGAGGTGGCCATGTGCCAAATGGTATGTCGCTAATTATATGCTTTGCCAAACCGGTATCGTTCATACCTACGCCGAGAGCAAAACCACCGGCAACAAGCCAAAGCACGTCCCAGTTGATTTCTTTGAGTTGGTCCTTAGTGAAAATACCTGTTACGCAGAACACACCTACAGGAATCAAAGCAACGATGTTTGAGTTCAAACCTGTCAAACTATCAAGTACCCAAAGTAATACTGTTACTATGAAAGTTATTGATACTATGTTAAATGTTTTCTTGTCGATTTTCACGTCAGGAATCTCGATGTGAATGTTCTTCTGCTTGAATGGGAAGAGCCACAACAATACTATCCATGCAATGAAGATGAGAACTAATACAAATGGTACCGTGTACATCATCCACTCACCAAAACCCAATTCGAGGTTCAAGCCTTCAGGGTCATTGAGGTATTTGAGGGCAATAGCATTAGGCGGAGTACCGATAGGAGTACCTATACCACCAATGTTTGCACCGATAGGCACAGCGAGAGTAAGACCAATCTTGCCTTTGCCGTCGTCAGGAAGAGTACGAAGCACCGGAGCGATGATGGCAAGCATCATTGCTGCAGTGGCAGTGTTACTCATGAACATTGAGAAGAGGGCTGTGATAGACAAGAAACCTAACATTACGATTTCTGAACGAGTACCGAAAGGCTTCATAAACGCCTTGGCCAATTTGGCATCAAGACCGCAACGTGTTGCTACTATTGCCAATACAAATCCACCGAGGAAGAGCATTACGATAGGGTCTGCAAACGTAGCCATGATACTCTTGTATGGTACCAACGAACCGAGTTCCTCTGCAGGAATGCCGTCGCGTAAGAATATCAGTGAGTTACTTGAGACTGTTAGAAGCATGATGACAATTACGGCTACTGATGTAGTCCAAATTGGAATAGCTTCCGTGATCCACATTATGGCAGCAAAAGCAAAAATTGCAATCATACGCTGCTCCACCAAACACAACGATGGCAAGCCATACAATGATGAAGGTGCGAACCAAAAAAATAATGACACCACTAAGGCTATCAAAATTTTAATTAATCGAGTAGTATTCATAAGTTGTTCTATGTATTGTATGTATTTAAAACGGGGCGAAAATTATTAATTATAATTAATATAAGCAACTTATTTTCTAAAAAGTGTGGTTGATATAAATGTAAACTACAACACTGTAATTGTTCTATCTGTTTGTTACTCGTTTGGTTGTGTCTGAAAGTTTAGAAACGGTTTAAATTATGATATAATTCAAGTGTTAATTAAACAGTCTTTCAAATGTATTCATGGTGTCAGTTATATTCTTTATCTTTGCAACGCAATTTATTATCAATAAACAGACATGGAAAAAGAGTTGAAGATATATAATACATTAAGCCGTAAGAAAGAGACCTTTAAACCATTGCATGAAGGTCGTGTCGGCATGTATGTATGCGGGCCCACAGTCTATGGAGATGGACATTTGGGTCATGCTCGTCCTGCTATAACTTTCGATGTGCTTTATCGCACATTGCAACACTTAGGCTACAAGGTACGTTACGTGCGTAATATCACCGATGTAGGACATCTTGAACACGACGCTGACGAGGGAGAAGACAAGATAGCAAAGAAAGCTCGCTTGGAACAGCTCGAACCGATGGAAGTCGTTCAGTATTATCTCCATCGTTACCACAAGGCAATGGAAGCTCTCAATGTACTTCCTCCGTCAATAGAACCTCACGCTTCGGGGCATATCATAGAACAGATAGAGTTCGTGCAGAAAATTCTCGACAATGGTTATGCTTATGAGAGTGAAGGTTCGGTATATTTCGATGTCGAAAAGTACGCCAAGGAACACAACTACGGCAAGCTCTCGGGTCGAAATATTGACGAACTCCTTGAGACAACGCGAGACCTTGACGGACAGAGCGAGAAACGTCGTTCGTGCGACTTTGCGCTATGGAAAAAAGCTCACCCCGAACATATCATGCGCTGGTCGTCTCCATGGTCGGTAGGTTTCCCGGGTTGGCACATGGAGTGCTCGGCTATGGGTTGTAAGTACCTCGGAGAGGAGTTTGACATTCACGGTGGCGGTATGGACCTTATTTTTCCTCATCACGAAGCAGAGATAGCACAGAGCACTGCTGCGCTCGGCAAAGAAAGCGTTCGTTATTGGATGCACAACAACATGATTACTATCAACGGTCAGAAGATGGGCAAGAGCCTCGGAAACTTCATCACTCTCGATGAGTTCTTCACCGGTTCGCATAAACTTCTCGAACAGGCGTATGCTCCTATGACAATACGATTCTTCATCTTGCAGGCGCATTATCGTTCTACTGTCGATTTCTCCAACGAAGCATTGCAGGCTTCGGAAAAGGGCTTGGCTCGTTTGGCAGAGACCTATGTCCGCTTGATGAAACTGCAACCGTCAAAGGAGAGCACCGTCGATGTCAAAGACTTGCGCAAACGTTGCGAAGAGGCTTTGCTCGACGACCTTAACACGCCAATCATCATATCGCACCTTTTTGATGCGTCGAAGTCCATCAATACAGTGAGTGACGGAAAAGGTACAATTTCGGCTGAGGACTTGGAAGAGTTGAAGTCTGTCTTCAAGACATATATCGAAGACGTACTCGGATTGCGTCTTGCGGCTGACGATGGAGCCAATACAGAAAAGTTCGCAGGTGCAATAGACTTGTTGCTCAACATTCGTATGCAGGCCAAGGCCAATAAAGATTGGGCGACATCAGACAAGATACGCAACGAATTGGCAGCGTTGGGATTTAACGTGAAGGATACGAAAGACGGTTTTGAGTGGAGTCTGTAGCTATGTCGCATTAAGGAAGCCAAAGACTATACAATATCAATAGAGGATACTCTGCAAAAGGGTATCCTCTTATTGTTTTGTAGACAAGACATTTAACCGATATGCAGACGTTCCCAGACGGCTTGAGGTATAAGACGCCATGCCCAAACAACAAAACGATATTTCCAATCAATGACGACACGACGCTTGCGACTGATGATAGCTTTCACAATCAGCTCCGAAGCTCTCTCTAACGGCATGGTCAACGGATAATGTTGTCCTTTTAGTAAGTCGGTATCAATGAAGCCGGGACGCACATCGGTAAATGTTACGCCCGTGCGACGCATATATGCGTTTTGCGCCAAGGCATCGATATAGCTGTTCTGAAAACGCTTAGTAGCCGAATAGGCGGGAGCCGCACCCAATCCGCGTGTGCCGGCAATGGAACTAATGACAGTAATGTGTCCGCCCGTGAGTTGGTTAGAGAAATAGTGATAAGCACATGTCACCATCTTCACAAAGCCGACGCAGTTGGTCGTTGCAGTAGACTTCTCGAGAGTCGTGTCTACGCTGTTGTTGTGATATCCAATACCCGAACAATGTACATACATGTCCAACCCTCCGAGGCTCTCTGTCAACATGTTAAAGTCATCTTCCGCCTCATTGGAGGTAATATCAATGCACCGATAGCAGATGATGTTCGGCTCTTCAAGGCAAAGTTGCTTTAATAAAATCTCTCTTCGTCCGGCAATGGCCACACGCCAACCGGATTGTGCCAACTTGACAGCAATAGCTCGTCCTATACCAGATGTCGCACCCATCACAATGACGTTACGACGTTCGTTGCCGTTGTGTTCTCTCATGTGTGTATAGCTTTAGATGTTGCAAGAAAACGAAATTTTCGACAAAAACAAAGAACCGAGTACACCCCAACAAACAAATGATACACTCGTTGTATTGTGTATGCGATTGATAATGAGTAGCATGAGGTGATGAGGGTCGAAATCAAATTGTACAATATATGGTGATTAGGTTGGATTTGACGGTGATCGCATGTGGGAGAAATGGTGATTGGATATGTATTAAGGTTGAAGAAGGTAGGAATGGATAAGGACTGACATCGGATAAGCCCTGAAATACGCACGTTTAAGGCTGTTTTTTTCTATTAAACACATAATGTATAAATGCTCTAAAAGGCTATTGGAAGACTCTCCCAATGGCCTTTTTTGGTGTGTTGTCATTTACACCAAAAAAGGTTTTTAGAGTGGTTGGATGGACAGTTGGGTGGACAGTTGGGTGGACATTATCATGGCGACAATTACAATCAAATTGTACACGTAGGATGGACAGTTGGGTGGACATTTCACCGTCTTTTTGTGGGGTATTGATAGGGGGTTACATGCAGAAAACGGCCATAAAAGTAGGGGGTACGTGCAAAAAACAACAATGTTAATAATAGGGGTATTGTATAGGTATAAACCGTAATATGCTGACACATAAGCAAATGGCGCAATATTGCAAAATACTGCCGTTTCCCATTGTACAATATGGCACCATACATACCCTTATATTACTTATTCAGCATGTTTTTTAGACATCCTATCTCCTCTGCTTGACGCTGAATAATGCCCACCAGATACGCAATAACTTCTGCCGACGAACTTTCCTTGCCTACATCCGACAACGGCACATCAAGAGAATCATTGCCACCCCTCTTGATCTCCTTATCCCCTTCTCCCCTCAGCATCTCCCCCTCTCCAGTCAGAAGCCAATGAGCGGATATGTTGTATTTTGATACGATATTCTGTAATGGGACAACACCTACATTACTGCGTCCTTTAGTATACTCAGTCATCATAGATACACTCATATCTATTGCAATAGCAAGGCTTTTCCTTGTTTTTTCTTGATTATTATCAATTAAATAATCAACAGCCTGCATGAATCTTACCGTAACATCATTTATATTCATAATTCAGAATTATGTGTTAAAATACAGAATACCCTTGCGTATTAATACGGAATACCGTATTATTGCACCGTGTTACTTAACTAACACGGCAGTAATATACATAATTCGAACCAAAATAACAACGATATGAAGAAGATAATAATGAAGCGCGGAGGGGTCAAACAAGTGGCTGAACTCCTTAAAAAACACCCTATAGTGGTGACCCGTGCACTATCGGGTAACTGCAAGGAGACACCCTCTAACCTACGCATACGCAAGTGCGCAATCAACCACGGCGGAGTAGAGATAGACGATAGCGGATGGCATGGCGACTTCGCCTGCGACGCCTACAAGCCCGAGCGCATGTCGTTCACCTTCCGCAACGGCGTACACCTCGAGATATACGAGCCAGAACAACAGATAGTGCTGACACTCCCCGACGGGCGCGTGGATCGCTACGAACTGAACGAAGACTTGCGAATCTGCGACCTCAGAGGTCTGCAAGCCATGGCAATGAATATCTAACAATCATTATAAAAGAGACAGTTATGGAAAACATCAAAAAACAGCGCATCGCTGTCGCACTCAAGAAGTATTGCGACCGCTACGGAAGTCAGACAAAAGCAAGTAAAGCACTTGGTACATCTACAGCCATGGTGTCGCTCATGTTGTCGGGCGAATGGGATAAAATATCAGACAAGCAATGGTACAGCATAGCCTCGGGTATAGGTTACAAAGAGGATAAATGGGAAGCTGTGGAGACTGCCGACTTTGTGCGTTTGTCGGCGTTGCTCGATGCGTGTCGAGAAGATTCGCTTGTGATGAGCATTGTCGGCAGAGCCGGAAGCGGAAAGAGCTTCACTTGCCGACACTACGCAGAGACACACCGCAACATCTATCACCTCTCGTGCGACAGCTATTGGAGTCGCAAGGATCTGCTCGAAGAGCTTCTCACCCAGATGGGCGAAGAGTCGTCGGGTCTTACAATGGCGTCCATGACACGCAAGGTGGTGCGCATCCTACGCATGACAGAATGTCCGCTCATCATCCTCGACGAAGCCGACAAACTGACCGACAAGGTACTTAATGCGTTCATCACGCTCTACAACCAATTGGAAGGTATCTGTGGTATAGTGCTCATCGCCACCTCTCACCTTGAAAAGAAACTCCTCTCAGGGGTGAAGTTCAACAAGCAAGGTTATAACGAGATATGGAGCCGTCTGGGTCGTAAATGCGTGCCATTGGCGGGAGTGTCAGCGCAAGACATCGTCAAGGTATGCGAAGCAAACGGCATACACGAGGAAAAGATCATCGATGATATAATAGCGGAAAGCGACAGCGACTTGCGACGTGTGGCGCGCAGAGTGCATGCGGCACGCAAAAAAGCAAGCTTGCGAAAGGAGGTCGAGCGATGAGACGTGGTTATAGTGTGTGGCATATCCTCAATTTCAAGCCTTCGACACTGGACTTCACCGGCAGGTGGCGCAACCTCATAGGCTGTCCGGAGGTCACGGGTTCGTGGATCATCTGGGGAAAAAGTGCCAACGGCAAGACGAGATTTGCTCTTCAACTGGCGAGCTACCTCTGTAACTTCGGCAAAGTGGCATACAACTCATTAGAAGAGGGCTTGTCGCTCACCATGCAAAACGCAATCAAGGAGGTAGGCTTTACGAGCATGGAGTGTAAACGCAACTTCATGCTGCTCGACAAAGAGCCCCTCGAAGACCTGCGCCTCAGACTTCAGTCGAGAAACGCACCTCGCGCCGTTATCATTGACTCTCTGCAATACACAGGCATAAACTACGACGACTACAAAGAGTTGCGCAATGAGAACCGCGACAAGATACTCATCTTCATCTCTCATGCCGACGGCGTAGAGCCTAAGGGCAACGTCGCCAATTCCGTCAAGTTCGACGCAAACGTGAAGATATATGTCGAGGGATACAGAGCCATGGCGCAAAGTCGTTATGGCGGCGGTACACACTTCGACGTCTGGCCACTCAAAGCATCCGAATATTGGGGCAACTAAACACCTGCAATCATGACTACTACGATACCAACAAACAGCAACAGGCGTAAAGCCATAGCAGACATACACCGCATGAAAACGCTCTTAGGTATGAGCGACGACGAATATCGTGTGATGCTCTCCGCATGGGGTGTTAACTCGTCGAAAGATCTCGACGACAAGGGACTCGCCTCTCTGCGCTACGCTATGCGCGAAAAGACGGCCGCACTACATGAGAGCTCATCAAAGACACTCGACATATGGCGCAAGCGTGTCTATGGCGTTGTCGGGAAGTGGCTCGAAGCATGCGGGTACGACAACAACGCACAAGCAATACGCACCATCGTCTGTCGTGCCACTCAACGAGACAACTTCAACAAGATCCCCGCCTCGGAACTCAAACAGGTGTATCATAGTTGGTCAAGGAAACTCAAGATAGCCCAAGAATCTAACACGTTAATCGACAGCCTGAAGCCTTAGTGATAGGCTCGGCAACCAAGAGCATTGATTATGATTCAGTACTACAAGTCTATTCTCACAGTGGAGGCCTCGTGGTTGATCAGTTCGGGCTTGATGACAGCAAGCAGCTACGCCAAACACGCGCAACGCGGCAACATACGCATAGCACGTCGTGGCGGATATATGCAACCCGCACTCGTCGACTACGAGAGCCTGCCGCAACGATATAAGGATATGATACAAGAAAAAATCGGCAATCCCTACCATTGCCCCAACGACAACATCCTGACAAACCACCTCGTCCCATCGGCCGAAGCCGCCGACTACTACGAGAACTACAAAGTCGACGACGGACGACATCTGCCGTCTAAGACTGTCCGTCAATACCATGCCGAGGCTTCAATACTCGACGCCATCAGCACCATCGTCGCTCTGCGCAAGGGTAAACGCTCCGCTCTCGGACACATCACCAACAGTGCAGCCGGCAAGATGAAGGAATGGGAACGCCTCGCCGACATGGTCACACTGCTATCTGTCGACCGTTGGCCTCACCACCTGCCAACCAACGCCCGCGCTTTGGAGCGTAAATGGAAAGCCTACAAGAGGGACGGCTACGAAGCTCTCATACACGGACAGTGGAAAAACGGACAGCGCAACGCTACGGCTCTGAAGACAGAACAGGAACGCAACCTTCTTCTGCAACTCGTCAGCGACCCGCGTAACCTCTACGACACTCAGGTGGCACAACTCTACAACGCACAACGTGCAGAGGGCTCGCGTCCTATCACTGACCGCATAGTGGCAACGTTCCGACGCACACACGAACAAGACATCTACGCCCGCCGTCACGGTGCAACCGATTTCCGCAACCGTCGACTGATGACAGTCAAACGCTCCGCTCCATCAGCGCCACTCTACCTCTGGACTCTCGACGGTTGGGACGCCGAACTGCTCTATCAGAAGACTGCCAACAAAGGCTCTAAGACGCTCACGACATATCACAACCGCGTGAAGCTCGAAGTTGTCTTGGACGCCTGTACACGCTACCCGATAGGCTATGCCATAGGCGACGTGGAAAACCCCGAACTCATACGGAGCGCACTGCGCAACGCTATCAACCACACCGCAGAACTCTTCGGCAGGCGTTTCAAACCTGCGCAGATACAGATGGACCACGCAGGATACAAGACTCTCAAAGAGTTCTACGCCATGACAGCTATACACGTCACTCCTGCGGCTGTGCGCAACGCAAAGGCAAAGGTCATAGAGCCATGGTTCAGACAGTTTAATGACCGCTATTGTCACCTGCAAACCAATTGGTCGGGCTACGGACTGACAGCCAATAAAGAGAATCAGCCCAATGTCGAATATATCAACAAATACCGACACAGCTTCCCCGACCGTGACGGAGTAGTGGCGCAACTGGTAAGCTTCATCGAGATGGAACGCCAGCGCCTGCGCCACGACTACCTCAAGAAGTGGGAGGCTATGCCTCAGGAAAACAGATTCCCGATGAGCGATGAACAGTACCTCATGACGTATGGCGTCAAGACTTCCAACACCTACCTGCTCCGCAATACCGGCATTAAAATAACTCTGCCCGGCACAGGCGGACGCACCGTCGAATATGACTCTTTCGACCACCACATGCGACAACACGCTTCTGTGCGTTGGTCAGTTCTCTACGACCCCGACGACACAAGCAAGGCAATAGCGGTCAACGACGACGGTTCGCTGCGCTTCCTACTCGAAGAAAAGTATGTACAGCCCATGGCACTTATCGAACGCAAAGAGGGCGACAGAGCACAACTCGACAAGGTGTTGCAATACAACCGCAGTGAAGAACAGCGCATAGCTGACCGATTCGCCGCCATCGAAACGACACAACTGCCGCAAATCGATACGTCACCCGACACAAACGCAGGTCTCATCGCACATCGTGACTACGAGACTCTCTCCAAACTGTGCATCGTCGACAGCGACGGACAACACAAACGTCAAAAAGACATCGCACGAACCGTCAGCGATGACGCCTACGACGCCTACGACAAGGAAAAAGTAGCACGCGACATTCTCGACATCGTTTGACCTGTTTAAACACCATTTAAACGCTATTTAAAAACCATTTAAAGACATTAGAAAAATGACAAAAAGAGTCTTATTCAGCCAGCTCACATGGGACGACGCTAAGGCTTCTCATGCCTCCATCGAGAAAGACCAACCTTGGATCGACTTCAAGCATCATCTGCTCGACCGTCTCGGAGGTAGGCATTTCTTGCTCATTAAGTATCGCCAGTGCTTCGGCGGTGTCTGCGTCCATCAGTGGGAGACATTGACGTTCTGTGACAGCAAGTGCACCCCGAAGGCTCACAATATCGACGACCTCACCCGTGCAAAGACGAGATCTTCCCGACAGGCGCAGGAGATTCTCCGACAAATGAAAGAGGCTGACAAAGAGATATGGCTTTATCGCTGTGAGCACGGTACGGTCTACGACATCAACCCCCCAAAGGGCTTACGCCTCAACCCCAAGGCTCAACGCCTCAACTAAAGCTCCCTCTGCAGAGGAGACTCACATCGAAACACTTTACTCACAAAAACATTAACTAACTATGAAGATTTACATTTCAGGTTCTATCAGCGGACGCCCCGAAGAGGAGGTGGTCGCTCGTTTCTCAGAGGCTAAACAGGTGATAGAGCAGTGCGGACATACCGCCGTTTCGCCTCTCAACAACGGACTGCCTTACGACGCCTCATGGCGTGATCACATGAAGGCGGACATCAACATGCTCTTCGATTGCGACGCTATTCTCATGCTCTTCGAGTGGAAACGCTCTAAGGGTGCCCGTATCGAACACAACATCGCAACCGAACTCGGACTCACTGTCTTCTACTCATTCGCCGGCGTGCGCCACATGAACAGACGTAATGCTCCCACCAACCTTCACAGCCATGAAGAAGCCGATAACGCAGATCTCAACGACTGAACGCATCGTCATCTGCCGACGTTGCGGCGGTTACGGCAAGGTGGA
>CALAUL010000067.1 GCA_937892255.1 uncultured Bacteroidales bacterium | reverse complement strand
CGTTCTATGACGTTGATAAATCTATCCCGGTATATGTACCAAAGTCAAGTGTAGATGCTTATAAGAATGCTGAATATTGGAAGGATTTCACGAATATCGTTGGTGCATATTTTGTGGATGTTATCGCTGAGAACGGCACAGTCGAAGGAGCAGGTGCGTATGAAGAAAACGCAGAAGCAACACTCACTGTGACACCTAACGAGGGTTACAAGTTTGTACAGTGGAGTGATGGCGTAACTGATAATCCGCGCATTGTAGTTGTTGTGTCAGATACTACATTTACAGCAGAGTTTGAAATAGACAATACTCCTATCTCAGACATACAGACATCTGATGTAAACGTTCGTCTCATCGGCAATGAGATTGTAGTAGAGGGAGCTGACGATTACACTGTTTACTCTATCAATGGTCAAAACCTTGGCAAGGTAGAGCGTGTAGAGAGAGGTATATATATAGTGGTTGTGAATGGTAAGAGCTATAAAGTGATAGTTAAGTAAGGGAAGTAAGATAAAACGATAAAGTGTATACAAATGAGCGCACTCGGCATTGATGTTGGGTGCGCTCTGTACTTTCGGACAAAAGAAAAGAGGGACTATATGGTCCCTCTTGCTATTGTTGGTTCGTGGATAGTTACTTACGTTTCTTACCTTTTTTCTTTCCTTTGTCTTTGCTTTTGTCTTTGCTTTTCTTAGCTTTTCGGAGGACGCTTTTAGGCGGTTTGCCGTTTGCCTTGTTTTTCTTAGACTCCGACTTGTCAAAAGCCGATGGAGTTGAAATACCCGGGCGTTCGCCTTTGTTGCGGAGGTTCATGTTCTGTATCTCTATCGGCTTCAGTGGCGAACCGGCAATCGTGAAGTCGAGTTGTTTCTTCTCGAGGTTGGCATTGGCAATACGTATCTTGATGTTGTCACCGAGTTGGTATTTGCGGTTGGTGTTACGTCCTACGACACAGTAGTTGTCTTCGTCGAAGTAGTAGTTATCGTCTTCGAGGTCGCGTAGTGGTATCATGCCTTCGCAGTGGTTTTCGTCTATTTCGGCGAATATACCCCATTCCGTAACGCCTGATATCGTTGCGTCAAACTCTTCTCCGATATGGTCTATTAGGAATTCTACTTGTTTGTATTTTATAGAGGCGCGTTCTGCTTCAGAGGCTAATATCTCTTGTTCGGAAGAGTGTTTGCACATCTCTTCGTATTTTTCTGCTTTTTCGCTTCGTCCGCCGTTGAGATAGCTGAAGAGTAGTCGGTGTACCATCATGTCGGGGTAGCGTCGTATAGGAGATGTGAAATGAGTGTAGTAGTCAAAGGCTAAGCCGTAGTGTCCAATGTTTTTTGTGGTGTAGACAGCTTTAGCCATAGTTCGTACGGCTAATATCTCAACGAGATTTTGTTCGCCTTTACCTTTGACTTCATGTAGTATACGGTTTACGGCATTGTTGATTTGTTCGCCTTTTTTAGGTGAAGCTTCATAGCCAAAGCGTCTGACGAACGTAGCGAATTTGTTGAATTTCTCTTCGTTGGGTAGGTCATGGACGCGATATACGAAAGTCTTGGGCGTACGTTTGCGTTTGGTTGTGTTTATTTCGTCTGTTCCTATTGTCTCAGCTACGCGACGATTGGCGAGGAGCATGAACTCTTCGATTAGTTTGTTGGCTTCTTTAGACTCTTTGAAATATACTGATACTGGTTTTCCTGTCTCATCTATATTAAAGCGCACTTCTGAACGTTCGAAGTTGATAGCGCCTTTCTCGAAACGTCTCTTGCGTAGTTTTTGAGCGAGGTCGTTCATCTGTAGTATCTCGTCTTTGTAGTCTCCGTCGGCACCTTCTATTATTTCTTGAGCCTCTTCGTAGGTGAAGCGTCTGTTGGAGCAGATGACGGTCTTTGTTATTTGAGTGTTGAGGACATCTGCTTCGTCGTTCATTTCAACGATGACGGAGAATGTGAGTTTTTCTTCGTTGGGTCGAAGCGAACATATGAAGTTGGATAGTCTCTCAGGCAGCATAGGGATTGTTCTGTCTACAAGGTAGATAGAAGTGGCGCGTTTGTATCCTTCTTCTTCTATGGAGCTATCTGGTGTTACGTAGTGAGTTACGTCGGCTATATGTATACCTACTTCCCAATTGCCATTAGGAAGATGTTGTATAGATAGTGCGTCGTCGAAGTCTTTAGCATCGGCGGGGTCGATAGTAAATGTTGTGATACCGCGCATATCTCTACGTCGTGCCACTTCATCCTTAGTGATACCCGGTTCGATACTCTCGGCATCTTGGGCGACACTTTCCGGATATGACGATGGTAATCCGAACTCTGCAAGTATGGCGTGCATCTCAGTGTTGTTGTCGCCTGTCTGTCCTATTATCTCTACTATCTCTCCTATTGGGTTTTGTTGACCTTCAGGCCATGTGAGAATCTTGGCTATTGCCTTTTGACCATCTTGTGCGTTGAGCGTCTTTTCCGGCTGTATGATGATGTCACGTCCGCCGGTGATGCGTTGGTCAACGACGAGGTAAGTGGAGTGAGTATGTACTTCTACGCGTCCTACGAATCGCTCTCTCTTACGCTTTAGTATCGTTATTACTTCGCCCTCTATCATGTGACGTCCTTTTTTAGAGGCAAAAGTGCGTATCTCTACTTTGTCGCCGTGCAGTGCGCTATTGAGGTTCTTATGTGCAACGAAGATGTCATCTTCTGTGTCAAGTCTCTTTTTAGACTCATCGTCGAGTACTATATATGCATAGCCACTCAATGTCATGTCTACAGTGCCGATGATGCCTGTAGAACCTGATAGTTTGGCTTTGTATTTACCTGCTATTGTTTCTTCTATCATACCTTGAGCTGCCATGTCAAATAAGCAGTCCTGTATCTCCATACGGTCGTTCTTACTCTTAAGACCTATGAGTTCGGTAATCTGTTTATAGTTGAATGCCATGCCGGGGGCATCGTTGAGTGCATTCATTATAGCGGCTACTCTTTGTAGTTTCTTTTCTTCCGGATTTGCTTTTCTTTTTGCCATGGTTGTTTTGTTTTAATAGTTGTGCTACGTTGTTGTTCTCATTGTGTAATGCAAATATAGTAATTATGAAATACAAACGATGTCATATGACTAAATAGAAGCTATTATGCAATAGCCACAACTTCGTACAAGACGAGAGTTGTGGCTATAATTATGAAACAATTAGAGTTTATATACTATTGAAGTCGTATTATACTAATTTTGTGGCGCCTATTATAGATATTATCTCACCAGCTTCGCTTCGTCTGTTGATGGTGAATGCGACGCTGATATTGACACTTGTTCCGAAGAGAGCTTCGTTACCGCGACATGTAAATGAGGTGATTCTCTTGTGTCCGTGTCTGATGGCATCAATCTCGGTGTTGAGTAATGCGATGTCTTCGTGGTGAATCATCGCTGATACGTTCTCGAGGTTTGTTGTCTTGTCGGGGAAGAAGCGCAACGGGCTGTCCTCTTTCAGATGTGATAGGTTTACAGATACAAGCTTGTTTGTCAAGTCCCAATCCCATGTCAGACAATCTGTTTGAGCAAGCACGACATTAAGAAGAGTGCATACTTTTCTGTTGCGTTCTTTTTCTTCGAGTCTGTCTTCCAAGTGTTGCATGAGTTTCTTTTCGTTCTGCTTGCGTTCTTCTATGCATGTTGCAGTACCTGTCAAAACTGTTGGGACGCCATCGATGTCTCTTTCGAGGACTGTCGCTATGTATTCTGTCCATTTTGTTTCGCCGTAGCTTCCGAATAGTGTGTCTTCAACCTCAATCTTTATAGTCTCGCGTTCGCCACGGATAAGTCTGTCTAAGGTGTTGCGTATCTTTGATAGGTGCTTAGGACTTACCGTTTCGAAGCTCTTTACCTTTATTTTGCCTGATTTGTTGTTGACTCCGGGTGTGACTTGTGTTGCAATCTCACGGTCGTACACTATGGTGTCAGAAGCAATGTCCCACACCCAGGGGACGATACCGGCTGCTATTTGTGCCATGTGTAATTGTCTTAGCATCTTGATGTTTTCGGCGTTGCCTCTTCTATGGTTGATTATGATGCTTGTTCCAGCGAGAGAGACGGGTTTGCCTTTGGCATTGCGAACAAGAGGACTTGTATGGTATTCAATCCATGAGCTTTGCCCGAAGAGGTCGGCATTTATCTTCATCTCACCAGAGACAACTTTAATCTTGTCATCGATGAGCATTTTGAGCTTTGATAGTAGTTGTTGTCGATATTCGGGTTGTGCTATCTCGGTGCCGGCAACTGTTACTATGCCTTTAGGTTTCAATGGGTGGTTGTTGGGAAGGTGGTTGTAGTTTATAGTTATGCGGTTGGATTGCAGGTCCCATTTCCAAGGTACACCGCCCATGATGTCCATGAAGAAATCGGAGTCGTTCATCATTTCGCGAGTGTTGTCCCACGACGAACCAATACGTGCGAAGTTTACGTGCCCGTATTTATGAAAGAGAAGTAATACAACATATACAACGATAAAAACACACAACAAGCCTATGATGAAGAGTAGTGTGTGTTCAGTGTTCCATATATTGAGTAATAGATTAATCTTCATATTGTCCGTTAATAGTTGTTAAGTTTTGATAGTGTGAATACGCATTCTGCTTTCGTTTGGTTACATGAGTGCGGGGGTTATTTGTCAAATACATTCATGGCGAATCTTGCTTATCTTGCTTTTATGGGTTGTTTGTGCTAAAAATAAAACAACTTCTTAGTCGTTCGCACTTGAAATAATTTGATATTGTGTTAACTTTGTGCGCTGAATTAGAAAAACGTAGAAACAGATGGCGATAACAAAACCCGGTATTCCAAAGGGAACGCGTGACTTCTCGTCGGTAGAGATGGTGAAGCGCAATTATATATTCGATACTATAAAAGGTGTCTTTCAACGTTATGGTTTTTTGCCTATTGAGACTCCGGCAATGGAGAACTTGACAACGCTACTTGGCAAGTATGGTGATGAGGGGGATAAACTTCTTTTCAAGATACTTAACTCGGGCAACTTCATGAGCGATGTGGAGAGTACGGCTGTCTCTCCAGAGAAACTTGCCACACAGATATGTGAGAAGGGTTTGCGTTATGACCTTACAGTGCCTTTTGCACGTTTTGTCGTTCAACATCAGAGTGAGCTTACATTCCCGTTTAAACGTTATCAGATACAGCCGGTGTGGCGTGCCGACCGTCCGCAGAAGGGTCGTTACAGAGAGTTTTATCAGTGTGACGTAGATGTGGTGGGTTCTAATTCGTTGCTCAATGAAGTAGAACTTATCCAAATAGTCGATGAGGTATATCGTAAGCTCAATATCAGTGTCACTCTCAAACTCAACAATCGCAAAGTTCTTGCCGGTATAGCAGAGGCCATAGGAGCTGAGGAGCACATGGTAGACATCACGGTGGCTATCGACAAACTTGATAAGATAGGTCTTGATAATGTCAATGCCGAACTCTCGGCAAAAGGATTGTCGGACGAAGCGGTGGCTAAGTTGCAACCAATATTACTTATGACAGGTTCGCGTGATGAAAAGTTGTCTCTCTTGAAGCAGACTCTCACATCGGAGACAGGACAAAAGGGAATAGCAGAGTTGGATACGCTCTTTGGATATATCGACGCTCTCGGATTGGCACTTAACGTGGAACTTGACCTCACGCTCGCTCGCGGTCTTAACTACTATACGGGAGCTATCTTTGAGGTTAAGGCAAATGACGTACAGATAGGCTCAATAACGGGCGGAGGACGTTATGATGACCTTACAGGTATCTTCGGGCTCAAAGATATGTCGGGCGTGGGAATCTCTTTCGGCGCAGACCGTATCTATGATGTTATGACGCAACTAGACTTGTTCCCTAAAGATGGGGTAGTGAAGACACAAGTTCTCTTCGTTAACTTTGGCGGAGAAGACGAACTATACTCTATGATGACCCTTGCTCAGGTTCGTGCCGCAGGTATCAATGCAGAGATATTCCCTGATGCGACGAAGATGAAGAAGCAGATGGGCTATGCAGACAAGAAAGGAATATCGTTCGTCGCTCTATGCGGCGAAGACGAGCGCAAAGCCGGCAGCATAACTCTTAAGAACATGTCAACAGGCGAGCAGCAGACGCTCTCTGTAGATGACGCAATAGCACTGATAAAACAATAATCGTAATAAAAACAAAGGAAGGAGCGTTAAAAGCTCTGTTCCTGCATAAAAATAATAAAATGGCAGCACAAGAAGATGTATTCAAAAAACTTGTAAGTCACTGTAAGGAGTATGGTTTCGTATTTCCATCATCAGAGATTTACGATGGTCTTGGCGCAGTGTATGACTATGGTCAGAACGGCGTTGAACTCAAAAACAACATTAAGAAGTATTGGTGGGACGCTATGGTTAACCTCAATGAGAACG
>CALAUL010000066.1 GCA_937892255.1 uncultured Bacteroidales bacterium | reverse complement strand
AACGCTTCCATGAATCATTTACCGAAGCATTTGCCTACATGGAAGAACAAGGCTACAAGATAGCCGGACCTCTCCGCACTTCCTACATTGACGGCGCATGGAATCAGGAAGACCCCGAACAATGGGTATCAGTGATTCAGATTCCTATTGAGTAAATTGGAGACAATCTACAGGTTATAATAGGTATTCGGCATTCTATTATTGAATACCTAATAAAACAAAGAATACGGGATTCTGAAATGATTCCCGTATTCTCCATTTACACAATATTATGGATGGTTCAGCATAAACATATCCACATCGTCACAGGTGTCAAAAATCTCTTTGCTCACGCACTACGCAACTTGAAGGTCTCAACCATCAAGAGCAAGATGTCGCACACCGAATCGGAGTGCAGGATTAAGTTGGATGATAATATAGCGTAATAATTCCTTTTTAGCCGTTTTTCATAGCACTCTTGCCAATATTCTTAAAAACAAATTGCAAAATACTATTTCAAAAGAGTTTGTCCAACCTTCTCTATATATTCCCAAGTTACACAATGGATTGCTCCGCCTTTATTTATAAGTGGTTTTGAGTAAATTGGTACTATTTTTAAGTTAGGAAACAGATTACTAAATGTTTCAATGGCAGCTACATCATTTTCACAATCTATCTTTTCTGATAAACAAGGAAGCAATATAGCATTGGGAAGTTGCAGATAATTAAGGTAACACCAAGAATCTTTATTATCTTTGCACATATACTCAAGTTCCACTACTTCAAAATGAGCCTCTAATATCTTTAACAATCTTTTATGAAAAGCCTTATGTTTTCTTTTCCAACAGTTATTAAGAAGAATTTTATCCTCCCCTAAATATGTAACCATACCATCAGCGTGCCCACACATATCGCCCATATCCCAAGGAAGAAGGATAATTTCTGCACATAGTGATTCTTCAAGATGTCGCAATAAATAGGATAATGACCACAAAGGATTTTCCATAAGTATTTTATCAGTCATTATAACCTTCTTTCCGCATCGAACATAGTTACCACCATCAAATATCACATTCATATTTGTTGGGGTGTATATATTTAGACCTTTACAAGCATCATCTTGATTTGTTATATACGGATGGTATTTTTTATCCTCAAATAGATAATCTGGCCGATACTGATATTTAGAATATACTCCGTCCTCAAATATCATTACAGGCATATAATCTCGACACCAATAATCATTGGTGTTCTTTAACTCGCGGTGCTCAATCTGCAAACTCTCTAAAGTATTGTGTATTACTTCTGCCACACAAGCAGTATTTTTTGTAGTTCGCAATAGTTCAGAAGTATATATAACCATTTTTTGCATAGCCATATTAGCTTTAAACTTTATCTTCTCTTGTAAAGCTCCATTTCCTATTGCAAATCTCTTTAGGGGACGATGGTTTATATTCGTATTCACTCACCGATTTATAAACTCCCTGACGGGATTTAATAGTTAAATCTTGCTTTTGTGCCCTTTGTGAATCAACCCACCTTATGCAATTGTAATCTCCTAAAGCAAAACCATTTAACAAAGTGTAAAGATATGTTGATTGAGTATTATATTGATAATTTTCAAATATCTTAAATTTACTTTTCTTACTATCCTCTTTATTTATTATCCACTTCAGATATTGTCCATTCTTATTTATAACCTCATAAGATCTAATAAGTGCTGATGCTCGATATTGACTCTTCTCGCTTTCAAATGTTATATCAAAACCAGAATTATGAGCATTTAATGTCATAAGCGGGAAGTATGGGACTTTCTCTAACCCTCTGCCATTTCGATGATATACAATGGGATCGTGTATGCCTTCTTGCTCACTATGAAAATAGAATTCTACCGTACGAATATATATTCTATATTCATCACGCACATTGATATATCCTCCATATAAAAAATCATAAGCAAGTTTTTCGAATAATTTCTGCAATTCGGTTTCATCATTTGCCCCATTGAATTGTAATAATTTGACATATAAGCTCATAACAAGAAATTTATTAGATAATACAAAGATACAACTTTTTTATTGAAGAGAATGCCTATATAGTCATCTTAATAACTATCATTATATAACATCATCTAATAATAAAACATAAACCATAAATAACCACCATCCAAAAGTTATTTTGCAGTTATATTTTGGTGGGTGATTTCACCATTATAACACCGATTTCCTTTGCCATCTAATCATTAAACTAATTCGCATATGGCAAATGAAATTACTTTTAATAAGCTGCCGCAGGTGGTGGGTTATCTAACAAAACAGGTGGAGCGAATCCACAAGATTGTGGCGGCATTGCAACCACAGACTGCTATCGACAAGCATCGCATTGTCGAGATTGACGAGGCGTGCAAAATCACACGCAAGGCGAAACCTACTATCTACACGTTCGCACGTAATAAGGGGCTGATTCCTGCCTACAAGCGTGGAAAGAAACTCTACTTCTACGAAGATGAGTTGTTGCAATGGATTGAGTCGGGGCGAAAGCCGTTACAGGCGCTTAACCTCCAAGAGCAAGCGGCAGATTTCACTTCCTCCAAAATAATAGATAGATGAGAGTGTGCTTTTGCTATTATTGAATACCCAGCTACACAAAGGATACGGGACTCGTAACCGAATCCCGTATCCTCTATTTACACGAAATTTTAAACTATTGCTGTCCGGTAAAACTTTAGCGTTAAAAACGAATTAGGGCTGACACTTCTCGCGATGTATCAGCCCTTTTGTTTATTTATATTACAAAATACCATAAATAACCATGGGCAAAGATGGTCATTTTAGCCAGACAGCAATGAATTGAAATGTGTTTTATTCGTTCATAGCACCTACAATACTCTTCAATGCAGAGCCGAAGATGATATACTGTGTATTGCCGGCTATTGTACCTTCGTTCTGTCCCCAAAGAAATGGCCAATCATCGAAATTCTCAAAATGATCAGGACGACGGAAGAGCAATCCCGGAGCCACGTTGCCCGGAATAAAAGAGAAGTCTGCACGATTGTTTCCATAGAAGACCTGCTTTGGACGTGCTGCACCAACAACAGCCACAAATGAGTAGTTGTGATATGGGTGACATCCATAAAGCCAATCAGCAGTGCGGAACACAACATCGCGTTTTACAATGTCGGGATAATAGATATGTGCAAAACAGACTGCTGTACCGAAGCTCAATACTTGTCCGCTACCTGCCCAATTACCCAATCCGATAGGAATACCATAAGGATTTTGCATTGCGAGAGAGTCGATATACATCGCATATTTCTTTACGTAAGGACGTAATTTCTGACGATATGCATCGTCCATAAATGGAATTGCATCAAGAGCTGTCTGAATGACCGAATTAACATCACGATCGAGAGCAATCCATATCTGTCCGTTGAAATTTTCAAGATACTGCTTTTCGCGTGTTGCAGCATAAAGCTGTAAGTTTGTACCTATGTCGTTGCCTCTGTTGATGCGTTGTTTACGTCCACTCTTTGCCATAAGTTCGGTAGCTTCTGCCATAAGTCGCTTCGACTGAGTAAGAGCTCGTTGAGCCAAATCATCATTATAGCCTTGCAAAGCTCTACTTGCAGCAGCAAACATTGTAGCGGCTTGGAAGTCAAGATTTGGATTGCGCGTTGTGAAAGCCCACATATCATCAGGTGTCCCACTCGATTTACCATCTGGCGACACTTCGTATGGTTTAAGGCTTGGATCATAATGCAGTCCGTCCGTTATACTTGCTGCATCACCCAAATGATGATAATTGTCGAGGACAGAGTTAGATAATGTTGATGCCATATGACCTATCTGTTCTGCTTGAGCAACAAGGTTTAAAGTACCATGCTCAATAAACTGCAAGATATCAGCCACTCCATCGGGACGATGCAAGTCAACATAACGTTGCTTCTGACTTACGAAAGTCTCATCGCGCATAGGCTTAAAGAGTTCCCATGTACGTATGAAGTTTTGCACCACATTGATATTAGAACCTGTCTCGATATCGAAATCTCCGGCATCAAAGAAACCACCGATATTAAGTCCCGGTATTAATTCCAAAGGTTTATACTTTGTGTCTGTCTTTGAGCCTTGGCTGTGAAGATCGAAATGGTCGCTTTCCGGTGCTTGTAAATATCCCTCTTTAAACGGCTCACCATGCCATGTACGATATCCTTCTGTAACGTACATATGATTCATGTGAATAGGTACCCAGACATCTGTTGTAGCGTCTGTAATCTTATCGTAGACATGTTCGTCTATGAGAAAGTTATTAGTCTTAACATCACCGTACATAATATAATAGACACCTGTCTGCTGTACTGATGAGAAATCGAATTTAGCATAATTGTACTTAAAGTAATCGCCCCACATATTAACATTGCCAGAGAAAACCTCTGTCGTTGTGCCGTCTTCATTGATACGCATGAGCGATGCCTTATCAAGAGGCTTGTCATTCTTATCCAATTCGATGACAGCTACTTTGGGTTGCTCGGGCAAATAGCCTACTTGCGAGAATCCGATATTAGGCTCACGAATCCATTTAGGTATGGCGTTAGGCTCTACTGTCCATGTCACAACTTTCCCTGTTTTATCTTTCGGCAAAATACTACGTAAGACAAACCAACCATTTTGAGCCAACATGCGACCATCGTAAAGAAGCAATTCAGAATCTTCACTGCTGACACGTATCATACGTTCCGGAGTATCTGAAGCCAAGAGTACATTATGTCCTTTTTCTATTGGCAGAGGATCTGCAAAACGGTCTGTACCTCGGTCATCATAAGTCTTAAATCCTTTAAACTGACGAGGTTTTTCGCTATTGGGACGTGTTATCATCTGGCTTGTTGCATAACGAGGAAGACGTCCCAACCGTCCGTCTACACTAAATGTCTTCAGCCAATACTGAGACGGAAGAAACTCCAAGTTAAAACCTGCCTCTCCCACCAATTTCTCAGGTACAGGCTTATCAAGCCACACTGCAATCTCTACCGCCTTGCCTTTTGCTGTAACAACCACACGACTGTCAAAATCGTAGTCATCATAACGCATTACGACCTCTATGCTTCCATCCTCTTTGTTAACTTTACGACTTATCATTTTCGGAACTAAGTCCCACTGTTCGGGAGTATTGTTCAAACGAACTGCACCACCTTGTACTGTTCGTACTCCGTGATGTATAATCTCTATGCCAGAGTTCTTTTCATCGTTGAAACCTCCATTAAAGCTATTGCTAAAAACGAGTATATTGACACCTTGTCGTTCAAAATACTCTTTGTCGTTAAGTTGTAAATCTTGTGCACGACCAAGACTAACCGTCATCAGTAACATGCAGAGTAATGCTATTCTCTTCATATATATGAGTTTTGGTAAAAAATAACTTTTCTGCCTTATTATTTTCATAAGACAAAACTTCAATTGATATATCGATTTTGCAAATATATATACATACCCTTAATTGCAAGAATATTTTTATACTTTATGCTAAAAAATTACGCTACAGCATTGCAATACAAGGCAAAAGAGTATATTTGCGAATGATGATTATTTAACTCTAAACCCTCTAAACTATGAAAGCAAAAATCATTTACCTAACAGCTGCAATAATTGCAGCATTAGTAGCATGTCAAAGTGAGGCAAAGCAAACCACAGATAACAAAAATTTGCCACGAGTAGAGACTCCTGACAGTGTAGCCAAAGCAATGGACTCCTTTTTTCAAAAAGCATCTGATGATTCATTAGAGATACACAGCATCATGGTTGTCAAAGATGGAAATGTCATCTTTAGCAAATGGCAAAACGGAGGTTTCGACACTGTTCCTCATGTACTTCATTCAGTAAGTAAAACATTTACAGCTACGGCTGTGGGTCTCGCTATTGCAGATGGCAAACTGAACTTGACAGATAAAGTCGTTGACTTTTTCCAAGACAAAGCACCAGCTGAAACAAGCGACAACTTAAAGGAAATGACAGTTCGTGACTTGCTGACTATGTCATGTGGTCACGATGACGACCCAACGGCACAAATTCGCTCCCTTGACGACGATTATGTAAAGACATTCTTAGCATACCCTGTAACACATCAGCCAGGAATATTCTTTTGCTACAACAGCTTAGGTACATATATGTTATCTGCCATTGTCCAGAAAGTGACAGGAGAAAAGATTGTAGATTACCTCAATATCAAGCTTTTTAAACCGATGAACATCGACAAACCCAAATGGGACGAATGCAAACAAGGCATCAACATGGGAGGTTGGGGTTTATACCTTAAGACAGAAGATTTAGCTAAGATGGGACAGTTACTTTTGCAAAACGGCAATTGGCAAGGCAAACAGCTTATTCCTGCAGAATGGGTTAACGAGATGTCTAAGAAACAAGTAGAAAGTATCAATCCCGGCACTCGCATGGAAGAAGCTGCCGACAAGGGCTTAACAATTGAAAACAGCGATTGGATGCAAGGCTACGGCTATCAGATGTGGCGTTGTCGTCCTAATAGCTTTAGAGCCGATGGTGCTTATGGACAATATATTATCGTTTTGCCTGAGAAAAATGCCGTTATAGCAATAACGTCTAACGTATCGAATACACGTTTACAAGAAGAGCTTAATCTTGTTTGGGAAAGCATTCTTCCAGTATTATAATCATGAAAGTCATCATATTAAACGGCAGTCCTAAAGCCAATGGCAACACAGCGACGGCTCTACGAGAAGTGGAGCTATCGCTTCAACAACAAGGTATTGAAACAGAGTGGCAACATGTCGGTCATCTGTCAATACACGGTTGCATAGCTTGCAACAAATGCTGGGACACAGGCGTTTGTGCTTTCAACGACATAGTAAATGAGATTTCGGAAAAGATGCACACTGCTGACGGTCTTCTCATAGGTTCTCCGGTATATTTTGCATCGCCCAACGGAACGTTACTCTCGTTGCTCGACAGACTGTTTTACTCCAATTTACATGCCGACTGGACAATGAAAGTAGGAGCGACAGTCAGCATAGCACGTCGCGGAGGTGCAACAGCTACGATGGACGTTCTCAACAAATATTTTCTAAAGACAAACATGCCAGTTGTTCCTTCTCAGTATTGGAGCATAGCACACGGCACATCACCTGGCGAAGTACGACAAGATGAAGAGGGAATGCAGACCATGCGACAACTCGGTCTCAACATGGCCTTTCTCATAAAGTCCATTCGTCTTGGCATGGAGCAGTTTGGCTCTCCAAAAATCAAAGAGGAACTAACTGAAACTCACTATATAAGATAAACACAGAACGGATTTATAATTCACATATATATGACACTAAGTAACGGATACGACATACCACAAATAGGCGTTGGCACATGGACATTACGCGGTGATACGGCAAGAGAGAATGTACGTTTGGCTCTCGACCATGGCTTTCGGCTTATTGACACGGCGCAAGGTTATGACAATGAAGAATATGTCGGATTGGGTATCACAGATAGTGGCATTGCTCGCAACGAGATATTTCTGACCACGAAAGTAGCAACCAACAGAATGCGAGAAGGAGTCCAATCTGTACGAAATTCTATAGAAGAGAGCCTTCGCAAACTCAACACCTCTTATATCGATTTGCTTCTGATTCATTGGCCTGTAAAAGATTGTGTCAAACATACATGGCAAGCGATGGAAGAGTACGTCAGACAGGGCAAAGTTCGATCTATCGGTATAAGCAACTTCAACAAACATCACCTCGACGAACTGCTGTCATATGCCGACATTCGTCCCGTTATAAATCAGATAGAGATACACCCACTGATGACGCAAGAGGAAAACATTGCCATCAACCACAAACTGGGAATACAAGTAATGGCTTGGGGTCCTTTCGGACAAAACGACATAGACGTCTTAGGCAACCCTCTTTTGCAGACGTTGGCAAAGAAATATCAAAAGACAGCCTCACAAATAGTACTTCGTTGGATTATCCAACGCGACCTAATTACAATACCCCGAGCAAAACCCAATCACTTTGCCGAGAATATGGATATTATGACATTCCGTTTGAGCGATGAAGACATGCTTGCAATAAGCGCTTTAAATCAAAATCTGCGTTCAAATGCACTCAACGACCCCGAAACATTTCCTTGGTAACTACCTAAAACTACAATAAAATGAGAAGACAAATAATGATGTTCGCGGCAACATTTTTACTGATTGCCACACCTATCTTTGCACAAGAAGATAATGGTTTTAAGAAATTTAATGTCGTAAAAGAATTTACCGACAACGGATTCAAGTGGTTTAGAGATGCACAATTGCTTTGTGCCGGAGATGGTCAAAAGAGCAATGCCATGACCATAGGCTGGGGAGGCATCGGCACTCTATGGGGACGAACTGCTCTAACGGTCTATGTGGCAGAGCAACGTTATACAAAGACATTCATTGATAAAGCTGAATACTTCACCGTCATGTCATTCGATACCGAAAATGGCGAAATTCTCACATATATGGGAACCAACAGCGGACGAGATGGAGATAAAGCAAATGCACTCGGACTACATACTGCATACACTGCCAATGGCACGCCTTACTACACTGAAGCAAAAATGGTTATAGAATGTAAGATAATGTATGCCGCACCTTTTGATACTAAAGGATTCAAAGACGTTCCAAAGAAAATGTATTCCAACAACACATCAGGCATACACTCTATGTATATAGGAGAAGTTGTTAACGCTTGGAGAAAGTAAAAGACATTAACAGCTTGTCTCATATAATAAAGAGAAATGAATTGCTAACATTATCATAAGACCATTTGAGTTACTGATAAAATAGCATTACAGTATTTAGATGTAGGAAACAACAGTCTATTTCCTACATCTTTTTAATATTATAAATCCGGCATTATAAAGTCTTTTCAATAAATCTACACCGTACCGACCTTAAATATTATTTCGACTTTACTTTTCATAAAAATAATCTACACTCTTGATAAATGTCGTTGTATAAAATTGGAACTGAGACTTTCCCCGAAAAAATCTCCAACAAAAAAAGCTATCCCGCATGTTGTCATCACGACAAAAGAGAAAATGATTATGACAAAGAGAAAAAATATAATCCTAATGGTCGAGAATCTAAACAAATAAGCTCAACTGCCGTACTCCAACAAGAGGGAACCAACACGTCTCTCTTTACAAAGAAAAATTCTTTGAGATATACCACAATAAGACAACGGTAAAACAATCCACCTACGACAACTTCGAGCGCATCTCGTGCGCATATGGTGCGCACCTTTTGCGCACAGACTTTTCAAATCACAAAATGAAAAGTACAACAATCCATAAGTATTGTTATACCT
>CALAUL010000065.1 GCA_937892255.1 uncultured Bacteroidales bacterium | reverse complement strand
ATGACCTTTAAGTCAGATGTACTGCCCATTATAATGCTTACTTTTGGTGTCATAACGTTATATTTTTTAAAAATCTTTTGCAAAGATAGAGATTAAGAGGATAAAAATAGATACTTTTGCAAATCATTTTTGAGCTATCGACGTATAATTCGCGAGAAACGTAATTGATTTGGTATAATGGATGTTATACAGATACATGACAAGAAGTTTGAAACTCTGATTTCAGAATCGGAAATAAAAGAGGCAATAGACCATGTGGCGGAAAAGATAGACAATGACCTTGACGGTAAGAAACCATTGTTTGTCTGCGTGCTCAATGGAGCTTTTATGTTTGCTTCCGACTTGGTGCGACGACTATCATTGGAGTGTGAAATAACATTTCTTAAAGTTGCCTCTTATGAAGGCACACAGTCGACAGGTAAGGTGAAACAACTTATCGGTCTTAACGAAAATGTCGGCGGTAGAACCATCGTTCTGATAGAAGACATTGTCGACACAGGCGAAACCATGTATATGCTTACCAAACAGCTTCGTGACTTGGGAGCCGCTGATGTGCGCATAGCTACATTGGTTTTCAAACCTGATGCTTGTCGTCGCGACCTTAAACCCGATTACGTCGGACTCTGTATCCCAAACGATTTTATTGTCGGATATGGTCTCGACTACAACGGCTTCGGACGAAACTTGACAGATATATATACATTAGTGAAATAAATAAAACTTAAACAAAGATGTTAAACGTAGTAATTTTCGGCCCTCCGGGTTCCGGCAAAGGCACACAAAGCGAAAACCTAATCAAGACTTTTAACCTTGCTCACATATCAACAGGCGATCTTCTTCGCAAAGAGATTCATGGCAATACTCAGCTCGGCTATTTGGCTAAGAAACATATCGACAAGGGCGAACTCGTTCCTGATGAGGTTATCATCGGTATGATAGACAGCTTCCTCGACAAGATGGGTCAGGTTAACGGTGTCATCTTCGATGGTTTCCCACGCACTGTAGAGCAGGCAAAGGCACTCAAAGAGATGCTCGCTACTTACAAGACCGACGTATCTATCATGCTTAATCTCGAAGTGCCGGAAGAGGAACTTATCACTCGTCTCTTGGAGCGTGGCAAGACTTCGGGTCGCTCTGATGACAACATGGAGACTATCAAGAAGCGTATCGATGTATACAACACACAGACAGCTCCTGTGATGGACTTCTACAAAGCAGAAGGCAAACTCGCATCTATCAATGGCGTAGGCTCAATAGATGATATCTTCTCTAAGATTTCTGAGGCTGTCAACGCTGTGAAATAATATGCGTCTTTAACTTATACGACCACCGACAATGAGGAGACACCGAGTCTTCCCTTTGTCGTGGTCTTTTTTTTGTTCGGATATATGGCAAGTTCTAATTTTGTAGATTACGTAAAGATATTCTGTCGTTCCGGCAAGGGCGGAGCAGGTTCGGCGCACCTCAGACATGAGAAGTTTGTCGAAAAAGGCGGTCCCGACGGAGGCGACGGCGGCAGAGGCGGCCATGTGATAGTGCGTGGCAATGCCCAATACTGGACGCTTATTCATCTTAAGTTTGCTCGTCATGTCTTCGCCAAAGATGGAGGTTCGGGAGGCAAACAACGATCTTTTGGAAAAGACGGTGAAGACGCTTATATCGACGTGCCACTTGGTACCGTGGTAAAGAATGCCGATACCGGAGAGGTGCTTTTCGAAGTTACCGAAGACGGTCAAGAGGTTATACTCTGTCAAGGAGGTCGTGGCGGTTTGGGCAACTGGCATTTCCGTAAGTCTACTTTCCAAACACCCCGTTTCGCACAACCTGGCGAACCGGCAATAGAGATGGCAGCGATATTGGAACTTAAAGTTCTTGCCGATGTCGGGCTTGTGGGTTTCCCAAATGCCGGAAAGTCAACTTTGCTCAGTGTCATATCGGCGGCGAAACCTGAGATAGGGGCGTATCCTTTTACTACGTTGGTGCCTAACCTTGGAATAGTGCCTTACCGCGATTCTCGCTCTTTCTGCGTAGCAGATATTCCCGGCATCATAGAGGGTGCGGCCGAAGGAAAAGGTTTGGGTTTGCGTTTCTTGCGTCATATCGAACGTAACTCTATCTTGTTGTTCCTCGTTCCTGCCGAAGAGAAAGACGTCATGGCGGCTTATAATATATTGCTCGATGAGCTTCGCAAATACAATCCCGAATTGCTTGACAAACGACGTGTGTTGGCTATTTCGAAGATTGATTGTGTCGACGATGAGCAACGTGCAAAGATAGAAAAGCAGTTGCCAAGCGATATGCCGGCTGTAATCTTCTCTTCGCATTCGGGCTATAACCTTCAGACTCTCAAAGATATTCTCTGGCGAGAACTCGAACAATAGTGTCGTTGTGATGGCTCAGGCAGATTGACGAATAGAAATATGTAGCAGATTTTGGTGACTATTGTTATTATAGTTGTTACTTGTTTTATCTCTATTGCAGCTTTTGGAGATAGGACGTCGCTTCTTCCGGAAAATTTGCGACATGGGGAATGGTATCATAAGTTTATGTTCAATGCTTATGGTGTTGTACATGAAGGACAACGTTTTCGCTTGGTCTCTCACGGGTTTGTTCATGCGGATTGGACTCATCTGATTTTCAATATGATTACTCTCTATTTTTTTGGTAGAAATGTGGAGAGTTATTTCGCACTTTTGTTTGGCAATGGAGGAGTGTTGATGTATGTTGTATTCTATCTTACGGCACTTTGTGCGTCGTCTATTCCTGATCTTATCCGACATCGAAACAATTCGTGGTACAATGCTTTAGGCGCTTCGGGTGCTGTGTCTGCAGTTTTGTTTGCTGCTATTTTTTTTCGTCCTGAGATGTCCATAATGTTTATGTTTGTTCCTTTTCATATCCCGGGATATATTTATGCTGTTTTGTACTTGGCTTATAGTGCTTTCATGGCGTATAGAGGCGATAGTCAGATAGGCCATACCGCACATTTTGCCGGTGCTCTCTATGGTCTTGTGTTTCCGTTGCTGTTCGTGTGGTTGCTATGAGATTACTTGCGGTCGTCATGTCAGATGGTTGTGCGATACGGACGTATGTAGAACAGATGTTTAGAAAAAAGAGGCTATCCAACGTTTTATGTCAGAAAGCTTCATTGCTGTGTGTTTGTTTATGATGTCCGTTTTACGAAAGTCTTTCTTTGAGCCAATTTATAGCTTCGTCTTCTTTCCTAAAATGTCTCTTTTCGGTGTTGGTGTTGGAAATCTTGCTGTGTTGTTGAGCTTGGGTTGCAGTCATGAACGATTTTTTGTCTACGAAAGCGAGAAAGTTGCACCCCGACTGTGCCACTAAGATGTGCAATTTAATGAGAGCCTCGCTCTCCTCGTTTGTTACGGGAGCCATGTGGCTGATGTCTACTAAATAACCCCAGCTTTGCCCTTTCCATTGTGTTGATATTGCTAATATTGTTTCAGTTAACCATTCTATTTCCTCAATATTAGTCCGTCCTATAGCACTAGATTTGACTATGCGAGAACCTAAAATAGTACTTACAGATTGTGTTCCAAATGTCTTTTCCATGGCGATTGTTTTTTTTGTTAATTCTCGTTTTTCTATGTACGCTTCTATCGGGTTTATGTTATGTTGTTTTTATGTAGATTTTGATTATTCATTCATCTATGTGTTGGAATATTGGTCTTGTGGGTTTGTCGAGATGAAAAAAAGGTATCCCGTAAAAGAGATACCTTTGATAATATATCATTATCGAGATATTGTCATCTTACGATGATGCCTTCGTTGCGCAGATAATTTTTCAAGTTGGGGATAGCTATCTCTTTATAGTGAAATATGCTGGCCGCCAATCCTGCATCGGCTTTTCCAAGGGTGAAGACATCTTTGAAGTGTTCCATGTTTCCTGCTCCGCCTGAGGCTATAATGGGAATAGATAGGCTTTCGGAAAGTTCGCGCAATGCTTCGTTGGCAAAGCCTTGTTTTACACCATCATGATTCATTGATGTGAAGAGAATTTCGCCTGCGCCACGTTCTTGAGCTTCCTTTGCCCATGTGAAGAGGCGTTTTTCTGTTGGTATGCGTCCGCCGTTGACTGTTACCACCCATTCTCCTTTCTCGTCAAAACGTGCATCGATGGCTGCTACGACGAATTGTGTGCCGAAGTTTTTTGCCAAGTCGTCGATGAGTTGGGGGTTGCGCACAGCCGAAGAGTTGATGCTTATTTTGTCGGCTCCGGCACTGAGGAGTATATCTGCGTCTTTGAGTTCGCTTATCCCTCCGCCTACGGTGAATGGAATATTGATGTTTTGCGCTATGCGTTCTACTAAGTCGGCAAATGTCTTGCGTCCCTCATGACTTGCTGTGATGTCGAGGAATACTAATTCGTCGGCACCTTGTTCGGCATAGAAACGTCCGAGTTCAACGGGGTCGCCAACTTCTTTGATTCCTACGAAGTTTACTCCTTTTACTGTCATGCCGTTGCGTATATCGAGGCATGGTATGATACGTTTTGCTAACACTGTTATCTGTTTATTATAGGTAAGGAATAAGTTCTTTGAGTGTGATGCGGTTTTCGTATATGGCTTTTCCGATTATCACGGCGGGTATACCGGAGTCGTTGAGGCGGTGTATGTCGTCAATGTTGCTTACGCCGCCACTTGCTACGAGCCATAGTTCAGGTATGGAGTTTAACATAGAGCGGTAAAGGTCTATCGCCGGCCCGCTTAACATTCCGTCTCTGCTTATGTCGGTGCATATTACTTTGCGTACTCCTTTGTTGTAGTATTGCTGAACGAATGGTAGCAGTTCTGCGTCGGTATCTTCGAGCCAGCCGGTGACGGCTATTTTGCCATCTTTTGCGTCGGCTCCTAAGATGATTCGTTCTGAGCCATATTTTGTAATCCAGCTTTCGAATTCGCTGGGTTTTTTGACGGCTATGCTGCCTCCTGTCACCATGGCTGCGCCACATTCGAAGGCTATACGCAAATCGTCAGATGTTTTCAGTCCTCCGCCGAAATCTACGGTCAGATTGGTGGTGTTTGTTATCTCTTCCAGACGTTTATGGTTGACGATATGTCCTGCTTTGGCTCCGTCGAGGTCAACGAGGTGGAGGCGTTTTATGCCGTTGTCTTCAAACATTTTGGCTACCTCTGCCGGATTTTCGTTATAGACTTTTTTGGTGTCGTAGTCGCCTTTGCTTAGTCGAACGCATTTGCCATCTATCATATCGATGGCGGGTATTATTTCTATTGCCATTTAGCTACAATTCTAAGAAGTTACGTAATATGGATTCTCCCACAGAACCACTCTTTTCTGGGTGAAACTGTGTGGCAAAGAAGTTGTCTTTGTGCAGTGCCGAGCTGTAGTCGAGGGTGTGGTGTGTTGTCGCGGCTGTCCATGGACAAAGTGGCACATAGTAGCTATGTACGAAATAGACAAACTCTCCCTCTATATTGCTGTTGAAGAGTGGTTCTTTGACATTTGATATCTTATTCCAGCCCATCTGGGGAATTTTGATGTTGTCGGGGTTGGGAACGGGCAGTTCGAAGTGCTTCACCGGTACGTCGAATATGCCGAGACAGTCGGTGTTGCCTTCTTCGGAGTGCGCACACATGAGTTGCATGCCTAAGCAGATGCCGAGTACGGGTTGTTTGAGGTTGCGTATGACATCTCCAAGTCCTGTTCGACGTAGATAGTCCATGGTTGTACTTGCTTCGCCTACACCCGGGAATATTACTTTGTCGGCATTGCGTATCTTTTCTATGTTGTCGGTGATCTCAGCTTCGTATCCTAAGCGGTTAAGGGCGTTACTCACGGAGCGAATATTGCCGGCATTGTATTTCACTATTACTATGTTCATGTTCTTGTCGACAGATGGTATTAATGGAAGATGACGGTTTTGTTTTTGTACACCAATGTCTTGCGGTTGATGTGTGCTTCTACAGCGCGTGAGAGGACTATCTTTTCAACATCTTTTCCTTTCTGTACCATTGTCTCCGGTGTGTCGAGATGTGTGACGCGTATTATATCTTGTTCGATGATAGGTCCTGCATCGAGTTCTTCGGTGACGTAGTGACTTGTTGCGCCTATTAGTTTCACTCCGCGTGCGTAAGCCTGATGATAAGGTTTTGCACCAACGAAAGCCGGCAACGTAGAGTGGTGTATGTTGATGATACGACTCGGATATGCTTTGATGAAGTCTTCTGATAATATCTGCATATATCGAGCCAGAACAATAAAGTCAATATTGTTGTCTTCAATGAGTTTGCGTTGCAGAGCCTCTTGTTCGGCTTTGTTCTCTTTAGTGATGACGAGATGGTGGAACGGAATTCCAAACTGTGCTGCCACATCGCCCAGACAAGCATGATTGCCAATGATGAGAGGAATCTCTACATCGAGTTCTCCGCCTTGATAACGAGCCAAAAGGTCGTAGAGACAATGTGATAGTTTGGATACCATTATAGCCATGCGAGGGCGTTGATCGCTGAAGTCGAGTTTCCATTCCATCTGACAAGGAGTGGCTATGGCATGTTGGAAAGCCGGCTGAATCTGTTCTTTGGTAAGAGCAAATCCATCAAGTTCCCACTCTATACGCATAAAGAAGCGACTTTCAATTCTGTCGGTATGCTGGTCGAGGGCAACGATGTTGCCATTGTTGCGTTGAATAAAGTCCGTCACTCGTGATATAAGACCCATTTGGTCAGGACAATGGATACGTATGATAGCCGTCACTGGCTTGTTCTTGTCTGTCATTCTTCTTCGTGTTTGATTTTGAGGTGCAAAGATACAATAAAGAAACGAAAGGAGAGAAGAAAACACTCAATAATGTACAAAGTACAGGTATTTATTTCGTTATGTAGACCTTTATTTTTATCTTCACAACCTATATGGAAGCGTTATGTACTATGGTGACGATAAGAAGGGCGACGTCAGATGACGCACCTCATATAGTGAAAGCCTTTGTGATGGCGATAGGAGGTGAAAGTATAGCTCGTAGCTTTTGTGGCGAGAGATATTTCGAAGTGCTGGAGGATATTGTTCTAACCAAGGGGTCACAATATTATTATGACAATGCGTTGGTCGCAGAAGAGAATAAAGTCGTAGTTGGTGCGACGATAGGTTATGACGGTGCTATGTTGCTATCTCTCAGAGAACAGACTCTTGGTATTATTCGTAAGCACTTGGGAACGGTTCCTCATGTGGAACGGGAAACGCAAGATGGGGAATATTATGTCGATACTTTGGCTGTCGTTCCCGAGTGGCGGGGCAGAGGTGTAGGCCGATTGTTGCTCGATGGTATATGTGCAAAGGCTTTTGATGAGGGATATGAACGTATAGGCCTTCTTGTGGATATTGACAACAATAAGGCAGAACGTTTATACACGTCGGCAGGTTTTATCCGGGGAGAATTAAGGACGTTTCTTGGTCATCCGATGTGGCACATGACAAAGGAGAGGTAGGGTTTCTATTCGTAGTGGTTATATTATTGTATACAATTTAAAACTCCTTCTATAAAAAAAGAGTATCTTTGCGACATGTATGGGTTGTTTAGTAAATATTCGTTTGTAGCGTATGTGTTATTGCCTGTGGTGCTGATATTATTTCGCATACCTCTTTTCAAGTCTCCCGAAGTTGCATTGACTTCGTATGATGCCGATTTATATACACCATTGTGGAATATGCTCTTTGGTGGAGTCATGGCGGGAAGTGTATTGAGTATCGCATTGGTGTTGGTGATTAATTTTTTGACTTGTTTGTTGGTGAATTATATTACCAACAATTTTGGTTTTACCGAGCGACCAACACTTTTAGGAGGTCTGTTTTACATCATGCTGAGCAGTGGTTTTGTCGTCTCACAAGGGTTTTATCCTGTAAGCATCTTTGCATTGCTCTTTGTTTTGGCTTTGATGCGACTTTTCAAAGGAGCCTTGTTGAATATCAAAGAGCAATATTGTTTTGAATCGGCAATGATTTTTGCCATAGGATCGTTGATTTGGGCGAAGGGCTTTTGGTTCCTTATTTTTCATATAGTCATGCTGATAATGCTTCGTATGTGTACACTTCGTACACTTATGGCAACGGTGCTTGGACTATTGACACCGACGGCTTTGTTTGCCACAGGATTGTATCTGAACGGTACTCTACAGACATCGGTCATAGAATATGCACGCAGTTTGATAGTTCCGGTGGCATTCTATAAGACGGGAATTTTTGCTAAGATATATCTATCTGTCATGGCATTGGTTTTGATTGTCTCAATGTTGCATATTCTCAACAAGATGTCGACACAGAAGATACTCGAAAGTCGATATTCAAAGATAATGATATGGAGCGTCTTTTTCTCTGTAGTGTTGTTGATGTTGCCACACTTTTCGTTTGAAATACAGCATATAATAGCTGTCTGTGGAGCTGCCATGTTGTCATCGTTTGTCTATGGAGCGCGTTCAAAATTGATATCAGAGATAATCACAACGGCAATGGCATTGCTGGTGTGGAGTGTGCAGTGGTGGAGTTAAATGACTTTATAACGCCATTTGAAATATATGCACAGACAATATCAAAATAAATCATAACATGTCCTTAAAAACTATATTTTGTTTTGCGGTTTTCTGTAAAATCTTCAAATTTGCGACGCAGAACAATGACATAATGCGGTCATTGGGAAAAATGGTGTAAAAAATAAAAGAATAGACAAAATAACAACTATGGAAAAAAATCTTTTGTTAGCGATTGTTGTAGTAGCGGCGATAGCTTTGGTGGCACGAATACTCATCAATAAACATAAAAGTGGTAGCATAGCATGGAGGAAACTCGGTTTTATAGGCGTTATGATGATGGCTTTTGCTATAACATATTTTACTTTTGACCCTTATAGCGCAAAGATATGGTGGGACGGCAAAGCTTCTCTGTCAGATGCGAAAATTGCGGACATCACAGGACGAGAGGCGGCAGACGACATACCACATTATGCCTCGGATATAGATGCGAATAAAGGACGTTACTATGTGATAGACACAAAGATGATAGAACCAACAGGTTTTTATGTGTTGAAGTCATCGAAAGACCTCGACAATGCTGTAGAGCGAACAGAAGAGATGTCAAAAAATGACAAGAAGGTAATAAAGCGTCGTACTTCGCTCATCGAGATAACACGTAATCCGGGAGAGAGAATAGACAAGTATGTTCCTGTATATAAAGTGACGTTGGCAAACAAAGGAGAAGTCATGGCTTGTATGCAGGAAGATGATGCGGAGCGAGATGTCTTGCCAGTTGCAATGTTGAAGCCAATGTCGGAGAGCATAAATTCTGTGATAGAACGTTTAGAAAGCGAAAAATCGGAATTGATAACAGAATACTATTTCAATCTCCATAATACAACGGAGTACAATAAACTTGTAGGATATAATGATTTGATATATAAATTTATAGCGGGATTGGTGGCGGCAATAATCGTTGCGGTGATATATAATCTTGTTGGGTTTAAGAAGAAAAAACTTTGAAGTAGAGCAGTTTTTTCGAATTAATTGTTTGCAGTTAAGAAAAAACTATATATCTTTGCAGTGCAATTCGGAAAGATTTGCGAGTACATAATTGTCCTGTAGTATAATGGTAGTACAGAAGATTCTGGTTCTTTTAGTCAGGGTTCGAATCCTTGCGGGACAACAAGTAGATAACGAAGAGTTATCTATTTTTTTTGAGGCTTGTCCCGTAGTATAATGGCAGTACAGGAGGTTTTGGTTCTCTTAGAGGGGGTTCGAATCCCTCCGGGACAACAAGTTACTAGAAGGAGTCAAATATGACTTCTTCTTTTTTTTATGGTGTGATGAGACTATACGCAGAGAAATCTTTTGTGTCTTAAATCAAAATATTTTGGGAAAGATTTGGTTTTGTAGTTTTTTTTTGCTTCTTTTAGCATTATTTTAACATTAAAGAAGTTTTAACATACTAAAAGAAATGCCTATGTCAGCAGAACAGCTCTTTTGGATTATACCCGTCAGTTCGGTTATAGCCCTCTTCTTTGCATGGCTTTTTTACGGCCAGATGATGAAAAATAGCGAAGGTACACCACGTATGGCAGAGATTGCCGGATTTGTGAGAGAAGGCGCAATGGCGTATTTGCGTCGTCAGTACAAGGTGGTAATTATGGTCTTCCTTATTTTGGTAGTATTATTAACGATATTAGCATACATGGGTGTGCAGAATCCATTTGTGCCTGTGGCGTTCCTCACCGGAGGTTTCTTCTCTGGTTTATGTGGATATTTGGGTATGAAGACAGCAACGAATGCTTCAGCTCGAACCGCACAAGGTGCAACAAAGTCTCTTAATGGCGGACTCAAGATAGCATTCCGTTCGGGAGCAGTGATGGGACTTGTCGTTGTTGGATTCGGTCTTTTGGATATTGCGGCATGGTTCTGGATTCTCAACAACCTTGTTTTTACGCCTGAAAACATGCAGAATGGTCTTTCTTTCCTTGGTCTTGATTTGGTACACGCCGGAACAGATGAACGCACTAAGATGATTGAAATAACGGCGACTATGCTTACCTTTGGTATGGGAGCTTCTACTCAGGCACTCTTTGCTCGTGTTGGTGGCGGTATCTTTACTAAAGCAGCAGACGTTGGCGCAGACCTTGTTGGTAAGGTAGAGGCCGGTATTCCGGAAGATGACCCTCGTAACCCTGCTACGATTGCAGATAACGTGGGCGACAATGTGGGAGATGTTGCCGGCATGGGAGCAGACCTCTATGAGTCATATTGTGGTTCGATATTGGCAACAGCCGCTCTTGGTGCAGCTGTTCCGGCTGTAGTCCTTCCAGAAGGAATGACGCAAATGACGTTGGTGATGGCGCCTATGTTGGTGGCTGCTATAGGTACTATATTGTCTATCATAGGTATATTTGCAGTTCGTACTAAGGAAGGTGCAACACAAAAGAATCTTCTTAATGCTCTCTTGCTCGGTACAGGAGGTAGCTCAGCATTGATACTTGTAGCTATGGCAGTAATGGCTAGTATAGGTTGGGTGACATGGGGTATCTTTGGTTCTGTTATTGCTGGTCTTGTAGCAGGTGTCATTATAGGTCAAGGTACAGAGTTCTTTACTTCTGATGAGTATAAGCCTACACGAGGTATTGCCAAACAGACAGAACAAGGTTCGGCAACTACAATCATCGAAGGTATAGCAGTAGGTATGTACAGTACATGGTTGCCTGTTGTGGTTATTGCAGCTGGTATCATTATTGCCTTTGTCTCATCAGGTGGTATGGACAACTTTGCTATGGGTGTTTACGGTATTGGTTTTGCTGCAGTAGGTATGCTTTCAACACTTGGAGTGACACTTGCTACAGATGCTTTTGGTCCTATAGCAGATAATGCAGGAGGTAACGCAGAGATGGCACACTTGCCAGAAGAGGTACGTCAACGTACAGATGCTCTTGATATGCTTGGTAATACCACAGCTGCAACAGGTAAGGGTTTTGCTATAGGTTCGGCTGCTCTTACAGCTATGGCTCTCTTGGCAGCATATATGGAAGAGATACGTCTATGGCTTGTTAAACTTGCCAATGGTGGCGATGGTTTAAAGCAGATAGGAGATACAATATTCTATACTGATAAAGCTCAGAATATCCCAGAAGGTGCTATAGCATTGGCAGACGCAGAGATAAAGGATTTTGTTATGGCTTTTGACCTTTCGCTCTTTAATCCTATGTTGCTTGGCGGCTTGTTCATCGGAGCTATGATGGCATTCCTCTTCTGTGCAATGAGTATGAAAGCTGTAGGGCGTGCAGCAGGTAAGATGGTAGATGAGGTACGTCGTCAGTTCCGTGAGATAGTAGGCATCATGGATGGTACAGGAACGCCTGATTATGCTCGTTGTGTAGAGATTTCGACAAAGGGAGCTCAGCACGAGATGGTTGTTCCGTCACTTTTAGCTATTATCGTTCCGGTAGCTGTGGGCTTGCTCTTTGGTGTAGCTGGAGTTATAGGCCTTTTGGGCGGTGGTTTGACAGCAGGGTTTACCCTTGCTATCATGCTCAATAATGCTGGTGGCGCATGGGACAACGCTAAGAAGTATATAGAGAAAGGCAACTATGGCGGCAAAGGTTCAGATTCACATAAGGCAGCTGTTGTAGGTGATACTGTAGGTGACCCATTTAAGGATACATCGGGACCTTCTCTCAACATTCTCATTAAACTTATGTCGATGGTAGCCGTGGTAATGGCAGGTCTTACACTGACATACGCATTGTTCTAATTCCTCATAGAAGATACTTGTCCATGTAGATAAAATATTAGAAAAGCATATGGATTCAGACTCCCGAGAAGAAATGACTCTTTTCGGGAGTCTTTAATGTCGGAGTCTAATGCTTTTTTTAATAGGAAAACCTAACTTTTAGGAAAGAAGACTTCTTCGTGAAATATTTGTTCAAAATGCATGAAAAGAGCAATCCTTACAAAAGCGAAAGTAGAGAAGGTTAAGATTCTGTGAGAACAAAACAACACCATAATAATACACGCACATTTCAAATGATTGTGAATTTATTGTCATGATGATGTAGTTGAAAATTAATAATATTTACTATTTTTGCCCCGTTGAAAGAAATTAATAACATAAATTAAAAAAGCATAATGGCTACTACAGCAGATTTTCGCAATGGCATGTGTATCGAATACAACGGACAGTTGTATTTCATAGTTGAGTTCTTGCACGTGAAACCAGGTAAAGGTCCGGCATTCGTTCGTACGAAGCTCAAGAACGTAAAGACAGGAAAAGTTATCGAGAACACATTCAACTCTGGTGTTCGCGTCGAAGAAGCACGCGTAGAGCGTCGTCCATACCAGTATCTCTACAAAGATGACATGGGTTACAACTTCATGAACAACGAGACATACGAACAAATTCCTATCGACGAATCGTTGCTCTCATCTCCTGAACTTCTGAAAGAAGGCGAATCAGTAGAAGTCGTTGTACATGCAGAAACGGAGACGGTACTTGCAGTCGACATGCCAGCATTCATGACGTACGAAATCACATACACAGAGCCGGGAGTTCGTGGAGATACATCGTCGACAAACTCTCTCAAACCTGCAACAATAGAGACCGGAGCCACAATAATGGTTCCTCTATTCGTTAACCAAGGCGACAAAATCAAGGTTGACACACGCGACAAGTCATACGTAGAGCGTATAAAATAATAGCAAAATTGACACATACTGACGACAGACGTATATCCTTTACGTCTGTCGTTTCATTTAAAGAATACACAGCATACATTTACGAAGATCTATCCTAAACAAGCCAAAACGACCTCCTTTATGGCTGTAATAGACATTCGGAATAAAAATAAAACACCTTCTAAGCACATTCTCAATAAAAAACATTATCTTGCGCCAACCAAACACGACGGAAACATTATAATGGAAGACCTTAGAACAGGTAACATAGTAAGGCTCTACAAAGAGAAACTAAACTTGTTGTTGGATGTTGCGCAGACCATCAACGAAGACCATTCCATAGAGGACCTGATGCAGGAGTTTGAGACACTGATGAAGGAAGACCTTGGAGTGAGTAAGATATTGGTGTACACTCTTGACGATGACAAATGGAACGTAATCCTTTCGTGTGGCGTGTTGCACGAACAAGAGAGCAATATTGATGTAGAGCATGACTTGACACACATCAAGAAAATAACCACATTGGGCTTTGAGGAAAATCAAAATCTCGATGGATTTGATGCTGTCCTTCCGTTATATCACAACTACAGAATCACGGGATATGTCCTTGTAGGCGACAACGATATAGAAGACGGCATTTCTCCTACGATACGTAATCTGAAATTCATACAGATACTCTCCAACCTCATCATCGTGTTCATTCAGAACAAGAAGATGCAACAAAAGCTCATTCATCAGGAGACCATAAAAAAAGAGCTCGAAATAGCGCAAGGAGTACAGCAAAACCTTGTCCCTTCAAATGACGAACTTATTCCATCATCGTATGTCAACATAAAGTCACTCTACTATCCACATCTTGAAGTGGGAGGAGATTACTATGATGTCATTCGATTATCTCGACACTCGATAGGATTCTGTATCGCCGATGTATCAGGAAAGGGAATAGGCGCAGCTATCCTAATGTCGAACTTTCAAGCGATGGTGAGAGCCCTGTTCTCTTCTCGTATTTCGCTCAAGAAACTGACTGCAGAACTTAACAAGCGTGTGAGCCAGAATACCACATACGATAAGTTTATAACGCTTTTCATCGGTCGCTATAATACCATCACCGGCAGACTGAGTTATATCAACGCCGGACATTTGCCTCCTATCGTATGGAACGAGAGAAAAAATGAAATGGTAGAACTCGAACGCGGATGTATAGGACTGGGAATGCTTGACACAATACCGGGCTTGGAAGTGGGAAAAATAAAAATAAGCAAAGGCTCAAAACTCATAGCATTTACCGATGGCCTTGTAGAAGTCGATCAAGGCAACAGAGTGCAAAGTTCGTTTGAGCAATTGAAAAAGATATTGAGAGAAACAGAGCATATAGAAGATACCATACAGAGCATCAAAGATATGGTGACAAGCAACAAAGACGAAGGACTTATCTTTGATGATGTATCGGTATTAGGAATAGAATTCACCAAAAAAAGTCTATTGTAAAATAACAAAATATTTGCAGAATTAGTACCTTTGCAAAGTCAGAAAAAGATACAAACCGAATAAAACAGAAATACATAAACGTATGAAAAAGTCAGTAATGATAGCAACAGCCGCTTTGGCAATATTGGCATTGACAAACTGCGCAACAGACAAAAAGCGCAACGCCGAAGTAATAAGCAAAGAAAGTGTCGAGCAAGAGGTAAGAGAATTCGTTTACCCATTGCCAACAGCATTTGAAGTGACAGAAATGCTCAACCGTATAGAGGCTGCCTACATGCCGACAATATGTAACACAAAAGAAAATTACGATAAATACATGACAGAAAGCAAACGAGCTCTCAACCTCGGTGTATATTCAGCAGACCTCTGTTATGCAAATACCTACAACCAAACTGTCATGGTGAAAGAATACATGGACGTTGTTAAGAAAATTATTGACGCTCTTGATATGACTCAAGCCATAGACCCAGAGTTGCCCAGCAAGATGGAAAGCAACGAAAACAACAAAGAAGAGCTCACAAAGCTCATCACTGACACGTTCTATGATTCATACGAATATCTTAATCAAAACGACCGTGGTCCGGTATCGATACTCATCGTTGCAGGCTCATGGATAGAAGGCCTTTACATATCAACAAACATTTCTGAATTTACATTTGAAAACAAGGAAATTGTAAAGATTATTCTCTCTCAGAAAGAGCCTCTGATGAAACTCATGGAGCTCCTAAACGAATACCGCAACGACGAAGGAGTCTTGGCTGTAAAGACATCTCTTTTGCCTTTGTATCACATCTACTCTACCGTTGACGAAAGCAGCATTTCTGAAAGCCAAATAAACGCCATCAGAGATGCCGCAATGGAAGTACGTAGCTCTATTGTAGCATTCTAATGACTTATCAGAACATTTGACAGACAACATATAAAGATGTATCTCCCACACACGAGATACATCTTTTATTTTTGACACTTATATAAATCAAAGACTCGACTGAAACCAAATCAAAACAAGCCGACATGATAGAAAAGAAAATAGAAAAGGACTTGGAAAAAGTAGTACTCGTAGGCGTCAAGACACCTCAGGTATCAATGCAACAAGTAAACGACTATCTCGATGAACTTGCCTTCCTCGCCGAGACCGCAGGAGCCGAGTCTGTAGCCACCTTTACCCAAAACCTTCAAGTACCCGACTCTCGTACCTATGTCGGCACCGGCAAACTAAACGAAATAAAAGAATATTTAGAAGAAAACGAGATAGAAACAGTCATCTTTGATGATGAACTATCACCCTCGCAACAGAAGAATTTGGAACAAGCTCTTGATGCTAAAGTGCTCGACCGTACACTGCTTATATTAGATATCTTTGCAAGTCGTGCGCGCACAGCTCACGCCAAGACTCAGGTCGAACTGGCACAATATCAATACCTTCTGCCACGTCTTACCCGAATGTGGACACACCTTGACCGACAGAAAGGTGGTATAGGCATGCGTGGAACAGGAGAAAAACAGATAGAAACAGACCGCCGCATAATACTTGAACGTATATCGTTGCTCAAAGAAGAACTCAAACACATCGACCGACAGATGAACACACAACGTCAAAACAGAGGGAAACTTGTACGTGTGGCACTCGTCGGATATACCAACGTGGGCAAATCCACACTTATGAACACATTGAGTAAAAGCAACGTATTCGCTGAAAACAAGCTCTTTGCGACACTTGATACCACAGTGCGAAAAGTTGTCGTAGGCAACCTGCCTTTTCTCATGGCCGATACAGTAGGATTTATTCGAAAACTACCGACAAACCTTATCGAATCATTCAAATCTACACTCGACGAAGTTCGCGAAGCCGACTTGTTACTGCATGTCGTAGACATATCGCATCCGGCCTTTGAGCAGCAAATAGAAGTAGTAGACAAAACAATACACGAACTCGACAACAGAGAGAAACCAACGGTGATAATTTTCAACAAAGTAGACGCATTCAATTATACCCCGAAAGATGAAGACGACCTCACACCTAAGACAAGAGAGAACTTCTCTCTCGACGACTTGAAGCAGTCATGGATGGCAAAAGGGAAAAAATGTGTATTCATATCGGCACGAGAAAAACTGAACTTCGAAGAGTTGCGTAAGACGGTCTACGAAGAGGTAAAGAAAATACATGTACAACGATTCCCCTATAACGATTTTCTTTACGAAGAATACGAGGAATAGTCAAGAAAAGAACGTGCTTAAACATATTCTCTGTAATTCCTATATCTCCCATATAATTAGCATCTTCAGCATAATATCCGAGAAAGCTTATCGTTATGAAATGAAAGCATCATGACAAAAACACGTCCGAAGAAGTTGAAGCTATACACATCATTTCATAGATAGATTTTAGCGATATACTTTTCGGCAGTTTAAAGGATATTTTGTTGAAGATAAATGCTTTTTTTGTTGAAAAAATAGTAATGGTATATTAAATTGCTGTAATTTTGTCGACAATGAAGAAGTTGTTGTTGATATTAATGATATTAATAGCAGAGAGGGCTTATTCTCAGGATAAAATGGAACTGGGATTATTCCTCGGGGGAAGTTATTATATGGGAGATTTAAACCCGTCGCAACAATTTAAGATGGTGCGACCTGCGTTTGGGGGCGTGGGGCGATATGCCTTTTCTGACCGCCTTGCTGCCAAAGGAAGCATTATCGTTGCAAATCTTGCGGGAGAATACCCCGTAAGTGGCGACAAATATGTCAGATGGGAAAATGCAGATGGATACGAATTTGACAGAATAATTGTAGATGTGGCATTAATGGGTGAGTTTAACTTCATGTCATACGACCACATATTTCATAAACATACACGCTTCGCTCCGTACATTACGATGGGTGTTGGCACAATATGTTATAAGAGATATGGAGAAAAAGAGGGGGGAAAACAAACATTTATATTATCTTTGCCTTTTGGTTTAGGAGCGAAGTACAAGGTGAATAAATGGTTGCGATTGGGCTTTGAATGGACATGGAGAAAAACATTTGTCGATGACCTCGATGTTGTGGAAATCAACCATGCAAAGATAGACCCGAACGACCCGTACCAGATAGGCGAACATAGCAAGACTCACAACAACGATTGGACATCAATGTGTGGAGTGACAGTGACGATGAGTATGTGGCCGAGAAAGTTGGAATGCAACGATGGACTGAGAGCCGTAAACCGTTAAGGAAAAATATAAACGAACGACATGTCAGTAAAGGACAAAATAAAGCGAAACAGATTGCCGGAACATGTGGCAATAATAATGGATGGGAACGGACGTTGGGCCAAGAAATTGGGCAACATTCGTCTTTTTGGGCATAATGCAGGAGTTAAGTCGGTACGTGAAGTGACAGAGGCATCGGTGGAGTTGGGCATCAAATATCTTACTCTGTATGCTTTTTCGACCGAAAATTGGAATCGACCACAAGCAGAAGTTCAGGGATTGATGTCCCTATTAGCAAAGACTTTGGCGGAAGAACTTGCAACTTTTGCCAAGAATAATGTTCGTCTGAAAGTAATAGGCGGAGAGGGACTCCCGGAAAATGTAAAGAAGTCGCTTGACGAAGCAGAAAAGAATACTGCAGGCAACACAGGCTTGACATTAGTATTGGCTCTCAGCTATAGTTCACGTTGGGAAATAACAAAGGCAGTGACAGATATAGCAAAAAAGGTCGAGGCGGGAGAACTTAAGGCGGACAAAATCAGTCAAGAGACAATATCACAACACATGTCGACCAACTTTATGCCTGATCCGGAGTTGCTCATACGAACAAGTGGCGAGTACCGAATCAGCAACTTTTTGCTATGGCAGATAGCATATTCCGAATTGTACTTTACCGATGTACTTTGGCCGGACTTTAAAAAAGAGAATTTCTATGAAGCACTGCTCGACTACCAAAGCCGAGAGCGTCGTTTTGGAATGACAAGTGAACAAGTGACAAAATAAACGACAGATAGCAACATAACGATGTACAAGAAGTTATACATATTAGTAGTATTTGCAATAGTAGCGACATTAAACATGTCGGCACAAGAGACAGCCACATCTGAAGATGTGACAAAGGCTTCTTACTCGGGCATTGCTCGTAAATATACCATCGCCGACATTGTTGTGACGGGCGTTGAAAACTTAGACCAAAAAGTATTATTCAACCTTTCCGGACTTAAGATAGGTCAGGAAATAGCTATCCCCGGAGATGACATAACACAGGCTTTGAGACGATACTGGAATCATGGACTTTTTAGCGATGTAAAGATTTTTCAGACAAAAGTTGAGGGAAACAAGGTGTGGCTTGAAATAGCATTGCAAGAGCGACCTCGATTAAGCAAAGTAAACTTCTTCGGCGTTAAGCGTAGCGAACTCAAAGAGGTAGAGCAAAAAGTCGCTATAATGAACGAAACACAAGTGACACCGTTCCTTGTAAAGAGAGCAGAGAAATATGTTAAGGACTTTTTCGTGGGAAAAGGCTATTATAATGTTGATGTCAAGATAGTTCAACGCAACGATTTAGCGAAGAAAAATTATGTCATACTCGACATAAATGTCGACAAAAAAGAGAAGGTAAAAGTTAAGAGCCTTACATTCGTGGGAAATAAAGAGTTGGGATACAGCAAACTCAATAGAGCGATGAAGAAGACCAACGAAAAAGGACTTATTAACTTCTTCAAATCGAAAAAGTTTGTCAAAGAGAGTTACGAAAATGACCTCGTTGCGCTCATTGAAAAATACAACGAAAACGGTTATCGCGATGCAAGAATCATAAAAGAGACCGTGACACGTCATGAAGATGACAACTTAGTGGATATAGTCATAGAATTAGAAGAAGGCCCCAAATATCACATAGGCGATGTAGTTTGGGTCGGCAACTCTATTTACACTGGCGATTATCTAAATCGTGTCTTGAACATGAAACAAGGAGATATTTATAACTCCAAGAAGATGAATGAACGCCTGTTTCAAGACGATGACGCAGTACACAATTTGTACATGGACAATGGCTATCTTTTCTCAAACATAACTCCTATAGAGACAAATGTTTACGGAGATACTATTGATATAGAGATGCGTATTTATGAGGGTACACAAGCTACAATCAACGAAGTCATAATCAAAGGCAACGACAAAACACACGAACATGTAGCACGTCGAGAGATACGAACAAAACCAGGCCAGCTCTTCTCTAAAAGTGAACTGATACGTACCGTGCGTGAGTTGGCCAACTTAGGACACTTTGACCCAGAAGCCATATCTCCGGTGCCTATTCCTGACATTGATAATGGGACAGTGGATATTTTGTTCAATTTAGCCGAGAAATCAAACGACCAGATAGAGTTGTCCGGAGGCTGGGGAGCCGGTATGTTTGTGGGTTCTGTGGGTTTATCATTCAACAACTTCTCTATTCGTAATCTCTTTAACAAAGAAGCATATTCCCCACTCCCTACAGGCGATGGACAGCAACTTTCGATAAAGGCACAAGCAAATGGTAAATATTATAAGTCTTTTTCAGCGTCGTTCTCAGAACCTTGGCTTGGTGGAAAGCGTCCCAACTCATTTACGATAAGTGGTTTCTATTCAGAACAGACAGGTGTGTCGAAGAGCTACTTCAACAACTTTTACAATGGATATCAGCAAGGATATGTTGACGCCTCGCAGATGTCTAAACCCAATCGCTCAGAGATAGACCAATATCGTAAAGTGTCAGGTTTCTCTGTAGGATTTGGCAAACGTCTGACATGGCCCGACGACTGGTTCGTATTGTATGCCGAATTTGGTTATCAACTTTATAAATTGCGTAATTGGCAGTACTTCCTTATGCAGAACGGACATAGTCACAACCTTAGCGTTCGTCTTAATTTGAGTCGTAGTTCTATCGATAACCCTATCTTCACACGATCGGGTTCCAACTTCTCTATAGGCGTAAGTTTTACACCGCCATATTCGAAATTTACAGACATCAATTGGAAGACCGTCGACGAGGATCAGAAACTTTATGAATTCATAGAATATCACAAGTGGACTATTAAAGGTTCGGTCTTTAAGCCCCTCGACCCGGCACGTAAACTCATTCTTATGGGTAAATTTGAAATGGGATTTTTGGGATATTATGACAGATACCGCAAATCGCCTTTTGAGAAATACGTAATGGGCGGTGATGGCATGTCGGGTTATTCGACATACGGAGAAGAGACAATAGCATTACGCGGATACGAGAACTCTTCGCTTACGCCACGTTCATTGGTAAATGGGTCATACTCATACGACGGAAATATCTATAACAAGTATACACTCGAAGTACGTTACCCTATCTCACTGCAGCCATCGGCAACGGTATATGCTCTTGCTTTTGCAGAAGCCGGAAACTGCTGGAGTCAGTTCCAAGATTACAATCCATTTGACCTAAAGCGTTCTGCCGGAGTTGGACTGAGAGTATTTTTGCCTATATTTGGTTTGTTGGGTATTGACTGGGGTTATGGCTTTGACTCTGTCAGCGGATACAGCAATGCCGGAGGCAGTCAGTTCCACTTTGTCGTAGGTCAGTCATTCTAATAATCTTTGGCACGATTGATGTATATGGATATAGAAAAAACATTAGAGTCATGAAAAGAATAGTATTATTATTGGCCATAATAATGGTTGGTCTGTGTGCAAAAGCACAAAAATTCGTATTTGTCGATACCGACTACATATTGAGAAACATGCCATCTTATGAAGTAGCAAATGAGCAGCTTGGAGAATTGTCGAAACGTTATGAGGCAGAGATAAAAGCCAAAATGCAAGAAGTTGAGACTCTCTATGAAGCATACAGAACGGAGAGTGTATTCTTGACAAATGAGATGAAGATTGCTAAGGAAAACGAAATTATCGAAAAAGAAAATTCAGCCAAGCAGTTGCAACAGACATATTTCGGTCAGGGCGGAGAGTTTTTCAAACAAAGAGAGACACTTGTAAAGCCTATTCAAGATCAGGTCTTTAATGCAATATCATCATTAGCGAAAGAGAAAAACTACTCGGTGGTATTCGACAAATCGTCAAACATAGGAGTAATGTATAGCGACTCAAGTCTCGATATAAGCGACGAAGTCTTGAATCGCTTGGGATACGCTAAAAAGTAAAAATAAACATAATGAAGAGAATTCTATTAATGGTTGTTGCAGTTATGGGATTGACTGCAGCGACGGAAGCTCAGGAATTGAAGTTCGGACATTTTGATTCGCAACAGTTTATGTCGACAATGCCCGAGATACAAACAATGCAATCTACTATCGAGGCAGAAACGAAAAAGGCGGAGGCAACATATACCGACCTTCAGGAGAACTTTAAAAAGATGTTGGAGGAGTATCAGAAGACAGCAGAAACAATGACAGCAGAAGCACGTGCGGCTAAGGAAGAGGAACTCTCTGCTATGTCTCAAAAGATACAGCAATATGCACAGACATCGCAACAACAGTTGCAGCAACAGTATCAGCAACTTCTCATGCCTATACAACAGAAAGTATTACGCGCTGTTCAAGAAGTGGGTGCTGAAAACGGATTTACATACATATTTGAGGCTATGGGTCCGGCGTTTATCGGTGTGAAGAGTGAAGATGTTACACCTCTGGTCAAAACAAAATTGAATATTAAATAATCAGATATCATGAAGACAATAAAGACACTTTTGGTTGCTGTGGCAACTTTGGCAATAGGCGTTATGGCTAATGCTCAAGAGCTCAAATTCGGACATATCGACTCGCAGTCGGTATTGGCTAATATGCCTGACAAACTTGCTGCTGAGAAACAACTTCAAGACGAAGCTACCAAGTTGGAAGAGCAGCTCAAGATTATGAGCAATGATTTGCAACAGAAGTACGACGAATACATCACAAAACGCGATTCGCTTCCTGAACTTATCAGAGCTACAAAAGAAAAAGAGATTCAAGATGCAGACCAGCGCATACAAAGCTATCGTCAGATGGCACAGCAGTCGCTTGCTCAAAAAGAGCAACAACTCTTAGGCCCAATCATCGAAAAGGTGCAGAAGGCTATTGATGAAGTAGGAAAAGAGAATGGCTTTGTTTATATCTTTGAATTGGGTTCACAGATAATCTTGTACAACTCTCAGCAGAGTGTTGATGTTGGTCCTCTTGTAAAAGCAAAATTGGGATTCTAAAATTGTAGTACACTTATGCGATAAATAGGAGCCTATATTTAGACAAACTAAAAAGCACATCCAACATTGTTGAGTGTGCTTTTTTATGTGATGAACATTGTAAGCAAGTAAAGGATATTGCACGAAAGTTCAATCCTCGTCAATGGCTCATTTTCTCAAAAAGCTATAGAGTGAACCATCTTTGTTTATGACTACGATATTATTTATTCCATACTGTGGAGCCATGACAAAGGGACTTGCGGCAGGAAGAGGATATCCTGTCATTAGTTTTCCATCAAACGAATAGCGGTAACCTAAGTTTTCATCTTTATCCCAAAGAGCCAATGTGCCGTCGCTGAGCAGCTCGGCAGCATCGACAGACGACAAAGAGATATTGTAATCACCGACCTTATTGCCATCTTCGTTGAGAATAAGCAGTTTCTTCGGTGTTATGACTGCAAATTGATTACGTTGGCTATTATATATCATATAATAAGGCTGTTCGATAGACATCTGTTCTATTTGTTTTGTCGTTGTCTTGCCTGTAGCAATGTTTGTAGTTGCAAATAATCCATCAACTGTTGCCATGACAAAAGCGGCATTGGGAGTGTTTTTTCTTACAAGTGCCACCTCTCTATTCCTATTTGGAGCCAACAGAGGCAATGCGACACGTTCATTCCCTCGTCGATCTGTTATGTAATACCTATATTCATCAGACATGACAAGATAATCTTTGTTTCCCGACACAAAATGTCTTATAGGAGCATTTGCAATGCCTTCTGTTCTGCCCATTTCCCAACCTTGTATCAGTTTACACTCTTTGTTGTAGAGGTGGACGAACTTGTCTTTTCCTGCAATGAATAGGCGAAAATCGGCGGGGTTGTTGTAGTCTATATATGTCACTCCACCTGCGGATTCAGACTGCAGTCGGATAGGGAAGTTGGCTGTATTATGCCCATTGCGGTCAATGAGATGAATATGTTCGGCTGTGGCAAAAAGCATCTGCAATTTATTATTATTGTAGTAGTCGATTTGTGTCACATTGCCAACTATCGGACTTTCGAGTTTCAATGACCATAGTACAAGACCTTGCGGATTGATAAGATGAATGTAGTTTTTAGCATCTTGTACAAGGTATTCGGTTTCTCCTGTATTATGATTTATCACGCCCCAAGGACGTCCGATAAGGGTCGTGTCTACGCGGCTTTGCCATGCTGTTGGTGGCATTTGCAGGCGGTCGGGTTCATGGTGCAGAGACAACGATAGATATGGTAATTTTAAACCTCCTAATGCAGATATTTGAATTCCTAAACCATAGAAATTGTTTGTTGCTTGTTGACGTTTAAGTTCGTTTGATGTTTGTGTTTTCTCTTTTACATAGCGTAATAGAACATCGCTATTTAGGAATAGGAAACAGATGTTTTCATCTGAATATGTAGAGCGGAAATTTCTAAAGTCGGCATCGTTGCCAAGGGTTCTGCTCAATTGATTTTCGTAGAGTGTATGTTTTAACATTTCAATATTATCAGCCATGAAGATGGTGTTTTCATAGCGCATGTAATATTTATGAGGGACATAGCTGAAAAGTTCGGTCATAAAAAAGAGGTCGTCGTCATCATTGAACGCTTTGTATACCGGGATTGTCAAGTCCGGAGTTGGTTTTATTTCTCCTACTTGTTGTGGCGTCTCGGTATTGTGAAGCGTTCCGATAAGCGAATTGAGCGTTGCTTGAGTTATTGTGCCGTTATCTGATAGTGTGATAAGACATGTGTTAGCCGTATCTGCGAGTGTCGTGGACGTGCTATATACTGCTATGTCGCCACTAAAAACTTGCGCAAGTAGGTCTTCTATGTCAATGTTGTATTTCTCAAAGTTTTTTTCTTGTCTGGCTCTATAGTCTGCTTGACGTTGATTTTGTGCCAACTGACACACAAACGCTTCATTTGATAGTCCTCTGTAGCCAGAAACATAGCTGAGGAACATTTTAGCGTCTGACGGGATATATTTGTCTATGCCAAACGTTTTGGGTTTGTTGGCCGCCATGCTTATAAGGTGCGAATTGTAGGAGGCTGAGGCAAAACCACTTGCCGACATTGTTTTTTTATCAAAGCAGAGGTCTAATTCGACCCATTTTGCCATTTTGGTAAAGTCTACATTATCTACCAACAGCAAATTGAGAAGTTGAGTGTTCACATACAGCGATACTATCGCATTTTCGGAAGCTGTACGTTCTATGGTTGTAAAACTAACATCATCAGACATCTTTTCTGTGTCATTGCTGACTATCTCTGCCGTGAGCAAATTGCTATTGGTAAAAAAGAGTGTGCCATCTATTATTGAAAGGAAATAGCTTCTGCCGTTGATGGTGAGTGTTGTGACATCGTTGTTGAGGATTGTGGTGTCGGAAGGTGAAAAATCTTCTATGTTTTTCAACTTCCTTTTTATCGTCAACCCTTCCAAATAGTTGTTGAGTTTTATAGCGAAGGCGGCATTTTCGGTGTCGCTCATCAAGTCAAATATTGCCACATATCGATCTCTTTGGCTGACTATGGGTGCGGTGATATTAGCATAGCCAAGCAGAGAGTCGATGTCGTGATATGCAGCACGAAGCATATCGTTGTGTAGTATTTCGTTTAGATCATTGTAATAATTAGACGTGTTGAAATCTGCATTTAGATTGTCTATCCCATTTATTTTGAATACTGCCAAGACTGTCGTTGGGATTCGGTCAAAGGGATTATTATCTTCGTAGTGACGCGTCACATTAAGCCACATGACACATGCCACAATGGTAAGTATCACCGTTGAGACTCCTATCGATATCCACGTCTTTTTGCCCATGATAGATTTAGTAAAGAATTATGACAAGACTATTTGCCTATTGCATATTTTATTAATGAGAATAGTATGTAGGCCAAAATCGTAACAGCTATGCCTCCAACACCAAAGATACATATCGACACCAACGCAACAGCTATAAGGATAAAACGCAACTCATTACCTTTCCATGCAAACTTCTTTATTTTGAGAGAGAACATCGGCACTTCGCTTACCAAAAGTACGCAGAAAATGAATATCATCAGCATCACAACCGATTTGCCAAACCAGCCAACAAACCACTGCGGATTGTCGACTATTGTCCACATGAGCGAAGCCGTGAAAAGACCTGTGGCGGTAGTTGTCAATCCTAAGAACTCTTCTGTCTGTCGAGTGTCGAGATTAAACTTTGCCAAACGAAGTGCAGCAAAGACTGCAAGGATAAACGGCAGAAGTGTCCAAATGATATTTATGGTATCCAAGTTGCCTATCGGATAGTAAGACTGTCCTGTTATGAGAGACTTCATATATGTCGAATACATAGCTGCCGGAGCAATGCCAAACGAGACAATGTCGGCGAGAGAGTCAAGCTCTTTGCCGATATCGCTACTTACCTTCAATGCACGAGCTGCAAAGCCATCAAAGAAATCAAACAAAGCACCGGCAAATATAAGCAATGCCGCTGTTTGCAAATGTCCGCTAACAGCATATACTGTAGCTATTACGCCACACAACAGATTCATCGATGTAATGGCATTAGGTATGTGTCTCTTAAAAGTCATTTCTGTAAATTTATCAACTGAAGTAGCAAAAATATGCATTATTTTCATAAATCACAATACGGTGCAGGCTGATTGTGCCGAGTGACAGGTATTTTGTCTCCCTACATACGACGACACTACATCATCTTTGCATATTTCATTCCCTTTTTCCAATAAAATTTAGAGCCGTCTGACCTTATGTCGATTAAAAGTATTACTTTTGCGGTCAGTAATTTAGAATAGCGATGTTAAACAGAATACAGAACCTCTTAGATGAGGTTAACGCATTGACTGCGCAAACAGTAGAAGAGGCTGAAGCGTTGCGCATAAAATACCTTAGCAAGAAAGGTGCCATTTCGGTGTTGTTTGACGATTTTAAACAAGTGCCGGCAGAGAAGAAACGTGAGTTAGGCCAGAAGTTAAACCAGTTGAAGACGTTGGCTACTGAACGTATCAACGAGATGAAAGAATCCTTTGCATTGACAGACAATGGTTCGACAGGCGTTGATGTTACCTTGCCGGGCACATCATACGTATGCGGGGGACGTCATCCGTTGTCAATAGTAAAAAATGACATCATAGAGATATTCTCACGCTTGGGATTCACGGTAACCGAAGGCCCTGAGGTAGAAGATGATTGGCATGTCTTCACTGCGCTCAACTTCCCATTGGAACACCCGGCACGAGATATGCAAGATACGTTCTTTATTAACACCAATCCTGACATCTTGCTCCGTACTCATACATCGAGTGTTCAAGTGCGTGTGATGGAAAAACAGCAACCTCCTATTCGCTCAATATTCCCAGGTCGAGTATTCCGTAATGAAGCCATTTCGGCTCGTGCACACTGTATCTTCCACCAGATAGAAGGTTTATATGTGGCAGAAAACGTATCGTTTGCCGACTTGAAACAGACGCTTTTGTATTTTGCAAAAGAGCTTTTCGGAGAACAGACACAGATACGTCTTCGCCCGTCGTATTTCCCATTCACAGAACCATCGGCAGAGATGGACGTAAGCTGTTCACTTTGTGGAGGTAAAGGTTGTGGCGTATGTAAAGGAACGGGCTGGCTCGAGATATTGGGTTGTGGCATGGTCGACCCTGCTGTGCTTGACAGCAACGGTATTGACAGCAAGAAGTACAGTGGTTTTGCTTTCGGCATGGGCGTAGAGCGTATAGCAATGTTGCGTTATCAGGTGAAGGACATACGACTCTTCTTTGAGAACGATGTGCGTTTCCTTCAGCAGTTTAAGTCCGCATATTAGCAGATAACAAATAAGAAGTACAACTACGAGATAAAACAAGGCGGACTCAGTTCGTTTCTGCACAGCTCTTCGATAACATAATCGGGAAAAAGATGAAAGTGTAGCAACGAATTGGGTTCGCCTAAGTAATAGAAGAGAAATGGTCTTTGTGGATGTCATATTGCCCGTTCCGCTGATGCAACTTTTTACGTATAGTGTGCCTGACGACTTGCGTAAACTGATTGCGGTAGGCTCTCGTGTGGTGGTGCAATTTGGCAAAAAGAAGTCATATTCGGCCATTGTCTACCGTATTCATGACGTGGCACCGGAGCATTATCAGACAAAGCCTATTCTCTCCGTTGTCGATTCTATGCCTATTGTCGTTGACCGACAACTGAAACTATGGGAATGGATTTCAGAATATTACATCTGTTCGTTGGGCGAAGTTTATAAAGCCTCGTTGCCATCTGGATTGAAGTTGGAGAGCGAAAGCAAACTTATCAGCAATAGCTGTTTTGAAGCCGAAGACGTTCTTCCCCCTCGACAAGAGATGATTCTTAAATTCGTCCGCAACAAAAAGATTTGCACTATTAGTGACCTTATTTCTCACTGCGCCGGAGAATTCAACCCATTGCCACAACTCAAACATCTCCTCGAAAAAGAAGCGCTCTACATAAGCGAAGAGTTGCGTGATGCCTACAAGCCTAAGACCGAAGTATTCTATTCGCTGTCCGCATCAGTGCGCAATGATAACGACATGGCTTTGTGCATGGATAAACTCGAAAGAGCACCCAAACAATTGGAGACCCTCATGGCACTGATACAAGTGTTGGGAGGCTTTGGCAAGGCTTGTAAAGGAGCAGCTGTGTCTCGCAACGAGATGGCCGACTTAAAAGGCTATAGCGCAAATGCCATGATCGAACTGATAAAAAAAGGCATTGTCGACGCAGTCAAAGAGAGCGTGTCACGATTGGGCATCTCAGATATTGAAATTCGTCAGCCCTTGCCACTTTCCGAAGCACAGCAAGTGGCCTACGACAACATCAAAGCATCATTCGAAGAGAAGAACGTAACACTGCTACAAGGCGTTACATCATCGGGAAAAACAGAAATATATATACATCTTATCAGAGAGTGTATTGCCAAGGGTAAACAAGTTCTTTATATGTTGCCGGAGATAGCTCTCACGACTCAAATCACCTCACGTCTGCATAAATATCTGGGGAACTCTCTCGGCATTTATCATTCTAAATTTACCGACGCAGAACGTGTCGAGGTGTGGAACAAACTCATTGACAGCGATGAATATAAAGTCATACTCGGAGTACGGTCTTCTGTCCTATTGCCTTTCAAGAACTTAGGCTTGATAATCGTCGACGAAGAGCACGAATCTTCATACAAACAATACGACCCCGCACCTCGATATAATGCCCGAGACATGGCTATAGTCTTGGCAAATATTCATGGGGCAAAAGTTCTTCTCGGCTCGGCGACACCTTCCCTCGAGACGTATCAAAACGCCAAAGACGGCAAATATGGTCATGTGCAACTTACACAACGTTATGCCGGCATAGCCATGCCCGAAGTGTTGCCAATAGACATGCTCGATGCACGCAAAAAGGGAAAACTCGTTTCGCTGTTCTCCTTCGAACTCAAGGAGGCCATAGACGAAGCACTGAAAAACAAAGAACAAGTCATCTTGTTTCAAAACAGAAGAGGCTTCTCGCCATATATCGAATGCGGACAATGCGCATGGGTCGCAAAATGCCAAAACTGTGACGTCAGTTTGACATATCACAAGAATACAAATAGTTTGGTCTGTCATTACTGTTCGTATGCTGTCACGCTGCCATACCAATGTCCGGCTTGTGGAACGCCTCATCTCGAACCTCATGGGTATGGGACAGAAAAAATAGAGGAGGAGGTAAAAGCCGTCTTCCCACAAGCTCGCGTGGTGCGTATGGACCTCGATACGGCACGAAGCAAAAAAGCTTATGAAGTTATAATTGAAGACTTTGAAAACTACAAATACGATATACTTGTTGGTACACAGATGATAAGCAAAGGCTTGGACTTTGAACGTGTCAGCGTCGTAGGCATAATGAATGCCGACTCGATGTTTAACATGCCAGATTTCAGAGCCAACGAACGTTGCTTCCAGCTTATCTCGCAGGTGAGTGGCAGAGCCGGTAGACACGGATCGCGCGGTAAAGTGTATATCCAAACTCGCAATGTTCAAAATCCTGTCATTATCAATGTTATGGACAATGACTTTGACAAGAATGCAAAAGAACAACTTGCAGAACGTCACGTATTTCACTTCCCGCCTTTCTTCAGAATGCTCAATATCACCATCAAGCATCGAGACTTTAAGACGTCGTCGCAGGCGGCTTTTGAACTGTCGAATAACCTCAGAGCGCTCTTTGGTGCACGAGTCCTCGGACCTCAAGAACCTGTGGTAAAAAGAATTTCAAACATGTATCTGCAACGTATAATCCTCAAGATGGAGAGACAAAGCTCTCCGCAACAGATGAAAAGTCTGATGATGGAGACTGTAAACAAACTTATCGGAGGAGGCTTATATAAAGGCGTTGTAATTCAAATAGATGTAGACCCATACTAATATGAAGATAATTGTAGACGAGAAGATTCCCTTTCTCAAAGGAACATTAGAACGCTTTGCGGAAGTACAATATGTAGATGGCAGAAGCTTTACGCCGTCCGTTGTAAATGACGCCGATGCTCTTGTGATACGCACTCGCACCAAGTGTGACAGCTCGTTGCTCAAGGACTCAAAAGTAAAGGCTATCTTTACCGCAACGATAGGGTATGACCATATCGACCGCAAATATTGTCATGAAAACGGTATCCATTGGCAGAATGCGCCGGGTTGCAACAGCACTTCAGTGCAGCAGTATTTCGCTTCGGCTCTGGCAATGCTATATTTTCGCAAGGGCTACGATTTGAGGGGAAAAACCATAGCCGTCATAGGTGTCGGCAATGTCGGTTCTAAAGTCGTAGAGTGGTGTCGTCTGCTTGGCCTCAATGTCTTACGAGTTGACCCATTCAGAGCCAAGAACGAGATGGGTTTTTGCAAATACGACGAAGCTCTACGTATGGCAGACATCATCACATTTCACACTCCGCTGACTTACGATGGCGAATATCCCACGTTTCACCTTTTTTCGGAAAATTCTCTCGCCATGGTTCGCCAAGGCGTCATTCTTATCAACACTTCACGAGGCGAAGTCGTAGACACTGTCGCTCTGAAAAAAGGTTTGGCATCAAACATTATCGCTGAAGCCGTTATAGATGTGTGGGAAAACGAGCCACATATCGACCCTACATTGCACCAACGTGTCTTTATCTACACTCCACATGTCGCAGGTTATTCATACGACAGCAAACGCAACGGTTCAAAGATGACAATAGAGGCACTTTGCAGATTCTTTAACCTCAACAATGACGGTTGGCAGCCCGAAGCACTTCCTGCGCCTAATGAGCCTGTCATCAGCATATCGCCTGATACCGACATGTTAGAAGCCGCTTTGACAATGTTGTCACATACCTACGACATAATGGCAGACGACAACCGATTGCGCCTCGAACCCACAAAGGCGGAAGAACAACGTGGCAACTACCCCCTACGTCGTGAGATAGAAGCGTATACTTTGCACTGTGAAAGTGCTCTTTCCGATTATCTGCGTCGTTTTGGAATACGATGAGTGTAGCTGCAAAACACAGATATATAATTGACCTAAAACGAGCTTTTTATGCCACATTATATACCAACGATGCACAGTCAACAATCATTCTTGCTTTCTCGTCTTTTATAGCGACAACTTTCGCTGCAATAAAAGCAACATCTATTACAAAATTATTCATATCTAACCGTATTACTAAAATGGTTCATAATCATAACCTATTATATAATATGCAAAAATGATACTCTTTCTATATTATGATAGGTTGAGCAAATTTCTACTTCTCTTTAAGTTTCTTGATTTCTCTATCAAAATCACTTTCTAGTAAATCCATTTCTCGTTTGCGGTATATCTCAAACTCCTTCTCAGCTTTGGCTATTGCCTGTTGGTGCGAAACATTACCCTTACTAATGAGTACTTTGCGCTTATGTGCGATGATTTGACCATCAAGCGCCTCTATCCAATCTTTCATTGTCATTGGATTCATCTCCAATGCTTGGAACTCTGCAAAATCCAAGAACCCAGATACAAGCAGATTCAAGCGTTGCAATTCAATCTCTGAAAGATAGTTCTTTGCAATCTTTACATCGTCTTTGGTAACATAATCGCCTTTGAAGTTTGTCATACCCACAAACGGCTTTTCATTATCCACGCGATTGTAGATAACCTCAGCAGCGGTATTCTCGTGAACAGCATAGTGCAACTTGTTCTGCACCGTAGCAAAGAACATCTTTGTCATTTCACTACGGGGGTCATAGTCTGTTGCTGTGGCATAAATATCTGTTACCTGCTGGTAGAAGTTACGCTCGCTGCTACGAATGTCCCTGATGCGTTGCAACAACTCGCGGAAATAACGGTTGCCACCCTGTTTAAGACGCTCATCATCCATAGCAAAGCCCTTTTGGATATACTCATGCAGTCGTTGAGTTGCCCAACGGCGAAAACGTGTAGCCACCTGCGACTGCACACGATAACCTAAGGCGATAATCATATCGAGGTTGTAATGTTCCACTTCTCGCTCAACATTACGAGTTCCTTCGATTTGAACTGTTCGGAATTTCCGAACAGTTGCCTCTCTTACCAACTCTCCATCCTCAAAAATATGCTTAATATGCTCGCTAACATTTGATTTACTAGTCTGATAAATATCAACTAACTGATTTTGTGTCAGCCACAAATCCTCATCTGCAAATCGCACCGATACACGAGTAATCTCGTTATCGTCTTGGTATAATATTATCTTATTCTCTTCTTTCATCTTCCTCTAATGCTTCATTATGGTTTTGAATTTGCTCATCCAAGATACGATCAAGTTCATCCATATACCTATCCATAAACTCCATATCCTCTCTCCAACTTTGATAGTCTTCGTACTCTTCTTCTGTGTACATCTTAGATCTTTTTAGTTTTATTTAGAGAGTCTAATATTCCCAATCCTTTTGCTGTAAGGCGGTATTTCTGTTTTGGGTGATTGGGCTTATCTGGATATATCATTTCCACATACCCTTCAAGCAGTGCGGGTTGAATAGTATGTCTCTTGAAATACCCTTTTGATTTGTATACTTGCTTGTATAGTAACTTGTACATTTTCAAAATCTCATCAACAGACAATTCATCATCTCCCAAGCTGTGTATCAACCTATTAACTTGGTCACTAACTTGGTCACTTAGTGCCGACTGGGTGCCATCTTGTACACTTATAGGCAAAGTTATACGAATAAAGTTGTCTGTAAACTTGAAGCAATCTTCGCCGTATGCTCGCAAAATACGGGGTATACCAGAACCTAACGATTCTACCAATTCCACATCGCGATAGATACGCATCAGTTCCTTATTGCGTGGAATGGATATACCATTGAAGAACTCTTCTCTTGTGAGAGATTCGGGCAAACGACCAGCCGATGTAATTTCAAGTCTATCGGGGAATATCTCAAACTTAGGTGGCACCTCAAATGAATAGTCGTTATGTA
>CALAUL010000064.1 GCA_937892255.1 uncultured Bacteroidales bacterium | reverse complement strand
ACAAGACACAAAATTGCGCCTTGCCGACGTCAAACTTAATTCTTTTCCTCCACTTGTTCAATTCCTTCGCCTTCTATTGTTATTACTATTTCCTCTTTTGCCGTTCGAACATACACCTCTCGCATGAATGACTCTGCTCTCTCCGCTTGATATTCTATACTCACAACGGCACTGTCTCTGACTGCTATTTCTTCTTTATCTATACTTGCTTTCGTACATTCACACGATGTCGATACGGTCTCTATTCGCATCTCCGAATCTGTTTCATTTCGCAATATATATTGCGCCTGTTGCTTCTCTCTCCACTCAAAAACACCCATTTTTATCACTGGTCGAACCGATTCCAACGAATGTTCTCCCGTCACTCCAAATCGCTCTTTTATCGCTTTAAGATACAGCTCCGCTACTTTTGCATTCTGCGTAGGATTGCCTACCAACACAACTTTGTTGTTCTCATCCAACAAAAAACACCTAAACATCTCATATTTAGGAAATTTATTCAGTTGGTTAAATTCGTCTTTCGTATCTATACATATCGGTTGATGATAATCATGTCGTTCCAACACCATTCCAATATCTCTAAGTTTGGTAACATTCACAAATATCAGCGTTGGCACATGTCTTCCTACCAAAGAGTCAACTGTATGAGAAAAATGTTCCCACGTTTTTAATGGTAAGTGACACGACAAACATCCTATCGAATCCACATACATCACTATCTTATAATTGTTTTTGTATTCGACAGTAACGGTATCTTTGGCGTCAATAGTAAAGATGGGATTTTGAGGCATAATTATTTGCTTTCCCATCCACTCCGCATATATATCGGCTATTTCTTCTTGCTGCGTACGTTTACACGATGTTAGTAATACAACGAAAATTAAAAAAAATACTACAATTTTCATTCTCTACTTCAACACATCATTTAATTTTAAACTTCCAAACTGAATCTCGTCATCAAAGGCAAAAATCAATTCACCATTCGACTCATCATAACACATAGCTGTGATGTTGTATCCTATCTGCAATGTCGCTATATACTGTCCAGTCACTGAAAACACAAAACACCTGTTTGCATTTTTATATTCTTCATATACAGTTCCATCGTATGCTACGATTAAGTAATCATCTGCAAACAAACATTTTTCCCCTGTTGACAAACCAGTTTCTCCCCATTGAGGTCCATATATATTGTATTTCAACGTCCCATCTAAGTCAAAGACACTTATCAAGTCATACAACAGATTGCATTCTGCATAAAGATTATGTTTTGTCGAAACAGCTATTTCAAATCGTCTTTTATGTATATCTTCCCTATCATACGGTTTCTTGTTTATCTCTCCTGTTTCCAAATTCATCAACCCTGTACACATGTCAAATCCACTGTTGTTTATGGGTATCATTACTTGACATACAGACTTCGTATCATTAATACAGAAACAACCTACCGGAAATGTTGATGGATCCATTTTCATCTTTACAGAGGGTTTGTAATCTGGATTAGCAACAACACTATCTACATTATACGAATACATCTGAAAACTTCCCATATCCGAAACAAGCAACTCCTGACTATTTTTGTTCCATGTCGCACCGCCCATATTTGATATTTCAAAAGGACCTTGACCTACATTTCCGAAAGAAGCAACTCTCTTATATGTTGTCTTTTCAAACAAATGCATTAGTTTGTCCATTGAATTATAATCATGAAACAATATGTACTTTCCGACATCTACCATGCCGGCCATATTACTCAATGCCACATCGCCCAAATCAATCTCTTTTATTAGATTTTTTGCAGAAATAACATTATCTCTTTCTGATTGATAAATCTCGCCATCGGTTGTTTTACAGCTGTGCAATATTGCCAAAAGCATAAACGTAAAAAATGATATCTTTTTCATATTAGACTTTATATAAGAGAAAGACCTTTGTTTATATGAAGCCCCACATGTAACACAACAAAATACATTTCTATAATTGTACGCCATGAATTTGTAGTTTTTTTAATCAAACTACATTTGATGCAGAACTACAAATTAAGAGAATTCTTCTCCAAAAACATCTATGACAAAATCAACATGTATTCTATTTCATTTTGTTTTCAGTAATACATAAAACTTCAATAAACATAAGGACCTTTCCCAATTTTAACTATTTGTTATTAACGCCAAAGTTTCTCTTCGTATTTATGAAATCCATTACAATAGCACAAACCATAGCGAGCCAAACACCCATTCGGGCATCCAAAACTCCACTCGCCACCTGCCAAAGCCTCAACATTCTCCTTCTGGAGGTCCGACATCTCAACTGCGTTCGCATTTACATTGTAAA
>CALAUL010000063.1 GCA_937892255.1 uncultured Bacteroidales bacterium | reverse complement strand
GCACGAGAAGCACCGAAATGTGTTGGGCTTCTTGGATGATGAGGGGGAGAGTGAAATGCGAGAACAATCATCTATAAAGTGGCTTGGTGATTGGCTTGAGGGATATTTCTATGATGATTTGGAAAAATTGGTTGAGAACGATTTGTCGTTATATGATAAAGTTGCGTTGAATTTCGATTCTTACTATGAAAAGTCTGCAAAAGAAAATGTCGGTTTGGAATCTTGGTCGATAAGAAAATCGGCACATACAAGTAATATATGTGGAAAGATTTTCGAGAAGATCTCGAAGAGAGAAAATCCGCAATTTACACTGCACGAAAAGGGCATATTCACTCAGAAATATACATTGGAAGGAAAAGAATATAGAGTTGCAATATTGTCTTATGCAGAAAAAATTAGCCTTGATTCTAAGAATATTAAGTTGACATCATACTCGAAATTGGCTGATAATAAGTACATAAAAGCAGGCTACACAAAACGCTCTGGTGGATATGGAATAATAGCCTTTTTTGATGGCGATAAACCTACGATGATAATTCAGATAATAGACTCCGAACCGCAACTTGCAGTAGAAAAATGGCTAAATTATCTATCGCTCATCTTGCCATCGAGTGAACAAAAGAATGATGACGGAGATAATATCAAAGGCTTTGAAATTTACCCAATTGAGAAATTGATAGAGATATGGAATAGTTGGTTTGATAGTCAAATACAAGAAATTGATTTATCAGATAAAGTGATGTGGTACAGTCAGTTTAGTGATATTTTTAGTTGTGAGACATGTTGGCCACATTTGATCGATTCTGTCAAAATGAGAATGACATCCAATGTATGTTGCAATCGCGCTTGCTTAGAAATATTGAGTTCTGTAGGGCAGTCTACAAACCGAGCGCAGCAAGTTGTTATTGCTGAGTCAACAGAATCAGATTGTGGAAACTTACACGGAAATAGCAATTTCCAAACATCAATCAATATAATTGATACATCACTTTTTGTGCACAAATTGCCAATAATGATTGGCGTTCATCATTATACCTTTGACAAAGGTAAAAATTGTTGGAAAAATAAATGTTCTGGCAATTCACCATCAGTTACAAATCATTACGTTGTAATAGTTGGCAAACACTATGATAGAGAAAAGGAACTATATTACTATCGTTTCTATGAAGTCGGTACTAATCCTAATAATAAAGACACTTATGGAATAAGCCTAACTAATCGTTTATATATTTATCCTGACGAAAAACTAATAAAAGGAAATACTGCATATATAAAAAATTGCACAGAAGATTTCTATTATACAATAACTGAAGTAAGAAAAAATATTGGTCAAACATATTAAATCTGACAGAATGAAACGTACTCTAATTATAACATTAATAATCAGCATCTTTCATGGTTGTTGTGATGCAAAAAAAATAAACTATACTAATTCGGATTTTGAAAGGTTTTGTAATCTTTTTCCAACAATACAGACACCATATCAATTAAAAGAATTGTATTATGGTCCAATAGAAGATAATAGAGATTCTAAATGCTATTTAGGCTTTGCAGATGAGGATCTAAAAATAGATGATGGTAGTTATAATGCTGATGATAATGTTTGGGTGCCTCATGTAATTGACAACAAACCATATATTGTTGGAAAAATCGAGATGGAAACAAATGTCATTTTGATTTATAATCACACAGAAGCCTTTTCGTCTGATGATTACCCTCTTGATACTTATTACTTGCAAATATTTAATTTAGATGGTACATCTATAGCGAAAATTGAGATTGCAGGATTTAAGACTGGAGAAGAAGATAATAGATCAGTAGTTTTTCTCAACAATCAAACATTTCGTCTTTTCGACTACAAGGTTAATCCTAAACATACTACTAAGGTTATTGATGCACAAGGTCGAACCCAATATGTTACAAATAAGGAAATTCCATGGACAATTTGTACAATCACAGAATATCGAATTACCGATGCTGGTAAAATAGAAAAGACAGGGTGGACAGAAACTAAACTACTGAAAGAATCTGTGACATATTATCGCCAATATCATGAGGATTCTGATGACCCTATGAATGAATATAAATAGTAGGAATAGTAAAACGACATAAATCATCATGCGTTGTGTATGCCACATATTCCACAAGAGTACCCCTGCTTATGTCTGTGTGGAGAGCAATACAAAACTCGAAATTAAGGCAGAGCCATACGCCAACATCACCTTCAAAAACGAGCGCGACGTGCCTCTCGTTCTCGACGACGAAGGTAATCCCACAAGCGACATTATTGGCGGTTACATGCCCGTTGGTCGTCACTATGGCTTTATCTACAATGAGTACACCAACGCTCGCACCATAGCGCATGAACTTGCCCATGGTACAAATGCTCTGCATCATACCTTCTCGCCAGAGAGTGAGACATTCTACACTACGAGCAAGACAGATAACCTCATGGACTACAATGCTGGTACGACACTCACGCACACACAATGGCAATGGTCGCACGAGAAACATAGGAATGTATTGGGCTTCTTGGATGATGAGGGGGAGAGTGAAAATGTCGAAAAATATGTAGTTGACAAATTTGTGGTGCTTCTGAATAAAGTGTATTCGCACAATAATGCTACGTGCGAGGATTATTACAGCAAGATAAAAACAGACAAAGTTTCCGAAGATTTTGATTTAGGCTTTAATAGTAAACGTTTGGAAGATGCTAAAAATCCCCAACAAGAAGAAACTGAAACAACTGCAGAAAATACCGAAACCATCCCAGAAGAGGAATCTGCAGATAGGGAAGATGAACTCAGTAATATGTCTGATGAAGATGTAAAATGGTTGTCGGAATGGGCAGTTAGAGCTGCTGATGCTACGAATATTATGAAAGCAATTTGGGGAAAGATTTATGATGCCAAGAGCAATTCTAAAATTCAAAGCTTAAGTATAAATTGCAATAGGGTATATATCACTAAAATAACATACAAAAGAAATGACGACGAGAAACAATATAATGTTGCCATTTATAACATGACAAGCTCCGAAACACTTAGTGGACTGCAAAAAATGTCTATTAATAACTTGAGCGACTTGAATAACGAATCAATCAAACGATATATGTATATAGACAAGAGCCAAAGCAAAAAGTATTGGCTACTGTCGTTTGTTAAGAATGGCAAGAAAGAGAATGGCAAATTAGTGCCTTCACTAGTTATTCAAATTTCTGGAAGTTGCACCGATACAGACATTAGCAACATATTGGAATCGTTGGGTATACTAAAACAGCTAAAGGAAGAAGACTTAACAACTGAACTCCGCGACATTTGCTACTCATTCAACAACAAAGAGTATATCACACCAACTGATAAAGTTCAGATGACTAAGGATAAAATACTCAAAGTGACAGGTTCAAATCTATGTATATACGATAATAATGCTAAAGCCGAGGGAAATGACATAAATGATGCATTGTATACGTGCATAGGTAGCACTGGTGCAATGAATTGGGTTGATCACTTTATGACATCTGATTTAGACGAGTGTCCGCATATTGTGCGAGAATCGGACGATAATGACTACATATTAGAAATTGTGCGAGCAATGAAATTTGCAGGACAGAAAGGCAAAAAATTCTCTCGAAAGGTGGATGATAAAATATCTAAATATGGCGAAATGATAGCTCTACCTAATGGCAAGATGATAAGTGACGTAACTTTATCTATTAATTCTAAAGATTTATCATTTGATATAAACGAGGAGAACATATATGAATCGCCAGAAATCAGAGAGTGGACAGGTAAGAACAACGTAATGTTAGGCTTTGGCAAAAAAGATGGCGATAAATATCCGCTTGAAATAACTTGCAATTGGGATTGCGTGAAGGATCTGAAGGAATATATCTATAAAACCATGTTACAAGAAGATCCGATTCAAAACGCGTTGGCTATAATAGAAACGTATATAGGCAAAACATATAATCAAGACTCAGGAACATTACGCACCGATACGACAGAAGAAGCCTTAGAGCGAATGGATTGCTCGGAATTTGCTTGCCGTTTCTTGCAGTTGGCTTGCGGACTTGATAATGTACCAAATTTGACCACTGCAGATTTTGCTGATATTGCGAAAATAGGCAGTAACGAATATGTACAATATATTGCTGGTAGCAAACAAAACACGTATACAGATATAAAGCCCGGAGATATTTTCTTGTGGAGAATAGATGGTGGACCTGGACATGTAGGTGTTGTGAAAGAGTACAAAGATGATGTTGTAACAGTAATTGAAGCTATTGGCAGTAATGGTTCTCGTGAAGAATCAAAATACAATTCTGGTGCTTGTAAGGGTTGTGTCCGTGAATCAAAATATTCCAGATTAGGTAATGCTCTAAAAAAGCATGATGGATGGGAAGGCTATTTTAGACCTATTGTTAAATTATAATATATTAGAATATGAAAAGAGCAATATTATTAACAATTGTACATTTGATAATGATTCAATGTGCCAATGCTCAAGAAGATGGTTTCCATAAGTCTTATTTTTCTTTAGTGGAAAATCGAAAATTATCGTTTGAGTTATGCTCAATAATTGATACACTTGAGGTTGCTTATTTAAGCAAATGGTACAATGCAGAACGTGAAAATGGCGGTAGTGGCTATTTGATAATACTACCACGAGATACAATGTTTGCAAAGATTACTAATTTCAATAAATTTAGTCCACGAGAGTGGAAAAAACGAGGAGAATTAGTTTTAGCTCAGGAAAAAACTTTGATAGATGCCATTCTTAAAGAAGATGTAGAAGAACATTTTGAAATATATTTTTTCTATTTCAAACAAGAGTCGCTATATGCAGAAGGAGGAGCTGTTGATGATAATGGCGTAGAATGGCCAGATTGGGGACCGAAAGACAATGCACCATTAGAGGTCTATAAATGGGAAAATGGCAAATGGGAATTCCAATATATTCAACAAAGAACAACGGAAACAAAACTTGATTTTGGAATGGAGAAAGCAGAAAAAATTCTCAAAGACCGTTTTGGTAAGATGGCGGAAGAGATGGAACGTAAGAAATGATTTCTCCTCGCTCGGCATTTCGCCTTCTCGTAAAAAATAGCCAATGAACCCACTCTACATAATACTATCAATCAGCGTTATCGGCATCATCTGTGCGAGCAATGTGTGTGTGCAAGGCAGGAGCCTTGCTTTTAGCTCGGACGTAGAGAAACGCTACGCCGAATTGGGGGTTATGCGTAATGTAGAATTGTAGTAAGAGTAAAGGACGAGAATGTGTTTAAACGGTGTTTAAATGCCGTTTAAATGCCGTTTAAATGATATTAAGAGTGTGATAATTGGTGAGTGTGAGGAATGGAGTAAAGAGATATTCGTGCGCATGTGGTGCGCACCAAAATTGATTTTTGCAGACCCACTGCAAAGACATTGCAGTGCCATTGCAGTCAATATTTACTTTGCATATTTGTATTTTGCAGTAATCTCGTTACATTTGCTAAAACACCAAAACTGATTGCGTAATAGAGAAAAACATGCGTCGTATCTTGGGTATACTCATTATGATGATAATATCTGTGACAACAGCAGTGTCTCAGCAGATGTCCGTTGCCCACGAACTTGCCCATGGTACAAATGCCCTGCATCATACCTTCTCGCCTGAGAGTGAAACATTCTACACTACGAGCAAGACAGATAACCTCATGGACTACAACGGCGGTACATTTCTCACACATAAAGAGACTTTGCGATTGTCTTGAAGTATGTTGTTTTAACTGTTTTGTAAAAGAGACGGAAATCAGAGGCAAGTCTTTGATTATGAGGTCTTGAAAGTCTGTAGTTGCTCTTTAACCTTCATGAGGTACCATTCTTTCATGAGTTCGTTGATAGAGTAAAATTTATTTCCATAAGCGTTTTTCTTGCGTAGTTCTTCCAGCAGGGGTTTGCATAGGTGAAGTTCGTTAGTTATGTTGTTTCTTTTGACGAACTTCACGGCAAGAAATTTGGGAATTGTCTTTTTGATGCGATTTCGCCACCACTGTTTTTTTATGTCGGCGGGAGTTACTTCCGGTTGGCGAAAATCAACATTGAAGTCCGTAAATAGCGAATGCGCAAAGTTGTAATATATCCGATTGTCAACAAATAGGTCGCATGATAGGTTTTTGAAGAAATCCATTATCTCTCTGTCCCAAAAGGGCAATCTTACTTCATGACCGAAGAACTCATACACTCTTGCGGAGTTGTTTATGATATGGGCAAGGGTGTAGTTCATTACGAAATTCTGAATCTGTGAGTGTGGTGTATGGTTATCGTCGAGAGTTGTTTGGATAATGTTCAGAGCCTTGTGGCTATATGCGAATTCCAAAATGTCATACATGATTGATGATGCAACATTATGTTTGTTGTCTGTCGGACGGATATGAGATTTTCGTACGTAAGCACCTCCCCAGAAATCACCCGAATGTCCGGGTATGAATACGGCATCGTCGTTGATGATATTTCGTCTTTTTAGACTCTTAACAGCTGCATATTCAAATATATAGACGAAGTTTCCCAAACTCCCCATGTGCATATAGTAACTCTCGAAATCTTTTTCATTTGTAATCTCTGCATCGACAAAAGAGGTGGCGTTGTCGACGACTATATGTTTGTAGCCGAGATACTTTGTTACCTTTCGGGCTATCTGTACTTCAAAACTGTTTTCGTCGCCTACAGTGTAGCATAGGACATTGCTGTAGTTGAGTTTTCTCAGCATGCAGACGATGAGTCTTGAGTCGTATCCGCCACTAAGAGGTATCACTATTTGTCTGTCTCCTATCGATTTTATTGAGCGGTCGAGAGCCGAGAGCATGACATGTTCTAATTCTTTGGCGTCTTTTGTCTTGCAATCTTGTTGTGATACAAGTAGGTCGTAATATTTTTCCGACTTGCAACCGTTATTGTCAAAAATGACATATCCCGAAGGCTTTACCTGTTTTATGTTGTTGACTAACGTCTCTCCTTCGAGAGGGGCACTTCCAGCTTCGTAAAGGCAGAGAGCCGATGAATCGATGGCGGACTTCTTGTCGATAAGCAGGTTGGCGTTGTCGGACACTTTGCCATTGCACTTGTAGAAGAGCGGATATATGCGAGAGCTGTCTATCGCCAAAGCTTTAAAGTGAGGCTTGTTGATGATGACGGAAAAAATACCGTTGCTGTTTTTTAGTCTCTCTCGTAGAGTTGGTTCGTCGTCGATGTCGTCAAAGTATTTCGCAAGAGACGTGCTGTTATATAGGTGGTCTTCTGTGTCGAAGCAATAGCCTCTTGCTACAGTGTTATTATGTCGGTGCCAATCTTTAGCCGATAAAACAGTATATATTTCCATTTGTTTCAACTTCTGCATGCAAAGTTAATCTATTTTGCAGATTAGCTACAACTAAAACATTGTTTGTTTCGTATCCACGAATAAAAGATGTACATTTGTGAACGAATAAAAACAACAAAAAAAGTATGAAAAAGCAGTTATTATTTGCCCTTGCGCTTTCAGGAGTCGCAAGTTTTACATTCACGGCTTGTCATGATGACGACGATGAAGAGGGTCCAAAGACGTATGTCATGGACTATTCAACACCTAAGGTTAACACTACCGGAGCTTTTGACATGATTGCTAATAAAACCGGAGTGTCTACATTCACATTATCTGATGGTTTGGGTTATAGTGATGTCTATTTCTTCTCAACAGACGGAGCAAAGGTTAAGGAGTATGCTACACAGTCGGAATCTTTGACTCTTTCGGAAGCTGCGTTGGATTCTATCTATACCACATACTATGGCGGATTCTTCCCAACATGGTTTATGTCAGGCGATAGTACAGAGTGGTTTGTGCCATATAGCGGAACTTATCATTCTGGCAATGGAGCGTTGCTATGTAATCCGGGCTTGGTGTGCAGAGCATTGTTCAGTAAGCATATACAGGCAGATATGTCGGCAGCTCTTTCGCTGTTGTTGCTTGACGAGATAGAGGGTCTTTATGTAAATACAACAAGTATCTACGAGTTGCTCGAAGAAGGTGAAGGAAATGCAGAGTTGCGCGAGGAGATAGGTATTGCAGAGTTGCCTAAAAACTCACGTATTGAATTTGTTGTATACGGCTATATTGATTCGTTTAGCTTCAACTCGTTCTCATCTTTCCTTGGAGCTCTTAAGAGTGGAGCAACACAGGTGGCAAATGGTGGCATGGCTGGTACTCCTGTCGTTTTGGCAGAGACAGATGCTAATGGAAAGACAACTGTTAAGGTAAAGGATTGGACATACGTAAATCTTGACAACATCGACGACTGCTACCTCTTCGAGGCGTATATCCGTATCGTTGATGCTAATGGCAAGACAATTGACACTTATGATTTGAACAACAGTTATCTCAACTACGTGCTTGTTGACGATATTACTTACGGAGCGAAGTTCTAAACAAGTGTCATAGCATTATAAGGGAAGTTTAATCGTAGAGGTTAAGCTTCTTTTTTTTGTGTGTAGCAATAGCTGAAAGATGTTATTTCGCGAAGTAAAATAGTCCTCTATAAATCTCCTTGGGTAAAGACTTGGAACGTCTTGTCGCCAATACTTTGCGTTTGCGCAACGAAGTGCCTAAACTCCCGAAGAAATGCCAATGTGCTTTTATGATAGCCCAAACAAAACGAGGCTTTCCCTGCATGAGATACATCGCACCGGCTGCGCCATCTAATATCAAACGAATGAAAACTATCAAACTCCACCACCACGTGTTGTAGTTCTTGACCATCATAATCAGATTGTTGCGGAAGTTGAGATATGTCTTTTGTGGATTTGAGCTGTTAAGCGTTGCACCACCTAAATGGAAGACAGCCGACTTTCCGCAAGCTACTATTCTGTATCCTTTATTGCGAAGACGCCAGCACAAATCTATCTCTTCCATGTGGGCGAAGAAGTCTTCGTCTAAGAGTGTTTCTAAGTAAATACTACGTCGTATCATGAGAGCTGCACCACTTATCCACATGCAGTCTGTCTCATCATTGTATTGTCCTTTGTCCTCTTCTATATCATTCATTATTCGACCTCTACAGAAAGGATAACCTAAGATGTCCAACATGCCACCTGCGGCTCCTGCATATTCGAAATGTGTTGGCCTTTTATCATCAAGTATTTTAGGTCCGCAGACAGCTATCTGTGGATTGTTTTCCATGAGAGCGATAAGAGGCTCTATCCAACCCTTTTGAGGTGCTACATCTGAGTTGAGCAATACTACATAGTCATGGCTTATTTGTGCAATGGCTCTATTGTATCCGCCAGTAAATCCGTAGTTTTTATCCAATGGTACGACAGCTACCTCTGGGAAGTCATTGCTTAGTATCTCCAAACTCTCATCTGTAGACGCATTATCGGCTACTATGATGTCTACCTTGCACGAAAGTACCTCTCGTGTGGTATTCTCTATTACTTTGGGGAGATATTTGCGTAGAAGGGCAGCTCCGTTCCAGTTGAGTATGACTACGGCTAAGGTTTTCATATCTCTTTTGTTATTTCGATACATTCGGCGTGAACATTGCCATTTGTAGCTACTATTTCACGACCGAAGATATAGTTATTGCCACCTTTGAAATCTGAGACCTTACCGCCAGCTTCAGTGATAAGTATTGCGCCAGCTGCTACATCGTAAGGTTTGAGGTCGTACTCATAGAAGAGTTCAAAGCGTCCTGCTGCTACGTATGCCATATCTGTTGCTGCGGAGCCTATGCGTCGTACACCTTGCGAGTGTCTCATGAAGTGAGTCAATGTCTTCATGTAGTTGTCCATACGTGAGAACTCATTGTATGGGAAACCGGTTGCGACGAGAGACTGAGCAATGCTCTTTGCTGCGGTCACCTTGATAGGTTTGCCGTTGAGGTAAGCACCACCACCGAGCCAAGCAGTGAAAAGTTCGTCGCGTCCCATCTCATATACTACGCCAACGACGATTTCGCCTTTGTGCATTAAGGCAATGCTTATAGCAAATGGAGGCATGAGGTGTATGAAATTGGTCGTTCCGTCGATTGGATCTATTATCCATTTGTATTCCTCTCCGTTGTCTGTGCGTGTGCCTTCTTCGGCTATGTAGCCTGCTTCGGGCAATATCTTATCCAGACCCTCAACGAGAAGACCTTCGGTGTATTTGTCCATCTGAGTGACAAAATCGTTGTGACCCTTAGTCTCTATTACAAGAGCATTTTTCTCTCTGTATTTAAGCAGTTGCAAACCTGTAGTGCGTGCCAGTTGTGCTACCTCGTGGCATATATTCTTGTAGTTCATAGCTCCATTATTTCTGAAATTGTTTCTCCTATTCTGACTCTCTGTATAGTATTTACAAGGCGTTCGCTATATGGAACATCTACCTTGATATAGTTTTCGGTAAATCCTGACATAAGCCCATCTTTGACGGTGGACTCCAAGAGAACCATTGCCTCTGTGCCGATATATCTTTTGACGAATGCCTCGTGTCTCTTTTCCGATAATTCGTGCAATATGGCATTACGGCGTTGGCGTTCTTTAAGAGGAATGACAGGCGTTATTTTCAGCGCCTGCGTGCCGGGACGTTCAGAGTATGTAAAGACGTGAAGCTGAGAGAAATCAATCTCTGAAAGCAATTGATAAGTCTCGTTGAAGAGCTCTTCAGTCTCGCCATTAGTCCCCACTATGACGTCAATGCCGATGAAGGCGTGAGGTATAGCTCTTTTTACTGCGGCTATCTTATCTTTAAAGAACCCTGCAGTGTAGCGTCGTCGCATGAGCCTTAATACCTCGTCAGAGCCGGATTGCAATGGTATATGAAAGTGTGGCATGAATCTCTTTGACTTAGCCACATGTGCTATAATCTCGTCAGTGAGCAAGTTGGGTTCGATAGATGAAATGCGGTAACGTTCGATGCCTTCCACCTCTTCGAGGGCTTTGATAAGTTGGAGGAATGTCTCACCGTTGCGATGTCCGAAGTCGCCAATGTTGACACCTGTAAGTATTATCTCTTTAGCTCCGCAATGAGCGGCCTCTTCTGCTAATCTGACAGTCTCGGCTACTGTTCCTGACCTGCTTACGCCTCTGGCAAAGGGTATAGTGCAATAAGAACAGAAGTAGTCGCAGCCATCTTGTATTTTAAGGAAAGAACGAGTACGGTCGCCTACGGAGAATGCACCACAGTATCGTCTGTCTTTCATAATATCTCCAACGACGATAGTAGGAGTCTGTCGTTTGGAGAAGTCGCCAACATAATCGAGCAAATCGCATTTCTCATTTGAGCCGAGAATCAAGTCCACGTGTTCAATCTTAGCGACCTCTTCGGGTCGAAGTTGGGCGTAGCAACCTGTGACAATGATAAATGCGTTGTCATTGCGTCGAATGCAACGTTTTATCATCGAACGGCATTTTTTGTTTGCCTCCTCGGTGACGCTACAAGTGTTGATGATATATACATCGGCTCTCTCTTCAAAGTCGACACGTTCAAAGCCAAGAGGTTCTAAGCGTCTGCACATCTCTGACGACTCTGAGAAGTTGAGTTTGCAACCTAATGTGTGTTGAGCTACACTTCTTTTTGTTGGTGACATGTCATTGTTATAAAAAAATAAAAAGTGGCAATCACTCGGAATACCACTTTTTATTTCGTCATTCTCGAAAATGATTGAAATAACTTATGCTTGAAGCTTTAGATTATTTCTTACGGCTTTCGAAATGTTTTTGATAACGATTCATGAACTTGTCAACACGACCGGCTGTGTCAACGAGCTTCATCTTACCTGTGTAGAATGGGTGAGAGCTGCTTGAGATTTCAAGCTTTACCTGTGGGTAAGTTACACCGTCGATTTCAACTTCGTCCTTTGTGTTGGCAGTTGAACGCACGATGAATGTCTCGCCATTCGACATGTCCGTAAATGCTACGAGTCTGTAGTTGTCCGGATGGATTCCCTGTTTCATTGTACTACTATATTATGTTCTTAATTATTCTATACTTTCGGACGGCAAAGGTATAATAAATTACTGAATAGTCAAATCATTCCCCGTTTTTTTTGCTTTATTTATGTCTTGTCTAATGTCAAATGCTGTTGTCTGAACATATATCGTCATACATCTTTTTTTCTGTTTCTACTTCGTAAACTAATCTTTGAGCCTCTTCTGTTCCGCTATTTTTTATGTTTTCGAGAACTCTGTTCACATCGTCTATTAGGTCTCTCTTGTGACGAATTATTTGTCTTAACAACAGTGATAATCCTCTTGCTTCTGCAGTGTTAAATACTTTTGTGTCCTTTATTCGTGATATTATCTCTTTTGCTGTGTCGTTGTTGATGTTGATGCCCATTTGCAATGCTCTGCCGGCTGTAAAATATGTTATGGCGTATGCGTATGTGTGTGTCGCATTGAGCATTGTTGTTGCTATCTTGTCTGCGATTTCTAATCTTCCGAACAGAAAAAAAGAGGCTTGTTCGGCCATGTCAGAAGTCTCTATTCTCTGAGCCCAGTCAGTCATCTCGTCTAATGTCGCTGCACTCTGAGGCATGAGCATACATGCCAAAAGCATCGTTTCTCGTATGTTCATAAGCCAAAGCTTTTTGCATTCATCGGGAGTGAATGATACTTTACCGGCTATCTCTTTTATATGGGGTAGTGACACTCCGTAGTTGAGAGTATATTTAAGATTACGTTTCTTCATTTGTGTAGAGGTCTCGCCGTTCATACGCAGACGAAGCATTGTCTTCAATTCTTTGATTTTTTGGTCAAAGTTGTTATCTGTTATATATAAAGATGTTACATCCATTGCAAGGTTCGTTGAACAATTTTTTGTGTCAAATATTTGCAAATATAAATCTTTTCGTGTTATCTTTGCACCGCAAACGGAAAAATGGTGATTGTAGCTCAGTTGGTTAGAGCGCTAGATTGTGGCTCTAGAGGTCGCCGGTTCGAATCCGGTCTTTCACCCTTGAAATGCAAAGTGTATCTGACGTGTCGGGTACACTTTTTTGTTTTCAGTCGGATTTATCTGATGTGGATTTCCATGTGTTAATTGTTTAATGAATCTTTATTACGTCACTTTTTCTTTACTCTCTCAGCTTAAATGCCAATCCATACTGTAACTAATTTTCAGTATCCTTAAAGTTATATTCCCCCTACCAAAGCCTTATCAAAGTCTCCCTATCTTCGACTTTTTGCGAAAATGTCGA
>CALAUL010000062.1 GCA_937892255.1 uncultured Bacteroidales bacterium | reverse complement strand
CGGTGAGCCTATGGTGTACCTATGGTGTAGCTATGGTGTACCTACGGTGTACCTATGGTGTACCTACGGTGTACCTATGGTGTATCTACGGTGTATCTATGGTGTAGCTATGGTGTAGCTACGGTGTACCTATGGTGAGCCTACGGTGTATCTACGGTGTACCTATGGCGTACCTATGGTGTACCTATGGCGTATCTATGGTGTATATGTCCTGCCTGTCGGTAGACAGATTGTTGTACTATGGTCAGAAAGAGACAATACAAGCAAAATATTTTCCTCGTGATGTAAGAATATTTTCCTCGTGATAAAAATATGAGATAATGAAAAAATGCTATTTGCTATTGATAATTGAACGAGAGCTGATATAAGAAATGTTGTGAAATTGAGTTTGTCTAAGTTAGGTTGAAGAAATAGAGATAATCAATTGAGGTATTTAAATGCCGTTAAAATGAATCGCAGATAGAACTATTTTAGGGGCTGTATAATGATATAGAAAATCACATAGCCAACCATGCTTACTGCAATAGCAGTGCAAAGGCATTGCGACTATCAAAATTAATAAATTGACCAGTAAACCAATAATCAAATGAAAAAACTGTGATGTAATAATGCTTTTGTTTTAAAAAAAGTTGCAGGTGTTAATAAAAATCAATAATTTTCGCATTATTTACAAACCGTCATAGATCAATTTATGGATACTACTCGATTAATTAAAATTGTAATCGCATTGGTGGCGTCGTTATTCTTTTGGTTTGCGCCACCCGCTATTTATGGTTTGCCCTCGTTATGTTTGGTAGAGCAGCGTATGATATCGATATTCGTATTTGCTGCGATTATGTGGGTAACGGAGGCTATACCTATTTGGACTACTTCGGTGGCAGTCATTGTAATCATGTTGCTTACCGTCTCTAACAACTCTCTGTTGTTTCTACGAGAAGGCATAGAATCGGCAGAATTGGGAACACTTGTTCCATATAAGAATATTATGGCGACATTTGCGGACCCAATTGTGATGCTTTTCCTTGGAGGATTTGTGTTGGCGATAGTTTCGACACGTTGTGGTTTGGATGTCAAATTGGCAAAAGCGTTTATGAAGCCATTTGGCACACGTTCTGAGATAGTACTTTTGGGCTTTATGGTGATTACCGCAATATTCTCTATGTTCATGAGTAATACCGCAACAGCTGCGATGATGCTTGCTATTCTTGCGCCAGTACTTCGTACGATGCCTGTAGATGGGAAAGGGAAGATAGCTCTTACCTTATCTGTGCCTATAGGGGCTAATATAGGCGGTATAGGTACACCTATCGGAACGCCACCTAATGCTATAGCGTTGAAATATCTCAATGATCCAGAAGGTTTGAATTTAGATTTGGGCTTTGGAGAATGGATGATGTTTATGGTTCCATTGGTGGCTGTACTTATTTTTCTTGCATGGGTGCTATTATTAGTGCTTTTCCCATTTAAGCAGAAGAACATTAAGATAGAGATACCAGATGTGAATGTTGACAAGAAGACATTTAATATTGTAGCCTTCACGTTTATTTTAACAGTTGTATTATGGGTGCTTGATAAAGCAACGGGTTTGAATGCCAATATCGTTGCCCTTATACCTGTTGGTATATTCTGTGTTACAGGTATTTTTACAAAGGAGCAGTTGAAAGACATCAATTGGGATGTGCTATGGCTTGTTGCTGGAGGATTTGCTCTTGGTGTAGGAATGAATGATACGGGTTTGGCAAAGCATATCATTAATGACATTCCATTTGGTACGTGGCCACCTGTTTTGATGATGGTTGGTTCAGGAGTCTTATGTTATGTGATGTCTACATTTATGAGTAATACAGCTACGGCAGCACTTCTTATTCCTATTTTGAGTGTGATAGCAAAGAGCGCAGAGGAATCACTTGCTCCATTTGGAGGCGAAGCTACATTGCTCATAGGTATTGCTTTGTCTGCTTCGTTAGCTATGGCATTACCAATATCTACACCGCCGAATGCTCTTGCTCATGCTCAGGGAACAGTTCAGCAGAAGGAAATGGTTAAGATAGGTTTGTTAGTTGGAGTCATTGGTCTTGCACTCTCATATACTATATATATGTATGTAGGTTCGTTGGGATTATTTGTTGACTGATATAAACAAACATGTCTGTATAAAACAAAGAAAGAGGAGAGTCCGTTGGGTTCTCCTCTTTTTTTTGAGGGTACGCTTAGCATGAGCATTATCTAATGAGTGTAAGTCCAAAGTAAGCCTTAATAGAGGAGAACCATATAGCTCAAGGCAAGAGTATTCATTGTGAGGTGGTTTGGATTGTGTATTGAAAAAAAGGATTAAAAGAAACTTTATGTGATATAGACGTTGTTTAAACACCATTTAAACGATATTTAAAGGAGTTGTTTTGTAGAGTTTGGTTTATTGAAATGTGTCATGCGCACTATATGCGCATGCGGTGCGCACCGAAGTTGATTTTTGCAGAGGCATTGCAGAGGCATTGCAAAGGCACTGCAATAGCATTGCAGAGGTAGTGCAGTTAATATTCTCCTTTGTATAATTGTATTTTGCTGTAATCTTGTTACATTTGCGAAAACACCAAAACTAACTGCGTAATAGAGAGAAAAACATGCGTCGTATCTTGGGCATACTCATTATGATGATAATATCTGTGACAACAGCAATGTCTCAGCAGATGCCCATCACCGTGACGCCTATACTGACGCCACCATACACCACATCGCTCTCTAAGATGTCGGAGAGTGGCTCTACGAGTCTGATGGTCAATATCTATGTAGGAGATGTCACAATCACTGAAGTCCCCGTGCGTCTGCGTATTAAGATGGAGAGCCATGGTATAACCATAACAAGTAGAAAAGACGCACCAGTGACACCCCTTTTCCTTGGCGGAGGCGAAGCACGAGTGCTGATAGGCGATGACCTCAAACAAACATTACAACTTGACAACCTCACCTTTCAAGGCTACGATAAAACAGCATATATCAAGAGCGGAGTTTTACCTGGCGGACTGTGGAAAATAACAGTGTGGCTTGAACATCTGCATACAGGTAGAACACTCTCTAATAAAGGCATAGCCACGGCATGGATGGCAAGTTACCCACCACCCGTACTGACAGCACCCAAACAAGACGCTATAGCACCAACAGACATACTACTCCCTCTTACTTTTACATGGCAAGCCTCGAAAAGCGTCGGTGGTACAGCCTCTCTGCTGTACACCTTTGAGATGTGGGAGATGCGCACACCAGGAGTCCCTGCACAGACTATAGCAGCCTATACACCACCTATCATTACAGCACAGACAAGCGGACTCTTTCATACCGTGATACCCTCGGCATATGCTATGGAACCAGGTATGAGATACTGTTGGCGAGTGACAGTGAGCGACCCAAGTGGCAGAGCATCGATACAAGAAGGTGGACACTCTGAAGTGCGAGAATTTCAGTATTTGGAGAAATGTCCTGAAGTATGTGATATAAGCATAACACAGAAAGACGTCATAGCCACTGCCACATGGGAACTCAACACACTACATAAAGGCGGTTGGAACGTTGAGATGTATGACGATGGCGGACTGTACCACGAGACACTGTGGTCGGGAGAGAACCATAACGGAAAGAAAAGCTATCCGCATGGTACGACATGGCATATCAGAGTGCAAGGTATATGTCAAAACGGAGTAACCTCCGAGTGGAGCCAATGGGAAGACTTCACAATACCCGAAGCCTTTACTAAACCTAAAAGACCCGACGGCACAACATACGAATGCGGACCGAGACCCGAGCCAAGGAAGATAACCAACTTCACAGAGAAAGAACTCTTTCCGGGAGATACGATAGAAAATGAACGAGGGACATCTAAATTTGAGATATACTCAGCTACAAAAAATAGCAATGGCTCATATAGAGGACTGATGTATATGCATCTGAATATATGGGGCGTCAAGGTGATGTGTGAATATGACAATCTGCGTGTCAATACCGACGGAGTGACAATAAGCAACTTCTATATGGTCTCAGTAGAATACGATGACCTGAATATGGATGTAGACGCTATGAAAGCATGGCATGAACAATTAGCATTAGACATAGCAGGAACGACATATAACAACAGCATACGCGATACAATCAATTTAGGCACATATAAAGTAAACTTTGCTACCCTTGTCAAACAAAAAGGTAAATACTACGCTGTGACAGAGTTGGGTGATACGACAGATGTGACGTATAGCTTAGAACGCAAACGCAGGGTGATGGTCGAAGACGCTAAAGGCAACAAACTCATGCTCGATAAAGATGGCAATATCATGGGTGTGGAGGAATACCGAGCAAGTGGAGGCAATGAACG
>CALAUL010000061.1 GCA_937892255.1 uncultured Bacteroidales bacterium | reverse complement strand
CCGCCTGCGTTTGAACGTAGTGAAAAAAAAGTATGTGCCCCGCGCACAGCGGACACAAATCCCAGAAAAAGATATTACTGATATTGCCCACTGCGGACATAAGCCCAAGCAAAACACATTGCTGATGTTGCGCACAGTTGGCGGTAATCCATGCAATTGATATTGCCAATCTGGCCCACAGCGGACACCAACCCGAGAAAAACACATTACTGATGTTGCGCACAGCGGACACAAATCCCAGAAAAAGATATTACTGATATTGCCCACTGCGGACAAAAAACATAGAAAAAGATATTGCCAATCTGGCCCATTGTGGGCAAAAAACAAAGAAAAACCCATTACCGATGTTGTGCATGGCAGACGATGACCATAGAAAAAGATTATTGCATTGTGATATGATTCACCAATGCTAATTGGTACTTTGGGGTATGTCGTATCAACAAGAGTATTTACTCGGAGGGTTGTCCCCCAAAAACAAAAAAGGTGAATTGCCCACTGGAGCAATCCACCTTTCAGTATTATTAGAGATTATTATACAAGACCCTGCTGAATCATAGCGTCAGCCACCTTGATGAATCCACCTATGTTAGCACCCTTAACGTAGTTGATGTGACCATCAGCCTCAGTACCGTACTTAACACAAGTAGCGTGTATATTAATCATGATTTGGTGAAGCTTAGCATCAACCTCTTCACGAGTCCAAGGGAGACGCATAGAGTTCTGAGTCATCTCGAGACCTGAAGTAGCGACACCACCAGCGTTAGAAGCCTTACCTGGAGCGTAGAGTATACGAGCAGCCTGGTAAACAGCTATAGCCTCGTTAGTTGATGGCATGTTAGCACCCTCAGCGATAGCGTAGCAACCGTTAGCGATAAGAGCCTTAGCATCGTCCTCGTTGATTTCGTTCTGTGTAGCGCAAGGGAGAGCTATATCACACTTAGTGTTCTTCCATGGCTTCTCACCTTCGAAGTACTGAGCAGTAGGGTATTTCTCTGCGTATTCTTTGATACGTCCGCGCTTAACGTTCTTAAGTTCCTGTACATAAGCCAACTTATCAGCGTCGATGCCGTCTGCGTCATAGATATAGCCGTTAGAGTCTGACATTGTTACGACCTTAGCACCAAGTTGTGTTGCCTTCTGTACTGCATATTGTGCAACGTTTCCTGAGCCTGAGATAACTACGGTCTTACCCTTGAAGTCTTTGCCCTGAGTAGCGAGCATCTCTGCTGCGAAGTATACTACGCCGTAGCCTGTTGCCTCAGGACGTATGAGTGAACCACCCCAGCCGAGAGCCTTGCCTGTGAGAACACCTGTGAATTCGTTGCGGAGACGCTTGTATTGACCGAAGAGGTAACCTATCTCACGACCGCCAACACCTATGTCGCCTGCAGGTACGTCAGTGTCTGCTCCGATATGGCGTTCAAGCTCTGTCATGAAGCTCTGGCAGAAGCGCATAACTTCGTTGTCTGACTTTCCTTTAGGGTCGAAGTCCGAACCGCCTTTGCCACCACCCATAGGGAGTGTTGTCAAGCTGTTTTTAAGAGTCTGTTCGAAAGCCAAGAACTTCAAGATGCCCAAGTTTACTGTTGGGTGGAAGCGCAAACCACCTTTGTATGGTCCTATCACTGAGTTCATCTGGATACGGAAGCCACGGTTGATTTGTATTTCGCCCTTGTCGTCCAACCAAGGTACACGGAAGATGATGACACGTTCAGGCTCTGCCATACGTTCAAGAATCTTAGCTGTCTTGTACTTTGGATTCTCGTCGATGAAAGGCATGAGTGACTCTGCTACCTCTTTTACTGCCTGGTGGAACTCAGGTTCGCCCGGGTTCTTTGCGATGATCTTCGTCATGAAGTCATTAAGTTGTGCCTCGATATTAGCCATATCTTTTATCTTTTTATTATGTTATTACTTTTTTGTTTTGCTTATTTTGATGTAGCAAACATAGTCTTTTATCCTTTAATATAAGTGGAGTGTTGGTGTTTTTACGTATTATTCGCACTCTTTTACGTGAAACACTGATGGTGGGGAATGAAAAAAGTCATCTACCGTGGGCTGATGACTTTGTGTGAGGTAATATATATCTGTTGTTTTGTATTAGAAAGGGGTTTCGTCCGAAGGTGTTGTTATCTGAGGTACGTCGGCGTCGAATGTGGCATTTCCGTAGGGGTCGTCAATATTGTTGTTTGTTGTGGAGTTGGGGTTAAACCCTGCGTTGTTCATACGAGAGGCGAATGTCTGAGAAGTCATGGAAGACTCCGGTCTGTTTGCGAAGATGTTTGTTCCGTCATAGTCATCGAAGCGGACGAGTTCGGGAATGAATCGCAGTTTGATATCTTCGAGGCCGCCGCTACGGTGCTTTGCGATGATGAAGAGGCCTATGCCTTTGAGGCTTGTTCCGTCTTTGTCTTCTTCTATTTTGTAGTATTCGGGTCGGTGAATGAAGCAAACCATGTCGGCGTCTTGTTCTATGGCACCTGATTCGCGCAGGTCGGATAGTTGAGGTCGTTTGCCGTCTATGGCGTTGCTATCTTTGCCTATGCCTCGGTTCTCGACGTTACGGTTGAGCTGGCTGAGGGCTATGATAGGAATGTTGAGTTCTTTGGCGAGGCCTTTGAGAGAGCGTGATATCATAGAGACCTCTTCTTGTCTGTTACCGGGGCGCATGGCAGAGGCTGTCATGAGCTGTAGGTAGTCGATGATGATGACTTTTATGTTGTGTTTCTTTTTGAGGATACGAGCTTTTGAGCGCAAGTCGAAGACGGAGAGACCCGGAGTGTCGTCGATAAACATGGGTGCATTGGAGAGTCGTGTTATGTTACGGTGAAAGTGTCCCCATTCTTCTTGTGAGAGGCTTCCGTTTTTGATTTTGTTCATGGGTATCTCCGTTTCGGCGGCGAGCATACGTTTGACGAGTTCGACATTGGCCATTTCGAGGGAGAATATAGCTACGGGAATGTTGCTTTCTACAGTCATACGGCGAGCCATGGAGAGGACGAATGCCGTTTTACCCATGGCGGGTCGAGCTGCTATGATGACGAGAGAAGAGTCTTGCCAGCCCGAAGTGACACGGTCTATGGCTGTAAATCCGCTGGGGATACCGCTGAGGTTGTCTTTTCTCTCGCGTGCCAGTTCCATTTGATGTATAGCTTCTCCGATGACGGTGTTAACCTGTTGAACGTCGCGTTTCATGCTGCCTTGAGAGAGGGAGAAGAGGCCATTCTCTGCTTCGTTGAGCATTTCCTGTACGTCTTTGGTGTCGTCATAGGCGTTGGTCTGCATCTCTGTGCCGAGGTGTATAAGTTCTCGTTGCAGGAACTTTTGGAAGATGATACGAGCGTGATGTTCGATGTTGACGGCAGATGCTATGCGTTCGGTCATCTGAATGAGGGTGAAGCGTCCGCCTATCTTGTCGAGGTCGTCGGAGCGTTTGAGTTCCTCGGTGAGAGTGAGCAAGTCGATGGCAGAGTTGCGAATGTTGAGCCTTGTCATGGCGGCGTAGATACGCTGGTGTTTGTCGGAGTAGAAGTGTTCGGGTTTGAGTATCTCCGATACTTCGTTCATGGCTTCATGTTCGAGCATTAGAGCGCCTAATACAGCCTCTTCAAATTCTGTTGCCACTGGGGGCATTTTGCCACTCATAGCAGCCAGTTTTGCGACGGTATCTGCCGAGTTGGTTATCTTGTTGTTTTGTTGTTTCGCCATGACGTGTAAGTTTGTTTTGGTCGGTAAATATAGTGTTTATTAAGCAACCTTAGGGTCTCTTAAGGTAATTTTTGGTTGTCGTCGGAAGTTGACGAGAGTCGTCACTGATGAGGAGTGAGATGTAGTAAGGGAAGAGAGGTGGAGTGTGTCAGAAGTTTGACTTTATGAGTTCGCCTGTTATGTCATTGATGATGACGGTGTCGCTGTTTGCGGTGAAGGGGTGAGGAGCGACGAAGAGCACTCTTCGGGAGTCGATAAACTCTGCTATTCTGAATTGGTTGGGTAGTTCTTTGCGGTCTATCCATGAGTATTTCCAGTCGAAAGTTCCGCTTTTGAGTTTCAGTTTGCCTATGAAGCCTATGGTTCCGATGTAAGCGAACTGTTCTTTGATGAGAGGTTTAGAGAAGGAGTATCCGTCGAGTTCGACTTCCCAAAGTATCTCACCGGAGTCTAACGACATGCGTTTGACGAACGAGCCAACGCCGTCTGTTGCCATGTCGGTGTAGAAGAAGAAAATGTCTCTGTTGCGTTGTGCGAAATAGAGTTGTGTTATGGGATAGCTATTGTTGAGGCGGTAGGTGAGTTTACCCGTTGGCGAGTAGATGTTTCCGGAGCTGGTCATTTTATGGCGTTCGCCGTCGATGTATATTATCAAGGAGTCGGGGTTTGGCCAGTTGGAGTAGCGAGCCTCCATGGCGTAGGAGCCTTTGTCGTTGTCAGTATAGGGTATTATCCCTGCAATGTCTGAAGTCTCTTTATCGGCTTTTTTGTAAAAGAGGCTACAGCTGCATGCGATTAGCGAGGCTAATAGTGATAATATCCAGGCTTTCATTTTCTAAGGGAGTAATTTGATTTGACTCTTGATGGTGTCTGCCACTTCTTTTCCTTTTAGGGCTTTTACTAATTCGAGGCCGAAGGCGAAAGAGGCACCTGCGCCAATGCCTGTTATGACGTTGCCGTCTGTTTCTACTTGATTGCCTGTAAGTGTGGCACCTGTCATTTCACTTTCGAAGCCGGGGTATACTGTGGCGCGTCGGCCATTGACGAATCCCATGTGTCCGAAGACCATAGGAGCTGCGCATATAGCTGCTATCCACTTGCCGTTGGTGTATGCCTCATTGACGATGTCTCTGACGTCCTTTGAGGCGTCGAGGTTGCGGCTGCCCGGCATTCCGCCCGGAAGCATCACGAGGTCGTAGTCGCCTCGGAAGTTGGAGAGTGTGTTGTCTGCCAATACTCTTACGCCGTGCGAACTGACTACTAACTCATCTTTGGTGATAGATAGCAATTCGACGTCTATGTCGGCTCTGCGCATGACATCTACGGGCGAGAGTGCTTCGCTCTCTTCAAAGCCGTTGGCAAGTAAAACGATAGCTTTCATTGTGTCTTATCCTTATTATCCGTGGCAAAGATACAATATTTTCTTAATACTATTTAACCAATACGATAAATAATGTAAATATAGTTTAAGGGTGTAGGGAAATAAGACGCTTATGTTTTTCAGTCGACAGCTTCAAAGACGACCGTTATGAGGTAGTCGGAGGCCACGTTACGTCCGTTTTCTCTTGCGGGGACAAAACGCCACGACTTAGGTATTTTGGCGGCAGCTTTGAGGACGATGTCGTTGAACTCTTGTTTTGACTCTTGTTTGATGTAATAGCCGGTCATGCGACCTTGAGCTGATATTTTGAGGGCGAGGACTACGGTGCAGTCTTCTTTGTTGTCACGTTCGGACATAGGGTAGTATGAGTTCATGGCTATGAAGTGGTATGGCACCATGGGGCTACCTAAGTAGAGAGCGGGGAAGTTGCGAGCCGAGTAGGCTGTTCCCTCTTTTTGGGCTATGCGGAAAGGTAGACGGGTGTTGTAGTCGTAGTAGAACTCGACTTTGTTTTGGAGGTTGTAGAATGCCCAGTCGCCTATTCGTTCTCCTTTTTTATATTCTCCCTCTTCGATGGTTTTTCCTTTGTATGTGAGTTTGTATTTTCCGTGTTTTATGGAGGTGTCGGAAGCCAAGACGTAGTAAGACTCGGTATATAGGGAAGACTTGACGTTTTTGAGTTTGGTGCGAGGTTTTTTCTGACCTTCGGCAGTGGCGAACGGCAGGAGCAGGAGTAGTATGTAAATTATCTTCTTCATCATGTAGGCAAATGTAATGAGTGAGGTACAAATATAAAAAAAGAGACGTACAAAGTTGTACGTCTCATATCAGATATAGGATACCATTAGAGGTTTAATTCTTTTATGGCATGAGCTACGCCACATTCGTCGTTGGAGATAGAGACGAAGTCGGCTATGGCTTTTATCTCGTCACAGCCGTTGGACATAGCTATTCCCCAGCCGGCATATTTGACCATGCTAATATCGTTGTATCCGTCACCGAAGGCGGCTATCTCCTCTTGTCTGATGCCTATGCGTTTGCCCAAGGAGTCGAGGGCAGCAGCTTTGTCGATGCCTTTTGGGACTATCTCCAGGAAGAAGGGAGAAGACCTATAGACATCGAGGGAGGGGAAGTGAGCTTTCACTTGAGGCTCAACATCAGCCATGATGTCTGGGTCGCCCACCATAAGGCATTTAGGAATGACGGTGGGAGCTGTGGCGTCGAGGCTTTCGACGATGCGAAGGTTCATGTTGTTGTTGAGCCACGCTTCGTGTTGTATCCATTTGTCATCAGCATTTTTCGCCAGCAGTGTATCTGCGGGGTCGTCGTAGGTGAGAGGTTCGACGCCGAGGGAGAGAGCCAGTTCTTCGACCTCCTTAAGCATGTTGCGAGGGAAGGCTTGCGAGAAGAGCAACTGACCTGTGGCGCAGTCGATGATATAGCCACCGTTGTAAGCCAATATATAGCCGTTGTAGTCTTTGAGTTTGAGTTCGTCGGCAAGGTGTAGTATGCCGTAAGTAGGACGTCCCGAAGCCAAAGCTACTTTGACACCTCTCTGTTGCAGTTTTAGGAGTATGCGTCTGTTCTCCTCGGGGAGTTTCTTCTCCGAGTTGGTGAGGGTGCCGTCGAGGTCTAAAGCTACTAACTTACAGTTACCCATTATTTGAAGAATCCGGCTTTAAGTTTGTTAACTTCGGTGTCGGTGAGGAAACGCCAAGAGCCGCGCGGGACATTAAGTTTTGTGAGACCGGCGAAGTATACGCGGTCAAGTTTTTCCACTTCGTAGCCCAAGTGTTCGAATATGCGTCGCACGATGCGGTTTTTGCCGGAGTGTATCTGTACGCCTACCTGCTTATGGTCGTTGGAGTCGACATATCTCACGTCGTCGACAGCGATGTTGCCGTCTTCGAGGTGAAGACCTTTCAGCATGCGTTCCATGTCAACTTGAGTGACATTCATGTTGAGGTACACGTGGTAAATCTTTCTGACGCCATAACGCGGGTGTGTGAGTTGTTCTGCCAATTCGCCATCGTTGGTAAGGAGCAGTACACCTGTAGTATTGCGGTCGAGGCGACCTACGGGGTAAATGCGTTCGTCGCAGGCATCGGCTACCAAGTCCATCACAGTGCGACGTTCTTCGGGGTCGTCGGTAGTGGTGACGGTGTCTTTGGGTTTGTTCAGGAGTACATATTTCTTTTTCTCAGCAGTGAGGATAGTGCCGTTGTACTCTATCTTGTCGTTGATATTTACGGTGACGCCCATTTCGGTAACTACCTGACCGTTGACTTTGATGAGACCGTCGGCAATGAGTTTGTCGGCGTCTCTGCGGCTGCATACGCCCGACATGGCAATGAAGCGGTTGAGGCGTAGTTGTGTTATAGGAGCCTCTTTAGCGTTAGTTATCTCGGGAGTTGCGACAATCAAGTTTTCGTCGAATAGACTGTCAGTTATGGCTGACTTTTCGTAGCCGCTCTTCTTTTGTGGTTTTGCGACAATGCGGTTGTTGTTTTTTGCAAAAGCTGGTTTTTTGAAGCGGTTTTGGCCATTAGAAGGGCGGTTGTTGAAACGGTTGTTGTTTCTGCCATTGGCATTGTTGTTTCTGCCTGCGTATGGACGACGTTCGCCACCTTCGTTGTTATAGTTGTTGTTGTAGTTGCGATTATAAGGTTTGCGTTCACCGCCCTCGTTGTTGTGGTTGCGGTTGTAAGGTCTACGTTCGCCGCCTTCGTTGTAGTTGTTGTGGTTGTAGGGTCTGCGTTCGCCACCCTCGTTGTTGTAGTTGTGGTTGTAAGGTCTGCGTTCGCCGCCTTCGTTGTTGTTGTAGCGGTTGTAAGATCTACGTTCGCCACCATCGTTGTTGTAGCTGTTGTAGTCTCTGTTGTAAGGACGACGTTCACCGTTGTTGTTGTAGTTGCGGTTGTAGTTGCGACGTTCACCGCTGTTGTAGCTGTTGTAGTTGTAAGTTTTGTTGTTGTCGTTATCGCCGGAATAGTGTTTACGTTCTGTTGTTATTCTTGGGCGTTTAGGTCTGTCGCCTTCTCGGCGTTCAGAGTGTCTCTCGACACCATCGTTGTGGTTGTTACCACCGTAAAAGTTATTTTCCATTCTGTGTAAAATGTATTAGTGTTATAGTGTGCAAAAATATAAACTTTTTAATTGGTTGCACCATGAAGGGAGTTCTTTTTTACAGAGGTGCGATAAATAGGCGAGGCATTGGAGATGATGTTGCGAGAGGGACGGGGTCGGGAGGTTGAGAGATGGTGTGTTTTGGGGAGAGGTGTTAGAGGGTGTTTTTGTTGGCAATGGTTTGAAAATCAGATGTGATGGTTGGGGTGTGTCTTTTGAAGAGATAATTTGTCAGACAGTCGACAGCGAGAAGGGGATAAGAGTTGTCGACGAGGCGAATAGGGTAGAGAGAGGAGAGTGTAACATATTTTATATTTTCTATCAGATACTATCAATAAAAAATGATTATCTTTGCGCACATTATTAATAACTTATCAAAACCAGACAGTGATGGTATTGTTTTTCAAGGGTGAATCGGCTCAGATTCTTGCTGTACAAGCGACGAAGCAGATGACAGCCGAGGATATTAAAAAGTTGGAATGGCTTTTCAGTGGAGCCTCTCGAATCGAAAGTGAAAAAATAGACGGTTTTTTTGTTGGTCCTCGTAGGGAGATGATTACTCCATGGAGTACTAATGCAGTTGAAATTACTCAAAACATGGGTCTCGACGGTATTCTTCGTATTGAGGAATATTTTGAGGTAAAGGATGAGAATGCTCAGTTTGATCCGATGTTGCAGGTACTTTACAAGGGACTCGATCAGATGATATTTACTATAGACAAGCAGCCAGATGCTATTGTCCATATCGAGAATATTCGCGAATACAATGAGAAAGAGGGTCTTGCCCTTAGTGAGATAGAGATAGAGTATCTCGAGGGTTTGTCGGCACGCCTTGGCCGAAGTCTTACTGACTCGGAGGTGTTTGGTTTTTCGCAGGTTAACTCTGAACACTGCCGTCATAAGATATTCGGAGGAGTCTTTATTATAGATGGCGAGGAGAAAGAACTTTCACTCTTCAAACTTATCAAACGTACATCAGAGACAAATCCAAACTATTTGGTTTCGGCATATAAGGATAACGTAGCCTTTATAGAGGGTCCTGTTGCTATGCAGTTTGCCCCAGAGCGTGGTGATGAACCAAGCGACTACGAGGCTAAAGATATAGATACTGTGCTTTCGTTGAAGGCAGAGACACACAACTTCCCTACAACGGTAGAGCCATTCAATGGTGCTGCGACGGGTTCGGGTGGTGAGATACGCGACCGTTTGGCAGGTGGTACGGGTTCTCTTCCTATGGCAGGAACGGCAGTTTACATGACATCGTATTCACGTTTGGCGGAAGACCGTCCGTGGGAGAAGGGTATGAGTGTACGTGAGTGGCTTTATCAGACTCCTTCACAGATACTTATTAAGGCATCAAATGGAGCTTCGGACTTCGGAAATAAGTTCGGACAACCTCTTATCTGCGGTTCGGTATTGACATTCGAGCATGAGGAGAACAATAAGAAGTTTGCTTTTGATAAGGTGATAATGCTTGCTGGAGGTGTTGGTTTTGGCAAGAAAGCTGATGCCTTGAAGCAGAAGCCTGAGACGGGCGACAAGGTTGTTGTGCTTGGAGGTGATAACTACCGTATTGGTATGGGTGGTGGAGCTGTATCGTCAGTAGCTACGGGCGAATATGGCAACTCTATAGAACTTAATGCTGTTCAGCGTTCAAATCCTGAGATGCAGAAGCGTGTGATGAATGCTATACGTGCAATGGTAGAGAGTGATAATAACCCTATCGTTTCTATCCATGACCATGGAGCAGGCGGACACCTTAACTGTCTATCTGAGCTTGTAGAAGAGACAGGTGGTACTATCTATATGGATAAGCTTCCTGTGGGAGACCCTACTCTCTCGGCTCGTGAGATAGTAGGCAACGAGAGCCAGGAACGTATGGGTCTTGTGATGAAGGAGAAGGATATCGACCTCCTCAAGAAGATAGCAGATCGCGAGCGTGCACCGATGTATGTCGTAGGTGAGACGACAGGCGACATGAACTTCCGTTTTGAGCAGAAGAACGGCGAGACGCCTATTAACTGGCAACTATCGGATATGTTCGGCAACCCGCCAAAGACTATAATGAAGGATAAGACAGTCAAGACAAAATACAAGGATATAGAGTATACTAAGGAGCAGATAGATACATATCTTGAGAATATGCTTCAGCTCGAAGGTGTTGCTTGTAAAGATTGGCTTACAAATAAGGTTGATCGTTCTGTGACAGCTAAGATAGCTAAGCAACAGTGTGCAGGTGAGATACAGCTGCCTCTTAACAACCTCGGTGCTGTAGCTCTTGACTATGAGGGTAAGAAGGGTATGGCAACATCAATTGGTCATGCACCAGCAATAGGTCTTATAGACCCAGCTTCGGGTTCTGTCGTTTCGGTAGCAGAGGCTCTTACAAACATCGTTTGGGCTCCACTTACTCATGGCTTGAAGGGTGTTTCTCTTTCTGCTAACTGGATGTGGCCATGTAAGCAGGTTGGTGAAGATGCTCGTTTGTATGACGCTGTACAGGCTATGAGTGACTTCGTTTGCGAACTTGGTATCAACATACCGACGGGTAAGGACTCATTGTCTATGACGCAGAAATATAAGAATGGCGATCAGGTGTATAGCCCAGGAACGGTTATCGTCTCTGCTATGGGAGAGGTGAGTGACATACGTAAGATTGTTGAACCAGTCCTTGTCAATGACGAGAATACAAGCCTCCTTTATATAGACCTTTCAAATGACGAGCTCTGCCTCGGTGGTAGTAGCTTCGCGCAGGTATGCAATGCTCTCGGAACAGATGCTCCGACAGTGACAGATGCTGAGTACTTCATAAATGGTTTTAATACTATACAAAGTCTTATAAATGAAGGACTGATACTTGCAGGTCATGACATCTCAGCTGGTGGTATGATAACAACACTCCTTGAGATGACGTTCGCCAACAAGAATGGCGGTATAGTAGCCGACATCTCGGCATTGGGTGATGGCGATGCCATAAAGACTCTATTTGCTGAGAATCCGGGTGTCATCATTCAGGTGAAGGATGTCAACAAAGTGACACGTATCCTTGATGAAGCTAAGGTGCTCTATTCATACCTCGGACGCCCACAGTCAGAACGCACTCTTAGCATAAGCGTAGACGGAGAGGTTCTCAATTTTGATATTGACCATTTGCGTGATGTGTGGTATAAGACTTCGTTCCTTCTTGACTGCAAGCAGAGCACAGAGAAGAAAGCTACAGAGCGTTACGCTAATTATAAGAATCAAGCACTTAATATACGTCTACCGAAGCATTTCGAGGGAACACTTGAGCAGTTCGGACTTTCAATGCGTCGTACAGAGAAGAGTGGTATAAAGGCGGCTGTGATACGCGAGAAAGGTAATCAATGTGAGCGTGAGACAGCATATTTGCTCTATCTTGCAGGTTTCGACGTTAAGGATGTACATATGACAGATCTTGTGTCGGGCAGAGAGAATCTTGAAGATGTCAATATGGTAGTCTATTGTGGTGGTTTCTCTAATTCTGACGTTCTAGGCTCGGCTAAAGGATGGGCAGGTGCATTTCTCTATAACGAGAAGGCTAAGAAGGCTCTTGATAACTTCTACGCACGTCCTGATACATTGAGTATCGGTATTTGCAATGGATGTCAGCTTATTACCGAACTTGGTTATATTTACCCAGAGCACAAAGAGAAGTATAAGATGTTACACAACGATAGCCATAAGTTCGAATCAAACTTCGTGGCTCTTGAGATACCAGAGAACAATTCGGTACTCTTCAAGTCATTGGCAGGTTGTAGCTTGGGTACATGGGTAGCACACGGTGAGGGTAAGTTTAGTTTCCCATATGCAGAGAGTGAATACAACGTCGTTTGTAAGTATGCATATGAAGGATATCCTGCAAACCCTAACGGTAGTCAGTATAACATTGCGGGCGTATGCTCTAAGGACGGACGCCATGTGGCTATGATGCCACACCCTGAGCGTGCTATATTCCCATGGCAATGTGCATATTACCCTGCAGACCGTCGCAGTGATGCTATAACACCATGGGTTGAGGCATTTGTAAATGCTCGTAAGTGGGTAGAAGAAAATAAGAAGTAAAAGCAAGACGGAGATATAACATGTTTGTCGTCCCTCTTCGAGTGATAACTTGGATAGGGATTTTTTATGTGCAAAGGAGGTCGCTGTGTTGAGGAGAGAGCCGGGAAGTCATCATTGAGAGCGTCATTAAATAGCTATTTAAATCAAAAAGCGACTACGTTGTCACAACGCAGTCGCTCATCGTTCAATTAATCAATCGTATATGTAGTATGAAATGTAATTACATTATGACTTCTACAATGTGTTTTCCTGCAGAGTGAGGAATCACGTTGCCCTCTATGGTCTTGCCGTCGAGAGTTATCTGCTTGACGCCCTTCATGACACCACTTTCGTTCTTTACCGTGATGATGTACTCTGCACCTCGGAACTTACGATTTACCGTGAAGCTCTTCCAGTCAGCAGGGATACATGGGTTTATCTCTAAGCCTTTATAAGCAGGCTTAATTCCGAGAATAAACTGAGTGATAGTGTAGTAGTTCCATGCTGCAGTACCTGTTAGCCATGAATTCTTAGCTTCTCCTGGTTTGTAGGCGTCTTTACCTGCTATCATCTGGCAATATACGTAAGGTTCCACCTTGTGAAGCTCCGACTTGTCTTCGGTATATGAAGGGCAAATCTTCTTGAAGTAGTCCCAAGCATAGTCGCCACGGCCGAGAACCGTCTCGCCGATGATGACCCAAGGGTTGTTGTGTGCGAAGATACCGGCGTTCTCTTTGTAACCGGCAGGGTATGACGATATTTCGCCGTATTCAACAACATACTTTGTAAATGCCGGATTGTTGAGGACAATACCATGTTCGCAGTCCAAACGTTCCTTTACAGAGTTAAGAGCTTTCTCTACCATGCCGTCTTCTAAGCCAATGCCGGCCATAGTACACCAGCCCTGACTCTCGATGAAGATTTGTCCCTCTTCGTTTTCTTTTGAACCGACTTTATTGCCGTAGAAGTCGTATGCTCGGAGATACCATTCACCGTCCCAGCCATGTTTCTTAACAGCGTCAACCATGTCGTTGACAAATTTTTCAGCACGTGTAGCTTCGTCTATTTTGCCTATTTGCTGGCAAAGTTCTACATAGTCACGTCCGTAGACTACGAAGAGACCTGCTATCATTAGAGATTCAGCTTTAGAACCTTCTGTCTTGTTTTCTGTCGTTTGGAAACTTTCGTTAGGGTCCCATGAGAAGCAGTTGAGGTTCAAACAGTCGTTCCAGTCAGCACGTCCTATGAGAGGCAACATATGCGGGCCGAGGTTCTCTATCACATGGTTGAACGACACTCTAAGGTGTTCGAAGAGCGATACTTCAGAACCTTTCACGTTGTCGAAAGGTACAGGTTCGTCAAGGATAGAGAAGTCGCCAGTTTCCTTGATGTAAGCCGTTGTGCCGAAGATGAGCCACATTGGGTCATCGTTAAATCCTCCGCCAATGTCGTTGTTACCTCGTTTTGTGAGAGGTTGATATTGGTGGTAACAACCTCCATCAGGGAACTGAGTAGAAGCGATGTCGATGATGCGTTCTCTTGCTCTTTCAGGTATCTGATGTACAAAACCTACGAGGTCTTGGTTAGAGTCGCGGAAGCCCATACCACGTCCTATACCACTTTCAAAGAATGAAGCCGAACGGCTCATATTGAATGTGATCATACATTGGTAAGCATTCCAGATATTTACCATGCGGTCGAGTTTTTCCTCGTGTGTCTTTACGACATAGATGTCAAGAAGACTATCCCAATACTTCTTAAGTTCGTCAAATGCAGCGTCAACTTTTGCAGTAGTATCAAACTTAGCCATCATCTCAAGGGCCTTTGTCTTGTTGATGATAGTGAATGAGCCTTTTTCAAACTTCTCTTCTTGTGCGTTTTCAACGTAACCGAGCATAAAGATGAAGTCTTTTGATTCGCCTGCTTTGAGTTCGACTTCGATGTAGTGAGAGGCGATAGGACTCCAACCGTGTGCTTCAGAGTTGCGTGGTGCACCTTCCATGACACATTGAGGGTCTCTAAACTCATTGTAAAGACCTATGAACGTTTCGCGGTCTGTATCATAGCCCTGTATAGGGGTGTTGACATGGTAGAATGCGTAGTGATTACGGCGCTCTTTGTATTCTGTTTTATGGTATATCGTTGAGCCAACAATTTCAACTTCACCTGTTGAGAAGTTGCGTTGGAAGTTTTCCATGTCAGTAGAAGCGTTCCACAAACACCATTCAGCAAAAGAGAAGAGCTTCAAACGTTTTGTTTCGCTGGTAGTGTTGGTAAGTGTTACTTTCTGTATTTCTGCCCATGTCTTAAGAGGTACGAAGAAGAGTACATTCGCTTCTATGCCGTTCTTAGCTCCACAGATACGAGTGTAGCTCATACCATGACGACATTCGTACTTGTCGAGAGGAGTTTTACAAGGTTTCCAACCCGGAGACCATACCGTTCCGCCGTCGTTGATGTAGAAGTAGCGACCGCCGTTGTCCATGGGGACGTTGTTGTAACGGTAGCGAGTTATGCGACGGAATTTGGCGTCTTTGTAGAAAGAATAACCTCCGGCAGTGTTAGATATTAGAGAGAAGAAATCCTCATTTCCAAGGTAGTTAATCCACGGCCAAGGAGTGGCAGGATTGGTGATGACGTATTCTCTGTTGGCGTCATCGAAGTACCCGTATTTTTGCATAATATAGTTTGTTAAGTTCGTTGTATTGCCAAGTTATAGTTGAGAGTTTTCGACAGCGGGAGTCTCTTTGGCGCGTCGAGAAATAAGTTCGCTTGTCACCTCTGCCTGTCGTTTGTTGTTGAGAGGGTAGAGCATCATCAGTAAAGCACCGATGCCAACTATTATAGCCGGTATCCAGCTCATGAGCATTACGATGCCTTCCGAAGCACCTTGAATAGCGGCAGCATCTTGCCCGTTGTATCCGAAGTAAGCCAACACAGCACCTATTATAGCACCTGCTATACCGCCACCAAATTTTGTTGCGAAAGAACCGGCAGAGTAGATTAAGCCTGTAGCACGTCGTCCGTTGATGTATTCCGAGTAGTCGGCGGCGTCGCCCAACATCGCAAAGAAGAGCGTAGGGAGGAAAGCTGCACCTATCTCAGATATGATGCCGATGGTGAATATTGCGGCAATGTCGGTAGGTCCGCAGAATGCCAAAAGGGCATTGACCGCTCCGGTGAAGAACAACGCGTAAATAAAGAGGTTCTTCTTGCCCCATAGTTTGCTCAGTGGTGCTGTTGCCATAGCACCGGCAATAGACGCAACCATGAGAACGACCATATACGTGGCAGCAAGAAGTTGGTCATGCAAATAGTGAGTGAAGTATATCACCGTGATGCCTTGCTTGATGTTGTTGTAGATGTTGAATACCAAGCCCACAACGAGGAGAATGAACCATGGACGGTTGTGTGCAAGGTCTTTGAGGTCTGCCCACAGATTTGACTTTTGTGCTTTAGGCGGAGAAACGCGTTCCTTGGTGAAGTAGAACGTGAAGAGTAACATTACAACCAATACGGCAGAGAGCGAATAAATAGCCTTGCCATAGCCTTCACGTTGGTCGACAATGACGAAGTTCTCTGCTGTAAGATTTTTCTCGCCCTCAACGAAGAACGAATATTTCTCTTCGGCTTTCAATGTAAAGCTCTTGCCCTGAGTGGCAGAGGAGTCTTGCTTTGCTTGAACGCCGTCCCAGACAAATGTTGCAATGCCGTCTTCGGTCTTGATATTTACATTGTCTATGTCTTGAGGTGCCGATATTGTCACGTGATATTTATCGTTCGAAAGAGCCTCGACATCGACTGTTGGGTTGATATTGCCAAAGTATGACACGAGAAAAAGCAATGCACCTTGAACTATCATACCACCGGCAAAAGCTCCCACCATACGATAAGAGCCTAATGTGCCTCGTTCTTTATCGTCGGGAGTCATCACAGCCATGAGAGCTCCGTAAGGGATATTGTTGGCTGTATAGATGAGTGTGAAGAGAATGTAAGTCACGTATGCATAAGCTATCTTCATAGGCATTGACCAGTCGGGGCAAGTGAAGAGCAACGACAATATGATGCCCAGAGGAAGAGCCGTCCACAGAATCCATGGTCTGAATTTTCCGTATTTTGATTTCGTGCGGTCTCCTACTACGCCCATCAAGACATCGCTTACTCCGTCGGAGAAACGAGCAACGAGAAGCAGAAGTCCGGCAGCCGCTGGTGTCATGCCGAAGACATCGGTGTAGAAGATAAGGAGGAAAGTCGAGACACCGCGCCATGCAATGTTGGCAGAGCCGTCACCAAAGGCGTATGCTACCTTTTCCAAAAACGATAGAGGCTTAACATTATTCATTGTTAGATTGTTTTTTGATTGTTGTCGTTAGGTTTAAAACAAGAATCCTACGCCCTCAAGAGTCTTCGAATTGTTGTATATTTCACGATCGAAGGCATAGAGTTGTGCCGGCTTGTTTGATACGCCGGTCTGTTTCTCATTGAGGGGAATGATGTACTTCATTTTTAAGGCCTTACGTCGGAAGTTGCGTTTGTCGAGCTGTATATCAAAGACAACTTCGAACATCGTTTGCAGTTGGCTAAGTGTAAACTTTTCAGGCAGCAGTTCAAAGCCGATGCTTGGTTCTACTTCCAACTTATGACGTATATATTTAAGAGCTTCTTGAATGATATTCATGTGGTCGAAAGCCAAGTCTTTTATCTCACTGACGGGATACCAAGCCACATTGCGACCTTTCCACTCCAAGACGACGTTACGTTTTGTGAGCAAGGCAACGTAACCTACGGAGATAACGCGTTTCATAGGGTTTCGTCCGCTATGTTCTATCCATAAGATGTCATTTGGGCGACAGGTCCTCTGTGTGTCTCCGAAAGTGTGGAACTGCTCGAGGTAAATGTCGTTTTGTCCGATGAGGTCAAACAAGATGCGTTGTGCAGCGTCGTCAAGGTTTTCGTCTTCGTATATGTGATTGCCTGTCAACGTGAGGTCTTTGAAGTACTTCCTTCCGTTAACAACTAATTCTCTGTCAACCAACAATACGTTGAGTCGCTCGAAGTCAAATCCGAAGATTACACAATCGGTTGATATTTCCTCATTAAGTTTTCTCTCCATAGAAGATGGAATTTAAACGTGATAATGTGATAAATGTATTCGGTTGTAAAAATAAGATATAGTTTTATAATTGCAAAGAAAATAAGTGTCAATTTTACACCCTTGATATTATTTTGGTTTAAGGGGTGTGCGATCTTGGTTTATTTTGATTAGGTTGTTGTTGTTTGACAATGGTCTGTAAGGTGAAATGGTTTAGATGGTTTGAAGTCGTTAAATTGTTTGAAATGAGCGTGATAATCCGTTTGTTTTTTGTGGATAAGTCGTATATGCTGAAAGTTGAGGCAATGACATGTGAGCTTCGGAGAATTACATGATGACAGGTGAGATAAGGTTGATATTGAAATGGAGCAGGGAAGAAAGACTTTTGCCGAACATATAAATATACGGCAGGTGTAAACATGACAATATGTCAAACGGAATAGCAACGTGTGTCGTCGAGTTGTTGTTGTCGTTGTGCCGTTGTTTCGGCAGAGATATGTTACAAGCAGTAGAGCAAGGCGATAGTGACAAAGAGGTCACCGAGGAGTTTGCGCAGGATTTGGAGAGCTTTTGTTATCTGTGTTTCGACGGTTCGTTTTGAGATTCCGAGTTGTTCGGCGATGTCGGCATTGCAGATGTAGTCGAAGCGACTCATTTCAAAGATGCGTCGACATTGAGGAGGCAGTTGGTTTATGGCATGAGCAAGTCGAGCTTCGAGTTCGCTTTGTCTGATGAGGTCATCGACGTTGTTGGCAGAAGTTTCGAAAGACGGAGATGCGAATTTGGTGTAGTTAGTGTGAACTTTGCGATGTTTGAGCTCGTTGAGGCAATGGTTGTGTACGCTCTGATATAGGAAGGAGCGAGGGGAAGATATTTTAAGGTCGTGGCGTTGTTCGTAGATGCGCACAAAGAGAGATTGTACGATATCTACGGCGGTGTCTTCGTCCTCAACAATTCTATTGGCGTAAACGGATAATTGCGTAAAATATCTGTCGAAAAGGGTTCTGAACGCTTTTTCGTCATTGTTCTTTGAAAGCCTCTCAAAGAGTTCTATGTCTGTTGTCGTGTCCACAAGTGCAAAAATAAAGAAATTCACATGTAAAACAAGGTTGAGATGGAATTTATTCTTTAAAACTGATTGTCAATTTCGAGATTATCGTTATTTTTGCGCCATATTATAATTTTCAAAACAGAAACAAAATGGCAATTAGTTACAAGGATCTTGGCTTGGTGAATACCAAAGAGATGTTCGCTAAGGCTATCAAGGGTGGCTACGCTATCCCGGCTTTTAACTTCAACACAATGGAGCAGATGCAGGCTATCGTAATGGCTGCAGTAGAGACAAAGTCACCTGTTATCATGCAGGTTTCAAAGGGCGCACGTAATTACGCCAACGCTACTATCCTCCGCTATATGGCTCAGGGTGCTGTAGAGTATGCAAAGGAGCTCGGTTGTGAGAATCCACAGATTGTACTTCACCTCGACCATGGTGACAGCTTCGATATTTGCAAGAGCTGTATCGACATGGGTTTCTCTTCAGTGATGATCGACGGTTCACATCTTCCATACGAGGAGAACGTTGCTCTTACTAAGCAGGTTTGCGACTACGCACATCAGTTCGACGTAACAGTTGAGGGAGAACTTGGTGTATTGGCAGGTGTTGAGGACGAGGTTTCTTCAGACCACCACACATATACAAACCCAGAGGAGGTTGTGGACTTCGCAACACGTACAGGTTGTGATTCTCTTGCTATCTCTATCGGTACTTCACACGGTGCATTTAAGTTCAAGCCTGAGCAGTGTACTATGGTTAACGGTCGTCTTGTTCCTCCACCATTGGCATTCAACGTTCTTGATGGAGTAATGGAGCAGTTGCCAGGTTTCCCTATCGTACTTCACGGTTCTTCTTCAGTGCC
>CALAUL010000060.1 GCA_937892255.1 uncultured Bacteroidales bacterium | reverse complement strand
GATTCAATATGATTATGGACGGCGAACTTGACAAGTATCCAGAGGCTGCTTTCCATCTCGTAGGAACAATCGAGCAAGCTATTGAGAAAGGTGAGAAACTCATGAAGGAGGTATAGCCATGAGTGATTTGCATTTAGAAATAGTGACTCCAGAGAAGATTCTCTACGACGACTATGTCGGCTTAGTGGAAGTTCCCGGACAGAGAGGTAGGTTTACAGTGTTGAGAAATCATGCTCCTATCATATCTGTGTTGTCTGCGGGTAATATTAGGGTCCAAGGAAAGACAGGTACAGAGTACAACTTTAAATGTCAATCGGGATATTTGGAGTGTAACAATAATAAGGTGACGATTTTGATAAATAATTAAAGAACTTATTAAGTGTAAAATAAAGGCTGTCCGGGTTGGACAGCCTTTTGTGTTTTAAAGTTTTACTTTTATTTGTTTCCCGTTGTAGCTTACGGATTGCTTTTTGCCATTTGGCAACTCAACGTTGAAGGTTCGGTTTGTAATCATTCCTTCGTAGTTGCCTTTGCGAGGAGCAATTGTGAGCATCTGACTCTTATCGTTCCATGTCATGTTAATCTCTGTGTATGCTTCTTTTTCGTAATTGTAGTTGTCTCCTTCATCTTCGTATAGGGTGAAAGAACCGCTTCCTCCCGGGAATACTTTGATTGTCAGGTTGTCCCAACTCTTTTCTCCTGTATATTGCACGTCTGGTTCTATAGAAATTATGCTTCCGGCACGAGCAAAGAGAGGTATGGTATTTAAGTGTGTCGTGACTTCAATCTCTTTTCCTCCTTCGTATGCCTCATTGGTGAAGAAGTCATACCATTTTGTACCTTGTGGCAGGTAGACCTTTTTGCTCTTAGCCGGAGTAAAGTCTACGGATATGGCTTTGTCGGTAGACTCTGCAAAGTATCTTGCCCAGTCTTCGTTCTCTTCGAGCGTTTCCTCCATCTTCTCAGGTGTATATTGAGTCTCTACAATGGGAGCAACGAGCAAAGCTTTGCCAAACATATATTCGTTATTGATGTCCCATGTCTGTCTGTCGTTGTTGAAGTCCATGAACAATGCACGCATAAATGTCGATTGATTATTTGTGACGTCCCAAGCCGTAGAGTAGATATATGGAATGAGAGCGTAGTTTTTTGTTTGTCTCTGCACGTTGATGGTCTGGTACTCCGCCAACAGTCATCAGAGGATATGCGTTACGAACGCATCTAAATGAACATAAATATGTCTGATGGTCGTAGTCTTCCTCTTTTGGGTAGAAATGGTCTGGGTCTGTCGAGTCCATTCACCATGCATCGATGCCGAGTTTGAAAAGTCCTTCGTTAAGGTGTTCCCAATATATGTCTCGGGCTTTTGGGTTGTAACAATCGTATAGCTTGACACCTGACCGATATTTCAAGTTCGGAGGCCAGAAGTTGACGCCCGACATTGGCCATGCGTCAAAGTCAAAAAAGCATTCCTTCGGCGTTGAGCTTTTCGTATTGTTTGGTCATAGGTCCGAAAGATGACCAGATAGAAATCATTATGCGTGCGTTCATGTTGTGAACAGAGTCAATCATCATAGGGGCTTGTGAGAAGTTTTCAGAGAGAAACTCTATGGCGTTCCACACGTAGTTGTTGCCCCAATATTGCCAATCTTGAATAATGTAGTCCAACGGAATGCGTTCTTCTCTATATCGGCGCACCACTTCCATTGTCTCGTGCTGGTTTTTGTAACGTTTGCGACTTTGCAAGAATCCGTAATACCAAAGAGGCATCATTGGAACGTCGCCCGTCAGACTCCTTGTTTGTGCTATTACGCCATTAGCCGAACCTCCGTACATGAAGTAGTAGTCTATGCAATCGCCGACCACTGATGAGAATGAGGTTTCGTCTTTTGTGTCGTCGTAAGTAGTGGCAGAGTAGTTGTCCCAGAAAATGCCATACCCTTTTGTAGATTGGAAGTAAGGTGTTACATCTTCTTGGTTGCCTTGTACGAGGACTTTGCGTATGCCTCGTTGGCTCATCTTGCCATTTTGAAGTTGTCCTAAGCCATAGAGAGCTTCGTTGTCGTCAGTGTCATAGCCTTGGTAAATGCTGTATGTCTTACGACCTGCATCATTGAAGGGCGTGAATGCTTTGTTGTTCTCCGTCTCGCTGAGTAGCTGAGAGCCGTCTTTTGTGCAAAATGAAACCACCCCACTCTTGAGGTCTGCGTTTACGCGTTTTTTTGCTTTCCATTATGATAGTGTTGCCATCTTGTTTGACCGTCGCACTTTTCTTTTGAGGCGAAGCAATTACTGAAGGGCTCTTTTTGTCAATAGTAGCATTGATAGGAGTTTTGAGAACTCTGACCGTTTGTGGAGAGAACCATTGAATCTCCACATCAGTTGACTTTGTGGCGAAAGATGCTTTTATGCCGTAGTCGGTCTGTTTGTAGTCCTGTGCATGCGCCATAGTACACATGAGAACTAAGAGAGATAATGTGATTGTTCTTTTTATGGTAGAAACATTAATGTTTCATTGTGTTTTCATATCTATTAACTCGTAGCAGTGTGTCATCATTTCCGGATTTATGGATAGAGAGTCATAGACAGCTTTCACAGAGGATACATCATCGTCGCTTTCAAATAGCAACCTGTCACGAGGTATGGCGTTGAGCATATCTTTTCCTTTGGGATAGCTTATCTCGCGCATTCCAACGGAGAAAAACATCGGTTGGCTCAACGCAGAGCGTATCCATTCCGGTGATGTGTAACAGCCGTGTATTATCCATGTGGGGTGCGGACTATGACGAATGCTCATCTCCAGTATCTTGCCGTAACAGCCTACACAGTGTATAATCAGAGGTTTGTTTAATCTTTTCGACAATTCAATCTGTGCCGTAAATACCGATTCTTGACAATCCAAACTCACTGAGCACTTCTTGTCAAGCCCACACTCACCGATAGCTATAGCACTTTTCGCCAAAGAGTAAAAAGAGTCATCAATACACACTTTGTCTGCGTCCCACGGATGAATACCGACGGAGAACCATCTCTCGTCAGTTATTTTGTCAAAGCCATATCTGATATTAAATACCGACGTTATGTCTTTGTCTGTCCAATGAGTATGAGTGTGAATATCGATGTACATGTGGAAAGTATGAAGATATTATATAAAAATGTTTCAAAAACAAAGATAAAAAAAAGACTCAAATGGCTAATATTTGCCCTTGAATTGTATAAAAATTACTCTTTTTCTTTCGCTCTTGGCGTGAGGTTTTTTTGCATGTGCAAAATATGCTAAACAACAGAAATACAATAAAAAGAATCATTGATTCTCTGATTGAATGTATAAATACGGAGAGGGTTTTCTTATAGCAATGTGTAACCGCACTGATAGTATTCGTAATTTTTTTGCTTTAACGTTGCTTATTATCTTGCTAATTTAGCACATTCCGTAATACGGCTGTTTGGAACATGTTCCAGATTGTCGTTATTTACAAATCAATCGACCTACTAACTTTAATAGTAAGAAAATGTATAGAAAACTATTCACGTCAGTATTTTTATTATTGACTTTATGCTGTCTTGTTAAGGCGCAAAACCCCATTATCAGTGGACAATTTACGGCCGACCCTACAGCACGTGTGTTTAATGGCAAAGTGTATGTCTACCCATCGCATGATATCATCAGTCCGGTGGAACCAGAGCGTAAATGGTTCTGTATGGAAGATTATCATGTATTCTCTTCTGAGGATTTGGTAAATTGGACTGATCATGGTATGATACTTTCCCAAGATCAGGTACCATGGGTTAAACCAAAATCGTATTCGATGTGGGCTCCTGACTGTGTGGAGAAGGATGGTCGTTACTATTTCTATTTTCCGTCTGTCCCTACAACAGGCAGAGGATTTGGTATAGGTGTAGCAGTCGGAAATTTTCCGGAAGGTCCATTCCGTCCGATGTGGAAGCCAATTGAAGGAATATTCGGTATCGACCCGGGCGTTTTGATTGACGATGACGGTCAAGCTTATATGTATTGGGGCGGTGTTCAGCAGGCAAAGTTGAAAGACAACATGATGGAGCTTGCTACAAAGCCGGAGTTCGTAAATGACCTGCCACGAAAGGGCTTGAAAGAAGGTCCATTCCCATTCAAGCGCAACGGCAAGTACTACCTCACTTTCCCTTGGGCAAAGGACTCTACAGAGGTTTTGGCTTACTGTATGAGTGACAAGCCTCTTGGCCCATGGAAGTTTATGGGAGTATTCATGGACGAGTCACCTACGGGCTGTTGGACAAACCACCACTCTATAGTAGAGTACAAAGGTCAATGGTATATCTTCTACCACCACAACGACTATTCTCCGGAATTTGACAAAAACCGTTCTGCTCGTATTGACACTATAGGTTTCAATCCTGATGGAACAATCAAGAAGGTTATCCCAACATTGCGCGGTGTGGGTATCAACGAAGCACGTTCTCATATTCAGATAGACCGTTACAGCACTATCAAAGGTGCAACAATAGATTACCTAAATATGGACAACAAGTTCGAAGGCTGGAAGACTATCTTTAAGAAGAAAGGTGATGCAGTCACTTATGACCGAGTCAACTTTGGTGATAGGGCAGTTAAGGAGGTGACAGTACGAGTTAAGTCAGCAAGCAATGCTCGTTTGCAAGTTAAAGCGAGTGACAAGGTTATTGCGCTCATCGATGTAAAGAAAAATGCGCAATGGAGCAATGCAACAGCCGTTGTTGTCAGCTCTCCGTCAGGTGTTCAAAATCTCGAAGTGTCTCTTATAAAAGGAAGCAATGTTGAGGTAGATTGGCTCGGTTTCGATGCTATACCATGGACAGCAGGAGCTTTTGAAACAGGTAAATATCGCAACTACTTCGCTGAGATGGGTTATACTCAAGCTCAGATAGACGCAAAGCTTAAAGAAGTTTTTGACGGACTCTTTGTTGGACCTAACAAAGTTTATTTCGAAGTAGGAGACGACATGGCATACATCAGCGACGTTAAGAACAAAGACGTTCGCACAGAGGGAATGTCTTATGGTTTGATGGTCGCAGTTCAGTTTGACCGCAAAGATATCTTTGACAAGCTTTGGCGTTGGAGTAAGCGTTACATGCAGCATCAGGAAGGCCCTTACAAAGGCTATTTCGCATGGAGTTGCCGACTTGACGGGACACGCAACTCTATGGGTGCGGCGTCAGATGGGGAACTTTATTTCGTCACATCGCTCATCTTTGCTTCAAATCGTTGGGGAAATGACGGAGAAATAAACTACCTTGCCGAGGCTCAGAATATTCTCAATTGTGCAATGATGAAGACTGGCATGGATAGAGTGTCACCATTTATTAATGTAGAGAATAAGCTCATCACATTTACTCCGGATCCTATGGGAGGAAATTATACCGACCCATCATACCACGTGCCTGCATTTTACGAAGTTTGGGCAAAGTGGGCCAACGATGGCAGATCCAACTTCTGGTTGGAGTGCGCAAAGGCATCTCGCGAATATTTGCACAAGAGTATCAATCCAAAGACCGGTCTGAATCCGGATTACAACAACTACGACGGTACGTTGCGAGGTTCTCGTGGCATCATAGGAGACGCATTCCGTTTTGACTCATGGCGTGTACCTATGAATATAGCGCTTGACTATTCGTGGTCATGTAAAGACGCCAAGTGGCAGACCAACTATGCTAATACCATACAATCGTTCCTTTATTCACAAGGAATTGACACATTTGTTGACCAGTACAACGTAGATGGCACACAGGTGGCAGATACACTCGGAGCCGGCGGATATAAGGCATTGCGTCACTCGGTAGGATTAGTTGCCACTGCTGCCGCAGCATCATTGGCAGCAGACGATGTTATTAGTCGCGAGTTTGTAGATCGTCTTTGGAATTCAAAGCACGAACCTTACGCCGATGGTTATTTTGATGCATATTATGACGGCTTGTTGCGTCTCTTCGCATTCATGCATTTGAGTGGCAAGTACACTATAATCGAGCCAATAAAGAAATAGAATGAAATCAGAAGCTGTCTGAATTTCAGACAGCTTCCAATTAATCTTAATATATTTATTAAAAGCAGTATGAAACAGACAATTATGACAACAATGTGCGCAGCAGCTCTCCTTTGTGGAGTTGAGCTTGTGGCACAAGAAACTGTTAAGGAGGATTTCGTCCCTTCAGAGCTTAATCAGCCGGGACAACAATACCCTATGGTCAACTCACAGGGTTACGCACGTTTCAAAGTCTTTGCTCCTGATGCAAAGGCTGTATCTGTAAGCTTGGGCTTAGGTGGTCAAGGCGGAACAAAACTCGAAAAAGGTGAAGACGGCTTTTGGAACGGAACAACAGCAGGTCCTATGGACGAAGGTTTCCACTACTACCATCTTACTGTTGACGGAGGTACCCTTAACGACCCTGGTACGCTCAATTTCTTTGGCTCGTGTCGTTGGGAGAGTGGCATAGAGATTCCAGCTCATGACAAAGATTTCTACGCACTCAAGAACGTTCCTCACGGTCAAGTATCGCAGATTCTTTTTAACTCGCCAAGTACTAACACAGATCGCAGAGCATTTGTATACTTACCATACGAATACTTCCAGAACCCAGACAAACGTTATCCGGTTCTTTATCTTCAGCATGGTTGGGGAGAAGACGAGACAGCTTGGTCTAACCAAGGACACGCCAACCTCATAATGGATAACCTTATCGCAGAAGGCAAGATAGATCCGTTCATCATTGTTATGACTTACGGCATGACAAATGAAGTTAAGTTTGGTGGTCTTCAGTCGTTCACAGCAAAGGATTTCGAGACAGTACTCGTTGACGAGCTCATTCCTTATGTTGACAAACATTTCCGTACAATAGCAGATAAGGATCATCGAGCAATGGCAGGTCTTTCAATGGGTGGCTTTGAGACACATCTTATCACATTGCGTCGTCCGGAAGTCTTCGGATACTACGGTTTGCTCAGTGGCGGTATTTACACACCGGAAGAGATTAACGATGTTAATAGAGCGAAGCTTATCTTCTTGAGCTGCGGCAGCAAAGAGTCTCCTGACCGTATCAATGAGGCAACAAAGATTCTCAAAGATGCCGGATACAACGCTGTATCACATATCTCAGAGGGTACAGCACACGAGTTCCTCACATGGAGAAGAGCTCTCTATACAATGGCTCCGCTTCTTTTCAAATAAAATAGATGTATAACGCTTAATAAGCAAATAAAATGATAAGATATATAATCATGTTTGCGGTGTGCTTGATGACCCTTAATGTTTCAGCACAGAAGTTCGAGGATTATTTCTCTCCTTCAACCGCTACAGCAGCCTCACCTGATGAGGACGGCTTCATACGTCGTTGGCGTTTGCTCGAACCTATCGACAAACCTAACCGCACAAATATTGTCTTTGTTGACAGCTATTTGCGTACAGAGTTTAACAAAGAATATTTCAAAGATCAGTTTACCATCGAACCTAAAGACAAGCAGAAAGTAAAGGTTGGAGATAAGAAACTCATGTGGCATGCAGTAGATAGCAAGCTCTTTAATGTCAAGCTTTTCCGTTTTGCTTCAGGTCTTGAAAAACAGATTTACGGTGTTCTTTTCTGGGCAGTGACTGTTATTGAGTGCGAAGAGGACATGGAGAATGTTCGTCTTGCAGTAGGCTCTAACTCTGCATCTATGTGGTGGCTCAACGGCGAGGAGGCTCTTATCCTCTCTGGCGACCGTCGTATGGTAAAAGATGACTGCGTATCTGTTCGTCTCAATCTTAAGAAAGGACGCAACATCTTGCGCGGCGCTGTTATCAATGGTCCGGGTATGAGCGACTTCTGTGTACGCTTCATCAATGACAAGGGCGAAGCTATCAAAGGCTACACAATACACTAATTTTGAACATAACTTGTAATGTTGACAATGAAACAAAGAAATATATTATTAGGTGCAGCTGCTCTTACGTCACTTATGATGTCTGTAGACGTAGCAGCTCAATCAGGTCAGCCTTATATTCACGACCCTTCAACTCTTGTTGAGTGCGATGGTAAGTTCTATACATTCGGAACAGGTCAAGGCGGACTTATAACATCTGACGGTTGGAACTGGTTTAGTGGTGCAGTACGTCCCGGTGGCGGTGCGGCTCCTGACGCCCTCAAGATTGGCGACAGATATTTGGTTATCTACGGTGCTACAGGCGGTGGCCTTGGTGGTGGTCATAATGGTAAAATCCTCACAATGTGGAATAAGACCCTCGACCCACAGTCTCCTGACTTCAAATATACTGAAGCTATCGAAGTAGCAGCTTCTGACGGAAATGAAGACAACGATGCTATTGACCCGGGTTTACTCCTTGACCCTAATACAGGTCGTCTTTGGGTATCGTATGGTACATATTTCGGCTTTATACGTCTTATCGAAATTGACCCGGCAACAGGAAAACGTGTCGAGGGCAATGTAGCACAAGATATAGCTATTGACTGTGAAGCTACCGACCTCATCTATCGCAATGGTTGGTACTATCTCCTTGGTACACACGGAACATGCTGCGACGGTGTGAACTCTACATACAATATAGTAGTAGGTCGTGCACGTACAGTACAAGGACCTTATCTTGACAATGTAGGACGTGGCATGCTCGAAGGTGGTGGACGTATGGTCATAGCCGCAGGTGATCGTGTAGCAGGACCAGGTCACTTTGGTCGCACAATCATTGACGAAGGTGTTGAGATAATGTCATGTCACTATGAAGCAGATTTTGATCAGGGCGGACGCAGTGTATTGGGAATTCGTCCTCTTTTGTGGAAGAACGATTGGCCGGTTGCCGGCGACCGCTTCAAAGAAGGCACTTATGAGATAGAGTCAGAGAGAAGAGGCTATGCCTTGGAGTTGGCTGTTGACTTCGTGCGTATCAAGCAAGACCGTCAGATGTGGTGGCGTGTTAAGCCTGAAGACCCTGTTAAACCTGTTGCAGATCAAACACTTGCAGAAGTTGATTCTACATGGGCAAAAGGAAATATCGATGTTCGTATCGGCGACTATATGTTCCGTCCTCATCAGAAATGGACTATTACAGCTGTTCCGGAAGCAGGAGGTTACTTGAGTAATCCATACTTCAAGATTACTATCGAGGGAACAAATCGTGCACTTGCTGCAACGGACAAACTCGAAGTTACAACAGTTGAGGAATATACCGGTGCACCAGAACAGTTGTGGCGTATAGAACAGCTTACAGACGGTACTTTCCGTATCATGCCAAAGCAGATACCGGGCATGGAAGGAAACAACACCAAATATGTTCTCTATTCTATAGGCGATAGCACACCTACTCTTGCTGAATACGATTTCCATTCTGACAACTCTAAGTGGAATTTCCGTAATCATTAATGAGTCAATTCTTCGTATGAACACACTTTTTACATAGAGTAGAAGTATTGTTATATTACGTTCCGGAGAGTATACTTTTGTGGTATACTCTCCTTTTGTATGTAGAGAAGCTGGATTATGTTTTGACGTGGATTTCTTACAATATAGATAATTGTTACTGTCCGAAAAATGTGAACTTCTGCTCATAGTTTGTATTACTTTGGGCAAAACAGATATAACCATTTAGAACCGAATCCTGCAAATGTATTGTATCCTTTTTATCCTTTCAAAAAAAGTTTTATCGGACACCAATATTTAATTTTGTTGATTGCTGTGGACAGTGTTTATGAAATAGTCCTTTATATCGAATTGTACTATTTTGACGAGTTTTATTCTCTATCCAGATAGTTGTGTTTTACTCGTTTTCTTCTTTATGCAATGTCGATGTTATACGGGCAAAAAAACGAAACGCACAAAACAATATAACAAATTATTTTGTCTCATATTAATAATGACGGCCATTATTTGTTTTATATAATAAAATAATTCGATGTTTTGTTTTGTTGTTTTGTGGTGCGTTTGTTTATGTTAATTTTATTTATTTTTGATGTAATTATTGTTTAAGATTCTTTTACGCTTTTTAACGTGTTTGTTATCTTGTTATGCCCTTTTGTCATCTGTTTGTATCTCGTATGTTTCATCTCATGTTTCGTTTTTATTTACGTTGTACAGATTCCTGTATCAATAATTGTAATATATATGTTACACCATGTTTGTGTTGACATCTGATGATGATTGCATGTTGCACCGAATGACTCTTCGACTACTCTGGTAATACTCCGTTAAAGCCTTACTTTTGTATATTAACGGGGTTTATATATCTATAAATAATCTTATCAAATTTTATGGGATAGTATCTATTATATAATAATGTATCATTTGTTGCAAAAAAGCAATTGTAAATGTTAAAATAAAACGAGTAGGTATGAATTATAATTAATATATGTTTCGTTTGCAGTGTTGTCGAATTGTGTTTTTATAGTATTTTTGTTGTGAAATGTTAAGAAGGAATAATTTACTTCGGCGATTATTGTCGAAGCGTTAGTTCTATTCTTGATGATAGGGAAAGAATGTACTTTAAGATGTAGTGTGATTGTGTGTGGTGGGATCGGTGTAAGTAAAAACAATGTTTACCAAATAAAACAAAATTGCGTATGGAAAGAAAAGACGATAGTTAGAAGCGGATTTCTTAACTCATGAGATTTAAGTAATCCACAAATGTTAATTATTTTAAGTATAAAACAAATGAATAACGTTAATGAAAGACTAAGGAAAGCGTGGTCCGTTCCGAAGTTTTTAATGTGCGCACTTTTGTGCCTCATGCCATTCTTGGCGCAGGCACAGGGCAACATGACAGTTTCCGGTAAAGTATTAGATCAGACCGGACAACCAATCATCGGAGCCAGCGTATTTGAGAAAGGGACAACAAACGGTGTCATCACCGATTTTGATGGCAATTTTACATTAAAAGTTGATGCCGGTAAGACATTGGTTTTCAGCTTTATTGGTTTTACGTCTCAAGAGTTGCCTGCGGCAGCTAAGATGGAAGTGACTCTTGAGGAAGACGTGGTTAACTTGGAGGACATTGTTGTCGTAGGTTATGGACAACAGAAGAAAGCTTCTGTGGTAGGTGCCATCACTCAGACAACAGGTGAGGTCCTTGAGCGCGCAGCTGGTATCACTGACGTAGGTGCAGCTCTCACTGGTAACCTTCCTGGTGTTATCACAACACAGAGTACAGGTCTCCCAGGTGCAGAAGAGCCACAGATCGTGATTCGTGGTTCAAGTTCACCTAACAATTCGGAACCACTTGTGCTCGTTGATGGAATCGAGCGTCCTATGAGTTCTGTTGATATGGCGTCTGTTGAAAATATTTCGGTTTTGAAGGACGCATCGGCAACAGCTGTTTATGGTGTGAAGGGTGCCAATGGTGTTATCCTTATCACAACTAAGCGTGGTCAGGAAGGTAGAGCACAAATCAACGTATCTGCTAATGCTGTTTTGAAGATGGTTTCTAAGTTGCCGGGTAAGCTCGATTCTTACGATGGTCTTATGATGCGTAACTTGGCGGCAGAGCATGAGCTTAACGTAAACCCTGCTGCTTGGGAGAGAGTGGATTCTCAGAAATTCATTGAAAACTATCGTAATCAGACTACTTTGGAACAGAAGGAGCGTTTTGCTAATGTGGATTGGCAAGATTTGTTGTTTAGAAAGGCAGCAACATCATACAATGCAAACTTGAATGTCCTTGGTGGTACTAAATTTGTTCGTTACTTCGCATCTGCCGATTTCGTTAATGAGGCGGATATGTTTAAAGAGTTCAAATCTGGTCGTGGATATACAGGTGGTTATGGATTCAATAAGATTTCTGTTCGTTCTAACCTCGACTTCTCGATTACGCCTACTACAGTAATTAAGGTAAGTCTTGCAGGTTCTCTTGGATCTCAGAAGACAGGTTCTCAGGGTATTTCGAATATCGGTGACTGGCAGTTTGCTCAGAACTGGTCTGCGGCTTACAATATTGCTCCTGACGTGTTTATGCCACAATATTCAGATGGTTCATGGGGTTATTATCCTGCTGGTGAGAACCGCGTGTCAAACTCTCCGAGAACTATTGCTCTTAATGGTAGTGCTAAGCAAAACACAACACGTATCACAACTGACTTCGTTTTGGAGCAAGATTTGAAGTTCCTTCTTGAAGGTCTTGCACTCCGTGGCTCGTTGTCGTTTGATAACTCGTTCCAGTCTTCAGCTCAGATAGTACGAGATGATGCAAATATCAATGTGCCTCAGCTTACATGGATTGACCCTTATACAGGACAAAAACAGCACAAGCAGCCAGAGGAATCATTTAATAAGTTTGACTACGCTGACCAAGCTAAGAAATGGTCAACAGAAGGTGGTAGTGTAAACAATGGTCTTACAGGTCGTAACCTCAACTATCAGTTGCAGCTCAACTATGGTAATACTTTCGGTTCACATGATGTTACAGCAATGGGCTTGTTCCAGCGTCAGGAATACAACCAAGGTTCTGCTATCCCTTCATATCGTGAGGATTGGGTCTTCCGTGTGACTTATGGATATGCAAACAAATATCACTTGGAGTACAACGGTGCATATAACGGTTCTGAGAAGTTTAGTGCAGATAACCGCTTTGCATTCTTTAACTCAGGTGCTATCGGTTGGACAATCACAGAGGAATCATTCATGGCTCCGGTTCGTGATTTGCAGATTATGGACTATTTGAAGCTTCGTGCATCATACGGTGAGATTGGTGATGATGGCGGTGTGCCTCGTTTCGCATATATGTCTGAATGGGCATTTGGTGGTACTGTGATGATGGGAGAGACACAAGGCAATAGCCCATACGAGAACTATCGCGAGTCTACCGTTGGTAACCCTGATATACATTGGGAGGTTGTTCGTAAGTTTAACTTCGGTGTTGACTACTCATTTATTGGAGGTTTGATTACTGGTAATGTTGACTTCTTCAAGGATAAGCGTACTGACGTATATGTTGCTGGTGGCAATCGTGCAGTTCCGGGTTGGTTCGGACAAAGTGCAGCGGCTGCAAACCTTGGTGAAATACACAACAAAGGTTACGAGGTTGAAATTCGCTTCAACAAGTCATTCCAAAATAGCTTAAGACTTTGGGCTAATTTGAACTTTACACATGCAGAGAACGAAATCGTAAAGATGGATGACGCAGAGATGCTCGAAGACTATCGTAAGGTCGCAGGGTATGCAATAGGTCAGACAAAAGTACATGTAGGTGGAGACCGCATGGAATCTTATGATAATCTTTTGGCAGCACCTAAGTATGACGTTAATAATGGAAATAAACTTGCGGGAGACCATTACATTGTTGACTTTAACGGAGATGGTGTGGTAGATCAAAATGATGCGACTCCATGGGGGTACTCTGGAACACCACAAAATACATATAACCTTTCCCTTGGTGCCGATTACAAGGGATGGAGTTGTTTTGCTCAGTTCTATGGTGTATGTAATGTAACTCGTGAAGTTGCTCTTAACTCTTTCCAAGAGAACCTCAACAATGTGTATGATACAGGTACTTGGTGGTCAGATGACCCTGCAAATGCAGAAAAGGTTACTCCTCGTATCAATTCTCAGTTGGGTTATGGAGCAGGTCATGAGAACTATTACGATGGCTCATTCTTGCGTTTGAAAAACGTTGAACTCGCTTATACATTCAACAAGATAAACTTCGGAGACTTCTCTGTTAAGAACGTTAAGTTGTTTGTCAGTGGTAACAACCTTTGGGTATGGACAAAGATGCCTGATGACCGTGAGTCTAACTTCGCAGGTTCTTCATCTCAGGGTCAGTATCCTACGGTTAAGCGTGTGAACTTTGGTTTGAAATTCTCATTATAAAGCAAGACAATGAAACGAATATATAAATCATTAATAGCCATCTTTACGGTAGCTCTATTTGCCGGCAGTCTTACTTCGTGTGAGGACTACCTTGACAAAGAGCCTGGAACGGATGTGAGTCCGGAAGTGGCGTTCAAAAACTTTAGAAACTTTCAAGGTTTCGTAGAAGAGTTGTATGGTCGTATTCCAAAGAAGGAGACTTGTGCTTGGCATACAACATTCAACTGGGGTGAGGATGAAATTCTTGCTGTAAACTATGGAGACCGTCACTTAACAACAAGAATCGATGCCGGAGATTTCAAAGCATACTATGGTGGTGCTAGCTCGTATCTCAAGTGGACAGGCGCATCAAATGCTGGTGACGGTCGTGGTTCTGAACATCGTATTTGGGATAACGCTTGGTACTGTATCCGTAAAGCAAACCTCGGTCTTGAAAACATGGACATGATGGTTGACGCTACAGCAGAAGAGAAAGACGTGATTAAAGGACAGCTTCTTTTCTTCCGAGCTTGGTGGTATGAAGAGGTAATCATTTGGTGGGGAGGTATGCCATATCTTGAAAGAGTACCTAGCTCATCAGAGCCACTCAACGATCCACGTCTCACATTTAAGGAGACTGCGGTTAAGGCGGCAGCAGACTTCCTTGCAGCAGCAGAGCTCCTTCCTAACGATTGGGATAAGGCGGCTGTAGGTGCTGCTACATCTGGACAGAATCAACTTCGTATTACAAAAGCAACAGCATATGCTTATGCAGGTAAGATGTTGCTTTTTGCAGCAAGTCCTCTTAGCCACAATGGAGCTCAGGTAGGTGGTGCAAAGACTTATGATTACGATCAGGACCTTGCAAAGCAGGCTGCAGAAGCTCTTGGCAAAAGTCTTGCTCTCATAGAGGATGGTTCATCTCCTTATGCTCTTTGCGATTACTATGACGCAAATGACTTTGAGGCTATTTTCAATCATGACAGAGATGCTGTTAGTGGCAACTGTTTCTCTGATATATTCTATACAATAAAACAGAGCCAGAAACAACCGGGTAGTGTCGAAGCAATGTTGCGCGGATCTACCTTTGGTAAAGCCGATGATGCAGCATGGCACTTTGCAACAGGATATATCTGTAATGTTCAGACCTTGGCAGGCTCGGAGTTAACACAAACACCTACTGCAAACTATATCAACTATGCTTATGGTATGGCGAATGGTCTTCCTATTGATGACCCTGAGTCAGGATTCAACCCTGAGCAGCCATTCAAGAATCGAGACCCGCGTTTCTACCACGACATTGTATTTGATGGTGTGAAATATATCGTTAAGCCATCGACAGGTCGTTCAGAGGATTTGGAATATGCAAGTTTATCGACAGGTGGTATGATGCGTAACGATGAGGTAGGTAGCCGTACAGGTTATTTCTGTCAGAAACTCGTTCCACATCAGGGTAACTTGGACGATAACTTCGTTAGAGATTATTCTAACGGTCTGAGATGTTACTTGCCATATATGCGTGTGGCGGACGTATACTTGATGTATGCAGAGGCAGGCGCTGCCATAAGTGGTGCTTCATATAAGGCTACGTCATTCTCTCGCACAGCAGAAGATGCTATCAATGTGTTGCGTGACCGTGTAGGTGCAGGACATGTAGCAGCTAAGTTTACTGCTGACAAGAAGGTGTTTATGGATGAAGTTCGTCGTGAGCGTGCTTGTGAGCTTGCCTATGAGGGATTCCGTTTCAATGACTTGCAGCGCTGGTTGCTCCTTACAGAAGACCCTTACACTGTCAAGACAGCACAAGAATTTGATCGTGTAGAGCCAACTTCGTGGTACAAAGAAAACGATCCACGTGAGGCAAAGGTTAAAAACTGGAGAGAAAGAGAAATCTTGAAACGTAACTTCAGTGCTAAACACTATTGGTTCCCTATCGTAGAGGAAGAGGTCTATATATATGAGGATTTCTCTCAAAACCCAGGTTGGTAATAACTCATTACAAAGCAGAATATGAAACAAATTAAATCAAAATATCTCGCAATAGCACTTTGTGCTGCCAATGCAACGATGGTGATGGCGCAGGAAACAGCCACACCGGATAGTGTGAAGGAGCAGGCAAAGGTGCAGTTGGCTTTCCGCGAGGCTGATGCAAGTGATGTGCTTGTGGGAGTTTCGACAGTCGACTACAAGGAGGTCATGGAAAAGAATCATATAATAAATGCATTCGATGACCTCGATGCTTTCATTGCCGGTGGTACTAATGGTTGGGGAGGTAGTTACCTCGTTCTTATCGATGGTGTACCACGCCCTGACAATAATGTTAAACCGGAGGAGATTGCTTCTATCTCATTCCTCAAAGGTGCTAATGCTTGTGCACTATACGGTAGCCACGCATCAAAAGGTGTTGTTCTTATCACAACAAAACGAGGAGAACAGGGAGATATCCGCATCAAGGCTCATGTTAACACAGGGTGGAATGTTGCTAAGTCATATCCTGAGTATGTAGGCTCGGCAGAGTATGCAACTCTTTATAACGAAGCACTTGCAAATGATGGAATTGAGCCTCTTTATTCGGAGCTTGATATCTATAATTATGCAGTTGGAGAGAATCCTGTTCGTTATCCGGATGTTAATTTCTATTCATCGGAGTATCTTCGTAAGGCGTTTAATCGTACTCAAGCTACTGCTGAGATAGATGGCGGTAATAATATGGCACGCTATTATGCTAATGTTGATTACTATCGTGAGGGTAGTCACTTTAAGGTTGGTGAGGCAAGCAATAGTTTTACTAGCCGTTTCAGTGTGCGTGGTAACGTAGACGTTAATATCTCTGACTATGTTAAGGCTTATGTAGATGCTAACGTGTCTTTCTATGATGCACGTAGTTACAATGGAGCAAACTTCTGGGAGAATGCTTCGACATTGCGTCCAAACTCTATTGCACCTTTTGTATCGTTAGATTATATAGATCCTAATGCAGAAGATGTGCTTTCTCAGGTTAATACATCGTCAAACCTTGTTGACGGTCAATTTATTGCCGGTTCGAATACTTACAAGACAAACGCTATTACTGATATGTATGTAGCAGGTAAGAGTACTTCGACATATCGTAAGTTGCAGTTTGAGACAGGTCTTGATATTGATATGTCATTCTTGTTGAAGGGTCTTAAGTTCCACACTCAGTTTGGCATGGACTATGCTACATCTTATGTACAGAGCTACGATAACCAGTACAAATCATTTGAACCTATTTGGGGTAATTATAATGGTAAGGACGTTATCATCGGGTTCAAAGACACTGGTACAGTAGATAAATATTCAGGTATACAGAATATTGGCGATGGTGATACAGACCAGACATACGCATTTGATGCTAATTTCAGCTACGATCGTGCCATTGGTGCGCATACATTTGGTGCTATCTTAGTTGCCCGTGGCTATCAGATTCGTAATGCTGGCGAGTATCATGCGGAGAGCGACGCGAGCTTAGGTCTTAATGTTCGTTATAACTTTGCTAAACGTTATTTCTTGGATTTTACAGGTTCTATTGTTCATACTGCTAAGTTGGCAAAAGAGATGCGTAATGGTTTTTCTCCATCAGTGACTCTTGGTTGGAACTTGGCTAAGGAATCATTCCTTGAAGGCGGTATGTTCAATAATCTTACTTTGAGTGTAAGTGCGAGCAAGCTTGCCAACGACGCAGATATCGATGGCTATTCTAACTATATAGGTACATATACAGAGTCAGGTGAATGGTGGAACTGGAACGGGCAGAATCTTCAGGCTTCAGCTTCTGTACGTGGTGCTAACCCAGAACTTGATTTTATATATAACAAAGAACTCTCTGTTGGCATCAAGGCAGGTTTGTATAATGACATGATTACACTTCAGGCTTCTGCTTATTCAAATCTTCAGGAGGGTCATATCATTACTGCAGGAACTAAGATGCCAGACTATATGCAGTCTTCATATCCTAACTCTTCGTTCATACCAATGATTAACAACGATAACAATCTCCGTAAGGGTATCGATTTCGCTCTTGGTTTTAACAAGAAGTTTGGTGAGTTCGAACTTAATGCTTTGTTTACAGGAAGTGTTCAAACTAACGAGGCAGCTAAGCGTGATGACTCAATATATGAGTATGATTATCAAAAGCGTCAGGGCAAATATCTCGATGCTCATTGGGGATATGAGTGCTTGGGCTTCTTCCAGAGCGAAGAAGAGATTGCCGCTTCACCTTCTCAGGCTTTCGGACAGACTCTTAAGCCCGGTGACTTGAAGTACAAAGATCAGAATGGAGATAATCAGATCAATGAATTGGATATGGTAGAACTTGGTCGTTCGAATGATTCATTTAAGTATGGTGTTGGTATCACAGCTAAGTACAAAGGTGTTACACTCTTCATTGCAGGAAGTGGTTCTGCCGGTGCTATGTACATGAAGGATAGTGGTTACTATCGTATGTCATACGAAGACAAATACTCAGCAGAGATTCGCAATCGTTGGACTCCGGAGACTGCAAACACAGCAACATTGCCACGTTTGAGTTCTCTCGAGACTCCAAATAACGAGCAGACCTCTGATTTCTGGTCATACAAAAATAAGCAGTTCAACATTACAAAGGTTCAGCTTACATACGACTTCCCCGCTTCAATGTTTAGTGGTGATGGTTTGTTGAAAGATGCACAGGTATATGTGAGCGGACGTGATTTGCTTAAGATCTCTAAGGAGAAAGAACATGAGGAAAGAAATGTTGGTTCTGCACCACAGACTCGATTCTATAAGCTCGGTGTTAAAGTGACATTCTAATTTTAAAAGTGAATTATGAAAAGTAAATATTTCATTTTGTCGTTGATGTTGGGTGCTACGATTTGTTCGTGTGACGATTTGTTAGAACCGGCAATCGAAAACACAATGGACATCACGGCGATGTATAAAAATCCGTCAATGGCTCAGGGTTTTTTGGGTAACGCATATATGGTGATACCTTCACCAACAAGCCCGGAGACAGACTTGGCAACTGATGATGCTGTAACAAATGAGTCTGGTAACCAGTTCTCAAAAATGGCTCTCGGTGGTTGGACTAGCCAGAACAACCCTGTTTCGCGTTGGAATACATGTTACCACGCTATTCAGTATATTAACCTTGTTTTGGAGCATGCTGATAATGTACAATGGGCAGGTACAGAGCCTCTTCGTACAATGTATAATGATCATTTTAAGGGTGATGCGTTGGGTCTTCGTGCAATGTTCCATTTCTATCTTTTGCAGGTACATGCAGGTGAAGTAAATGGACAGTTGTTGGGAGTGCCTTATCATGTGACTTCTGAAGATGCTTCAAGTGATTTCAACCAACCACGTCTTACTTTTGCAGAGACTATCACAATGATTCTTGCTGATATAGATGCTGCTCTTGAACTTTTGCCATTTGAGTTTGTTGATGTGACAAAGCAACAAGATGTGCCGGCAAAATATGCAGGGGCAACGTATGGAGAATATACTCGTGCTTTCGGCTCTCACCATGCTGGTAAGGTAGACGGAAAGCTCCTTAAGGCTGTTCGTGCACAAGTATTGCTTTTTGCTGCTAGTCCGGCATTTGCCTCTGCAGGGGTTGCATCTTATGATCAGGCAGCTAAGGCAATGGCAGAAATTATTAAAGCAACAGTTGGAGGTATTTCTGGTCTCGCAAGCAATGGTCATACATGGTTTAAAAACTTTGATGAGATCAATGCTCTTGCAATAAACTCAAATCCTGCAGAGATTCTTTGGCGTCGTGGTACAGAGGAGAATGCAACACTTGATCAGGACAACTTCCCGCCTTCAATATTTGGTAACGGACGTGTTAATCCTACTCAGAATCTTGTAGATGCGTTCTATATGGCAAATGGTTATCCTATTTCGGATCCTGCGTCAGGATATAATCCGCAGAAGCCATACGAAAACCGTGACCCACGTTTCTATGATGCAATTGTTTATAATGGTTCTACTCAGGGTCCTGAAAGTACTGTAATTAACACTACTGCTTCAAATAATGAAAATAGTGATGGTCTTAATAAGGAGGGTGGTAAGTCTACAAGAACAGGTTATTATTTGCGTAAACTTACAAACCCATCTGTAAACTGTGACCCTTCTGCAACAGGTAAGGCTAAGCGTTATACACCGCGTATTCGTTTCACAGAGCTTTTCCTCGGATATGCAGAAGCTGCTAATGAGGCATACGGACCTACAAGTAATGGCGGTAATGAATTTTCAGCATACGATGTTGTAAAAGCTATTCGTAAGCGTGCTTTAGGTTTGGAGTCAGACCCATATCTTGAGAGCATTAAAGACAACAAGGACAAGATGCGTGAGCTTATTCGCAACGAGCGTCGCCTTGAATTCTGTTTCGAGAATATGCGTTTCTGGGATCTCCGTCGTTGGAAAGTGGGTATGGATAAGCTTACAGAGCCGGCTAAGGGTATGAAGATTACTGATAACAACGGTACCCTCAAATACGAGGTTATAACCGTTGAGGAGCGTAACTTTAGCGATTATCAGTATTTCGGTCCTATTCCTTACAACGAGGTACAAAAGTTCGATGCATTGGAACAGAACACAGGTTGGTAATAATGAAACATTTGACGTTGATTCGATGATAGGCGTTCCCTACGGCATTCAGAGTTGACATCTATGATAGGCCTTTGTAGAAAAACATTGAGTGTATTTGCACTCCCTGATTGCCGAAAGGAAGCCTTGATATCGAACAAGTAACGTCAAAATCGAACAACGTTAAAACAACTATAAAATTTAATAAACATGAAAATCAATAATAAACTGATAGCTCTTGCGCTTGGTGCAATGTCGCTTCCTTTCGTAGCATGCGAGAATCAGGACATTGAGTTCCCTGATTATGAGGAAGGTGTTGCGGTTTATTTCCCATACCAGACACCGGTTCGTACTATTGTCTTGGGTTCTGACGAGACAAATACAGACCTCGACAAGCAGCATAAGTGTAAGATATCTGCTACCATGGGTGGCTCTATTAATGGTCGCGATATTGTTGTTGATATTGCTATTGACCCGTCTCTTGTTAATAATTTGAAGGACGAAGCCGGAAATCCTATCAAGGTTATGCCTGCAGACTACTTCTCTCTCTCAAGTGACAAGATCTATTTCAATGGTAATTTGACAGGTTCTGTTGAGGTTCAGCTTACTGATGCCTTTTTCAATGACCCATTGTCTGTGGCAAACAACTATGTTATTCCTATTGTGATGACAAATCAAGTAGGTGCAGACAGGGTTCTCAATGGTGAATATGAAGGGGAATCCGCTCCAGCTCGCACAAATACTGAAGCATGGAAGACAGTACCAATGGACTATGTACTCTATTGCGTGAAGTATAAGAGCAAATATGATGCTTATTTCTCTCGTTGTGGAAACTACACTTCTGGAGATGTTACGGAGCAGATTCCGGCAGAGTCTACTGCGAAGTACAAGGACCTGCAACCTGATGGAACGTATGTTTATCATTTCGATCCTGTTATAGATGGTGCAGATTGTAATACAATAACATTGTCTCTCAACGAGGTTAAATACTCTGTAGACAAAAATGTTGGTGGCACAGAGATCAAGTGTGATGTTAAACTCACATTCGATGAAGCCGGCAATTGTACTGTCTCTTCAATGACTGAAGGAGTTACAGCTGAAGGTTCTGGTAAGTTTACTCCAAATGGAGCTATTAAGGCGTGGGGTGACAAGGATAGAGATCACCTCAAGTTAGACTTTACAGTTACGAAAGACGGCAAGTCTATTAAGTGTGACGAGAGCCTTGTTTGGAAACGCAGTGGGGTTCTTCCTATTGAAGAATTTGCTGTGAAATATGTTGCTGAGTAATAATCATTAATCTAAAGCAATATGAAATATAGTCTATATATAATGTCGTTGGCAGTGGGTGCACTTGCTGTTTCGTGTGCTGACGAATTTGATCAGTCGTACCCTGTGCCTAATAAACCGGCATCTATCGAAGAGCTTGAATATCTTAAGGATTATCAGCCTTTGAAGGAGTACATTACTAATCCTAACTTTAAGTTGGGAGCTGCTGTTGATGCTAAGGAATTCAACAAGGGAGAAATTATTTCTCAGTTGGTGAAGTCAAACTTCTCTGAGGTTGTTGCCGGTAATGCTATGAAGCACGCATCAGTAGTTGGCAATAAGGGAGAGATGAATCTCAGTACAATCAGAACATTCGTTCAGAATGTTTCTGACGCAGAGTTGAACCTCTATGGTCATACTTTGGTATGGCATTCTCAGCAAAATACACGCTATTTGAATAGTGTCATTGCTGATAAGGTAGATGAAAACTATACTCCAGAGTTGACACCTGTAATCAAAACAGAGTCAAGAACTTGTTTGAAAGTGGACGCTGCTGACATGAAAGCAAATCCATGGGATTCACAGTTCTTCATTTACTTCCCTGGCGTTAAGTTTGCAACTGGTGATACTTGGGCAATCAAGATGAATGTGCGTGCTGATAAGGAAGCAACTGTTGGTACTCAGACACACAACAAGCCAAGTGAGTATATCCACTGGGCTGCAATAGGAAGCGTACCTTTCACACCAGAGTGGACGGAGTACACAGCTGAAGGTACAATGACAGCAGAGCAGAATGGAGGTTCAACGTTCGCATTCAACTTGAACGATTTCAAAGAGGCAAATACATATTACTTCGATGATCTCAGCTTTACATTGAATGGTAAAGAGTTGATGAAAAATGGTAGTTGTGATGACCCTGCAGGTACAGAAAACTTCGTTTCTGTATACGACCAAGGTTCACAAAAGCCAACTACTATCGTTGATAAGTATCAGTATACTTCTATGGAGGTCGTTCCATCTAAGCAGGAAGTTCAAAGAACTTGTTTGAAAGTGGATGCTGCAGACATGAAAGCAAATCCATGGGATTCACAGTTCTTCATTTACTTCCCTGGCGTTAAGTTTGCAACTGGTGATACTTGGGCAATCAAGATGAATGTGCGTGCTGATAAGGAAGCAACTGTTGGTACTCAGACACACAACAAGCCAAGTGAGTATATCCACTGGGCTGCAATAGGAAGCGTACCTTTCACACCAGAGTGGACGGAGTACACAGCTGAAGGTACAATGACAGCAGAGCAGAATGGAGGTTCAACGTTCGCATTCAACTTGAACGATTTCAAAGAGGCAAATACATATTACTTCGATGATCTCAGCTTTACATTGAATGGTAAAGAGTTGATGAAAAATGGTAGTTGTGATGACCCTGCAGGTACAGAAAACTTCGTTTCTGTATACGACCAAGGTTCACAAAAGCCAACTACTATCGTTGATAAGTATATTGTTGAAGTTATACCTTCAGGTGGTGGTATTCCATTAACTCCGGAACAGAAGAAAGACACATTGTCATGGGCTCTTGGAACCTGGATTGATGGCATGATGGATGCTTGTGGAGGTAAGGTTAAGGCTTGGGATCTCATCAATGAAGCTGTAGCCGGAGCTGACTTTGACGGTGACGGTGACTACGATTTGCAACATGCGGAGAATGTCTCAGAAGATGAACAGGCTGCAAACTTCTATTGGCAGGATTACCTTGGTGATGTAGACTTTGTTCGCATCGCTGCTTCTAAAGCTCGCCGTGCATTCAAGACTTACGGCGGAGAAGGTAATTTACTCCTCTTCGTAAATGATTACAACCTTGAAAGCACTTGGGATGACAACAAGAAGCTCAAGAGTCTTATCAATTGGATCAAGAAGTGGGAGTGTGACACTGTTAAGATCGACGGTATAGGTACACAAATGCATATCTCTTTCAATGAAAATGCAGAGGCTCAGAAGAAGCAGGAGGAATGCGTTGTGAACATGTTCAAACTCATGGCTGCAACGGGTAAACTTGTTCGCGTTTCAGAGCTTGACATGGGTTACAAAGATAAGAATGGCAATACTCTTATGACTTCTGATCTCACTGTAGAACAGCATAAGCAGATGTCTGCATTTTATACATTTATCATCAAGAAGTACTTTGAATTAGTACCGGAAAATCAGCAGTACGGCATTTGTCAGTGGTGTATTACTGATTCACCTTCTGGTAGCAGTTGGCGTGCTGGTGAACCAGTAGGTCTTTGGGATAGCAACTACAACCGTAAGCATACATACGGAGGTTTTGCTGAAGGCTTGAAAAAGTAGTTATTCCCCATTCGAAAAATAATTAAATATCGGTGGTGGTTTGCCACCACCGATATTTTTTATTCTCAAAACTGGTCTTTGTCCTAAATGTGACATTTTGCAGTCAGAATGTGAGAGAGGGTTATTGTTCAAGAGAAGTTTTTCAGACCTTTTTTATAAAGGGTTGTTGTTAGTAGATAATTATTTTTATCTTTGGAACATTGTCGCAATGTGGCGACATTATAGTCAGGAAATAAAGTATAAATTATATATAAATCAATTAATCTAAACATGGCTTTAAGCCTATATGTCAACTTAAATATGAGAACAAAAACATTATTCGTTGCAACATTGGTTTCTATGGTTGCTGCTTGTTTCAGCGCATGTACTCCTTCTGTTGCTAAAGAGGAAGGCCCTATCGGTCTTAAGGACGTTTATGAGGGTAAATTTCTTATTGGTACTGCTCTTAATCAGTGGCAGGTTGAAGGAACTGATACTTTGTGCGTACAGGTTGTCAAGGAACACTTCAACGCTATCGTTGCTGAGAACTGTATGAAGAACGGCCCTATGCATCCGACAGAGAATGAGTATAACTTCAAAGATGCAGACGCTTTCGTGAAATTTGGTGTTGACAACGGTCTTACTATAACAGGACACTGCCTTATCTGGCACTCACAGTTGGCTCCATGGTTCTGCTACGATGCAGATCATAATCTTGTGCCTGCTGATACTCTCAAGAAGCGTATGAAAGAGCATATCACAACCGTTGTAAGCCGTTACAAAGACCAGATTATCGGTTGGGACGTTGTAAATGAGGCTATCGAAGATGACGGTTCATGGCGTAACTCTCCTCTCTATCAAATCTTGGGCGAGGAGTTCATTGCTTTGGCTTTCCAATATGCTCATGAGGCTGACCCAGATGCTGAACTTTACTACAATGACTACAACATGTTCATGGAAGGAAAGCGCAACACTGTAGTTAAGATGATTAACGACTTCAAGGCTCGTGGAATTAAGATTGACGCTGTAGGTATGCAGGCTCATATCGGTATGGACTATCCAGAGATGTCAGAGTTCGAGAAGAGTATTCAGGCATTCTCTGAGGCTGGTGTAAAGGTAATGATTACAGAGTTGGATTTGAGTGCACTTCCTACATTTAAGCGCACAGCTAATGTTGGCGATGCTATGTCGTTCCGCGAGATGATGCAGAAAGGTCTTCCTGAGCATCTCAACCCTTACAAAGACGGTATCCCTGATTCGGCTTCAGTTGCTTGGAACAGTCGTATGATGGACTTCTTCAATCTCTTTGATAAGTATTCAGATGCTATCACACGCGTGACAGCTTGGGGTGTTAATGATGCACAGTCATGGAAGAATGGCTTCCCTATTCCGGGACGTACCGACTATCCATTGCTTTTCGACCGTCAGTATCAGCCAAAGCCTTTTGTTAAGGAGCTTATTGAGAACTACAAGAAAAACAAAAAATAATTATATTTGTAGCGTTTCTTGTTGACTTAGGTCAGCAAGAAACGCTTTAATTGTTAAACTTAAATACTTCTAACCATGAAAAAAACATTTACATTGTTTGCCGCATCGCTTTTTGCAGTTGGTGCTATGGCTCAGACAGAGGAGGCTCTTTTATTCTGCAGTGGTAATCCTGATTGGAATCAGGCTTATGTTGCTAAGACTACGCAGGCTACAGATTTGCCTATTTCTTTCCGTACGCAGTATGCTCAATACTCTATTATTGGAGCTAGTAATCCTATTAGCAAAGCCGATTATACCGGAATAAAAGCCGAGTATGAATTGGGTAAGGACAACAACGTTATTGTTCAGTTCCAAATCATGGGCAACGACTGGATACATTTCAAAAAAGAAGATGGTGGTGTTACTACAGCATCTTTTGAGAAGCAAACTGAAGAAACAATCAATAGAGTTGAGATTCAATCTGCAGCTGCTGGTATTGGAGATGTAATCATTAAGGCTGTATATCTCATCAAGGCTGATGGTTCAGAAGTGAAGATGACGGCTTTTGATGGTACAAACAACGCTGTGTTCTCAGCAGGGGGTCTTACTTTTAATGGTGCAGGTGCAACTGCACAATTGGTTACTTTTGCAGGTTCAGAGTTGACTTTTGATCCTGAAAAGGACGGCGAGATGACTATCACTGTAGAACTTGAAGAGAACTCTCCTATTGATGTAATAGCTCGTCCGATGAAGGATAAAGGCACTAAGGATCAGTGGGGTAATGTTGAGTATGAGACTATTACTGACGATATCGTAGCTCTAAAGGGTAGTAAGCAGCTTGTTTTCAAGGTTAATGCAACTAATTGTCCAGAATTGGCAGGTCGCTTCCAGCTTGTAGCAGGAGGTAAAGATGGTTTCCCGGCAACTCTTAAGATTAAGTCTGTGAAACTCTCTACTTCAAACGGCACCCCTATCAGCGACATTCAGATTGATCAAGTTGAGGACGGTCAGTTGTACAACCTCATGGGTCAGCCTGTAGACAAGTCTTACAAGGGTATCAAGGTTAGCAAGAGCGGAAAGAAGTTCTTGTAAAAAACATACGCGCTTTATTTCAACAATATTTTGATGTGTTGATTATGCGTAAATAATATTGAGAGTTGGTTCTTCCATTTGGTGAGTGCCAACTCTCTTTCTGTAAAATCATAAACTTAATATATCATGTTGAAGAAATTATTCTCTATTTCGCTGTTGCTCGTTGCTGCCTTTTCGGCATCGATGGCGCAAAATGCACCTCTTGAAGGTAAGCTATCTGCATACGCTATTCGCGGTGCGCAATATCCTCGTCTACTAGAAGGAAACAAGGCTGTGTTTCAGGCTAATATGCCTTCAGCACAAAGTGTTGAAGTCGACATCGATGGCACAAAATATCCTATGACAAAAGGCGAAGATGGCAAGTGGACATGTACAACAAATGCTCTTCGCTCAGGTTTCCATTACTATTTCCTCATTGTTGACGGTGTTAGAGTGAATGACCCAAACAGCGAGACATTCTACGGTTGCAGTGTCTGTGCAAGTGGTCTTGAAGTGCCTTACGCAGCAGATGACAAGCGTTTTGAACTTGCAGATGTTCCTCATGGTTCTGTGGTTATGCAACGTTATTTCTCTAAGACACAGAACGCATGGCGTCGTATGTATGTATATCTTCCGCCATCTTATGCGTCGTCACCTAATAAGCGTTACCCTGTTCTTTACTTGCAACATGGTGGCGGTGAGGACGAAAGAGGCTGGAGCACTCAAGGACGTACCGACATCATTATTGATAACCTCATTGCAGCGGGTAAGGCACAAGAAATGATTATAGCTATGTGTGATGGCAACGTGGGAGGCATGAATTTTGCCGACGAGCTTATCAACGAATGTATTCCATGTGTTGAGAAAAATTTCCGTGCTATTCCCGAGGCTACAAGCCGTGCTCTTGCAGGTTTGTCAATGGGTGGCATTCACACTCTCAATACTACTATCGAACACCCGGAGCTCTTCTCGTACGTTGGCGTATTCAGTTCGGGTTGGTGGGCTCAGCCTAACTCTATGATGAATAACGACCGTTATTACAAACTCCTTGAAGCACGTCCTGACTACTTCAATAAGCAGTTCCGCGAGTTTGTCTTGACAATGGGTGATAAAGAAGATATAGCATACGAAAACTGCCGTATCATGTGCGAACGTTTCAAGAAGATAGGTATCAACTACAGTTATACCGACTTCCCCGGAGGTCATACATGGCCTGTCTGGCGTGAGAGTTTATATCTCTTTGCTCAAAAGATATTCCGAGCAGAGTAATTGAATGCTCTGCTGTTGATTATATAGGAGTCGCATTGAAAACAATGTGGCTCCTTTTTTTGATTTATGTTCTGCATAACAATCTCATTATGGTGTGATCTTTTTGTTTTATTGTTCATCATTATATTATGTGCTGGTAGACTCATTTGGTTTATGGTTGGTTTACTTGTATAATTTGTTGGCTATTTCTGCATGAGTTGATATTGTTAAGTAGTATGCAACTATCGATGTTTTATGTCTATTTGGGTATAATAGCGTGTATTGCTTAGTGTTATGCTTTGTTGTTGTCGTAATCAAATTCACGCCGTAATCATTTCTTTACTTGTTTCACTAAGCTAAGTAAGCAACACTTGGTATAGGTAATAAGCAATGCTTGGCATGAGTAGCAAGGAACGTTTCGTAGAACTTCCTTTTGATTGATCGAAATTAGACGTCTTTCTGCCTTGATAAAGCTGTTTGTTTCCTATGATTTGTCTGTCAATAACTGGTATAAATGCGACTAAAACATTAAAAAGTATAAAAACATCATCGTTGAGTTGTTGTCAGTTCAGTGGTAGTTGGAGTGTGTTTCCTCCAAAAGGCACCTTTTTTGCTGGCCGTATATATAGCACACAAAAACAGCATAACATTCCAAACGATACATTTTTGCTAAGCAAATGATTAAAAAACGTATAGTATGTGTATAAAATCCTAAAGAATAAGATTAAAAAGTGTCTAACCGACAACTTAAATAAATTGTACTTTTGTACTGTTTCGCTTTGCGAAATATTGTTACAAAACCTTAAATTAATTTTTAATCTACGACGTATGAAACGATTAAACGTTGCAAAGCCGATGCTTATGTTTCTAACGCTTCTGTTCTTTCCATTATATATGGTAGCACAGACAAGCGCAGTGACAGGTGTAGTATCGGACAAATCCGGAGCTCCTATCGTGGGTGCTACGGTAATGGTGGCCAACACAACAACCGGAACAATTACCGATGTTGATGGTCGTTATTCTATTAATGCTGCGTCCGACGCACAGCTCGTGTATTCATTCCTTGGATACACTACAGTACAAGTAGCTGTAAACGGACAGTCGACTATTAACGTTGTCCTCGAAGACGAAGCTGAGCTTTTGGGCGACGTAGTAGTAGTGGGTTACGGTACAATGAAAAAGAGCGACATCTCTGGTTCTGTAGTTTCAGTTGACCAGGAAGCTGTTATGCGCCGTGTACCACAGAACATCGGCCAGGCATTGCAGGGTGCTGCAGCAGGTGTGATGGTAACTCAGCAGGACGGTGCTCCGGATGCTAATGCTGCTATCCGTATCCGTGGTGTTGGTACTATCAACGGTGATGCAAGCCCTCTCTATGTAGTTGATGGTATTCAGGTAGGTAACAACGCTAACTTCGTTAACCCTTCTGATATCGAGCGTATCGAGATCTTGAAGGACGCCTCTGCAACAGCTATCTATGGTTCGGCAGGTGCTAACGGTGTTGTGATGATTACTACTAAGCATGGTAAGAAGGGTCATTCTTCAGTAAACGTAAATGCTGACTTCGGTCTTCAGACTCTCCCATATACATTGGAGACTTTGGATATCGATACTTATGCTGCAAGTATTCGTGAGGCTCGTGCAAACGATGGTGCTGGCCTTTACAACCAGGTTTGGGACCAGAAGTATGACGGCCAGCGTAACGAAATCGACTGGCAGAAGGAGATGACACGTGCAGCTCTTCGTCAACAGTACGGTTTGTCAATGTCTGGTGGTAACGAACAGAGCCAGTTTAACCTCTCTTTCGGTTACATGGACGTTGATGGTTTGGTTATCAACACTAACTACAACCGTCTCACAGTTCGTGCTAACGTAAGCTCTAAGATTACTAAGTTCTTGGAAGTTGGTGGTGATGTTAACTTCACACACAGCGAGAGCCACGGTTCTAACATGGCACTTGGTAACAACGGTAACATGTCTTCACTCCGTGACTTCGCCTTCATGACTCCTACTTTGGACTATATCGATGGTAATGCAGTAGGTGGCAAGTTGATACATGTTAACTTGGAGAACCCTGATGGTACTTATGGTGTTGGTTATTTGCATACTTCTGATGGTTGGGAAGGTAACACATCTATCTTCAACAACCCATACGCTTCTCAGATGGAGAATGGCGAGCGTAACCGCAATGGTAACAACCGTCTTCAGGCTACAGGTTATGTTGATGTAATCTTTGTTGACAACGATACTCACAAGTTGGATATCAAGACACAAGGGTCTTACATCTACTCTGGCAATCATAGTTCAGATTTTACAGGTGGTCGTAAGCGTTACAACTACATCGACGGCAACTTGACTGAGATGACTGATTTCCCTGCTAAATCTGACCAGATATATAACTTCTCACTCAACCAGAGTGTGTACTATAGCCTCGGTATTCAGACTTACATGACATACGCTCTCACTACTGAAAACCACAACTTCTCTTTGATGGTTGGTAACGAGGTAGGCAAGCAGTACGGTGAGTGGCTGAACGCAAGTGCTAAGGATTTCCCTTCTGCAGACAACCGCGACTTGGGCTTGACTGAAGACACATCAACAAAGCAGTCAGGTGGTGCTTACAATGCTGACATCTCTAACATCTCTTACTTCGCTCGTGCATCTTACGTATTGATGGATCGCTATATCTTGACAGGTACTATCCGTAAGGACGGTTCTTCAAACTTCGGTTCTGGTAACCGTTGGGGTACTTTCCCATCATTGGCTGCTGCATGGCGTATCAGCGAAGAGAGCTTCATGGACAATGTATCTTCTATTCAGAACTTGAAGCTTCGCTTCGGTTGGGGTCAGACTGGTAACGCCGGTAACATGACAGGTAAGGCTATCGCTGCATTGAACGCAGATGGTGCTTATAACTTCTATCCGGAAAATGGTACTGCAGGTTTGAGCAGTAACCGTAACCGTGTACTCGGTTGGAGGCAAGGTTTGGTTGATACTAACTTGAAGTGGGAGACTAACGAAATGTTGAACTTCGGTCTTGATATCACATTCTTGGAAGACTTCGACGTTACTTTGGATTACTTCGTTAAGAACACTAAGGACTTGCTCCTTACTCAGCAGATTCGTCCAACAGCAGGTTTCACTTCTATCTACACTAACTACGGTGAGATTAAGAACTCAGGTTTCGAGTTCTCTGTTAACTACCACAAGCAGGTTAACGAAGACTTCGGCTTCAACGTAGCATTAAACGGTTCTACATTGAAGAACGAGGTTGTAAAGATGGGTGAGCCTATTTATAACACATGTTCTGCTAACGGCGCAGGTACACTCGACGGTTCTAACGTACAGGCTGTAGGTGCCGCTGAGGGTTTCAAGTGGGGTAACCACTCAATCTGTATGGAAGGTGAGGCAGTAGGTTCATTCTACGGTTTCAAGACTGACGGTATTATCAAGAACGAGGCAGAGTTGGCAGCATATAAGGCAGCTGTTAAAGTTGATGACTACTCTTCAGGTGTAGCTGTAGGTGACTATCGTTTCAAAGACATCAACGGTGACGGTTCTATCAACGACAACGATAAGACTATCCTTGGCAACGGTTTCCCTGCATTGAACTATGGTATTACTTTGGGTGCTACATACAAGGACTTCGACTTCAGCATGGCAATGAATGGTGTTATCGGTCAGGATATCTTCTCATATTCGGCAATGCGTTTGAGCAACATGTTCGCATCTGACGACCAGACAACTGTTAACGTATTGAAGGAAGTTTATGACGACTCTTTCCGCAACGGAAGTGGTTCAGCTCCACGTCTTTCTTTGCTTGATTTGAACGGTAACCGCCGTGCAAGTGATGCATGGGTTAAGAAGGGTGATTACTTCCGTGTAAGCAACTTCCAGGTAGGTTATACTCTTCCACAGGCTATCGGCGAGAAGATGTCTATCCAGAAAGCTCGCGTTTACGTAGGTGTATCTAACTTGTTGCTTATCTCAAGCTACAAGAAGTATGGTGATCCGGAAGTTGGTCAGGGTTCAGTACTTTACACTGGTTTGGATACAGGTCGTTACCCAATGCCACGTACATTCATGGCTGGTTTGAACATTACTTTCTAATCTAAAGTGAATAGTACGCATAATTAAAATAAAAAATTATTTATATGAAGACAAAATATATATTCGGGGCTTTCTTATGTGGTGCGATGGCCGTAGGCTTCTCTTCGTGCGACAATGACGAATTCCTTGACGTAAATCAGTACAACATTATCGCGACACAGGCAATGTTCGAGAATGAGGATAATGCTAAATCTGGTCTCAATGGCGTTTACGATATGATGATGCCAAGTGCTGAGAATGGTGACTGGGGATTCAAGCCAAACCTTTTTACCGGTTGTCACCCAACTATCGATACTCAGGCAACAGGTTGGGATAAGGACTGGAACTCTCAGAATTGGAATGCTTCAAGTGCTGAGTTGCTCCAAGGTTGGAAGCATGTTTACACTGCCATTCAGCGTGCTAACGACTTCTTGGCAGGTTTGAATGAACATGGTTCTAATCTCGACCCTGCTGTGGTAAAATCACTTGAAGGTGAGGCTCTTGCTCTTCGTGGTTTCTTCTTCCACTGGTTGGGTTCTACATTCGGTCGTGTGCCTATGTTGATGACTGGTGAGAACTACGTTAACACACCTACTAAGGAGCGTGCAGCTACTTACACTGATATGTGGGACTTCGTTATTAATGACTTCAAGAAGGCTTCTGAACTCCTCGACTGGACGCCTATGGACGACAAATACGGTCGTGCAACAAAGGGTATGGCTCTTGCATACTTGGCTGACTGCTACATGTGGAAGGCATATCGTTTGACTGACGGTGCAAACGGTATGGCTACTGATGCTGCAGCAGCTACTGAGTGCTACAAGTTGGCAAAGGCTGCTTTGGAAAGCGTAATCAACAGCGGTACTTACTCGTTGAACAAGTCATTTACAACTAACTGGGACCCTGCTTCTGCTTGGGGGCCTGAGGTTCTTTGGGTTGAGCAACTCGACGAAGGTTCAAACTGGGGTAGCTGGAATGACCTTACTAGTAACATCAACTTGAAGTGGTATGTAGCTTGTCCTGAGAATGGTGGTTGGGGTTCGCTCTTCCTCTCTTGGGAATGGTATAATGATTACGAAAAGGGTGACAAGCGTCGTGATGGTTCTTGCTGTACTGGTGCTGTTATTGAAGGACCTGATTTGGTGGCTAAGTACGAAGAGTACAAGTCTATTTATACTTCTATGGATACGATTTCACCTATCTTCAAAGACAATAATCCTTATCTATTTGCCGCTTCTATTGAAAATGCACAAGAATTCAATATTGTAGATAGGACATCTCCTTGTTATGGTGTCAATCCATATTTACAGGAAACACTTGGTCATCCTGCAACTTATTGGACTAAAGAGGATTTAGAAAGTTATGCAAAATCTGCTGGCGACAAATACAAGCCCGAACTTGATCCTGCTAATTATTTCAAGGAGGGTGATTTGAGAAGTATGCCGACAAAGACCAATCAATATCACTTCTACAATGGAGAGTATGCGCCTTCTATTTGGAGTACGAAACTTTGGCGTACTTCTTCTGCAGCCTATCCTGGCGGTGGCTGGGGTGGCGGTATGTGGAGTTCTGCTCCTATCTACTGGAAGCGTTACGCTAACGTATTGATTGACTATGCTGAATGTTGCTTCCGTTTAGGAGACGAGGCTACAGGCTGGAAATATCTTGATCAGATCCGTGAACGTGCATTCGGTATCCTCGAGGACGGTAGCGAAGCGGAACTTACAGCTAAGTACCTCCCATTCTACAATCAAATAGCAGACTACTATGCAGCTAATGGCAACGCAGAAGCTAAACAACTTACAGAGTACCCAATTCCATTCGGTAGCAACGGTGCGACTGTAACTCCAGCTAAGGATTACTACACAGCACTCAAGGCTAAAAAGGGCTTTACTTCTGAGGTTTGGAAAGTGGCTGTTAACGAGGAGCGTCGTAAAGAGTTCAACTGCGAATGGTGTCTCCGTCCGGATATGCAACGTTCTAACTACTTGGAAGACCACGTAGTTCACAACTATCCGGAGCGTAATACTCCAGATGCGGAAATGACAAGCACACCTTGGACAAATCGCTCATATCAGTACAACGATTTGAAGATGGATATGCCTATTCCAAACGATGAAATCTTGAAGAACCCTGCATGTGATCAGAATCCTGCGTACAAGTAATGTGCAGAATAAAAAAGACGCAGTGTTTTTTTAATAGGTAAATAAAGTTCGGAGTCGTGTCTAAGCAATTAGACACGGCTCTTTTTTATTGGTGTTTCGTATGTGATAAAAAGGTTCGAAGACGTGTAATGCGAGTTTTAAATACGTTGAATATCGCCGTCTGATATATAAATCCTATATATATAGTTACCTGAAAAACAGAGGAGACTAAACAATGTCGGATTTTCCGAGTATGCAATCTGTCCCGTTTTCCATTGTGTCAAACATGTTTATACAAAAGCCAACCGATATGTTGTTTATGCAAGATATCGGCTCTCTTGTAAGTACATACTTTTTGGAAATGGAGGCAGTTTTGTGCGGAGAGAGAAACGTGCCTTATCTGAATCCGCCAAAAGTCACGTCAATGCCTTTGTCGTCTTTTGCCTTGCGACTGAGGGTGTATTGATTGGTTTTGACCTCACCGCTGATGAATTCCGGAACGTTGAAAGATTTCATCAGGCTGTTGTAGTAGCTTTTCTCCTTTTGAGGCAAGATGAAAGGTTTGTGCGGAGTGCCGTCGATGTCGATATAAGCGATGAAAGGCTGAGTATAGAGGCCGTTGTCTCTGCGGCTGCTGAAGACCACCCAACGACCGTTGCTGCTCCATGAGTGATAGCTCTCCACGTCGTTGCTGTTAAGAGCCGAGAGGGGCATTATGCTGTCGTTGTCGAGATTTGCCATATAGAGGTCGGCTTCTTTGTGCCAGATGGAGAAGTTGCCATAGTCGGCGAGGGTGAACATCAGCATGTTGCCGTTTGGAGATACGCGAGGGAAAGAGACGCTCTTGTCGTTGGTTTTGGCGTTGTAAAGAGTGTCGATGGTTTCCCCGAAGGTGCGCGATTGAGCATCGAAATCAATGGCGCAAAGGCTGTATTTCACGTTGCGGAAGTCGTCGGGCATCGGGACGCTGTCGGCAGAGCAGAAGAATAGTCTTTTGCCGTCGGCGGAGAACGTCGGGAATGTCTCGAAAGCCGTCGGCGAGAAGAGTTTGCGCGAGGTGATAATCTCGTGCCGTTCGATGTCATAGACAACGACATTTGACGCGAAGTCCATCACCTCAATACGGTTTGGGTCGGTGGTGTGGAACATCTGCTTTGTGTTGTTGACCGAGAAGGCGATGAATTTGTCATTGGGGTGCCACGATGGGTAAACAAGGGCATATTCCGTTTGAGGAGTTTTGGTGTTGAGTTTTTCGATAATGCCGTTGTTTACGATGTATGTTCCGCCGTAGTCGACACGCAGGTGAAAGAGCATTTCATCGGGGTTTTGTGAATGGAACGAGTGACAATTCATGCAACCGTAGCCTGTCATTTTGTTTGTCAGAATCGCCTCTTCATCGAAGTCCTCAATGCAACGTTGGTAAATGCCCATTTCGTTCCATATCTCGTAGCCCGGTTCTATAAGACGATAGGCGATATAAGGGTCTATGGAGTCTCTTTTGACGTAAATATCGAAAGGGGCGAACTCCGTCCATTGTTCGTCTATAAGAGCCTGAATGGTGATGTTCAAAGTGTCTGAGGCTTCGAGGAGTTGTCTCCATAGAGAGGCAGATGGGGCAATAAGTCCGTCGTTGTCTCTTATGGTATGTTCGATTTTTCCCGAACGGAATATGGCTTGTAGTTTCACTACATTGTCGTTGTCAGACATCGAGAAGTGCAAAGGCGCTATATTACAAGGAATGGTGATATCTTTGTAGTCCGGGGTAATAGTCGGAGCAGTTTCTACTCTGTTGCATATTTCTACATTGTACGAACAAGCGCAAAAGAGCAATGCGACAATGATTTGCAGTGTGGTGTATGTATATTTCATGATGCGTCTTTATTTCGTTCCGAGGAAGAGGTTAATGGTTTTCAGATATTCGTTTGTGGCAGTATGTGACGGGTTGCATTTTAATATATCTTCCAAGTCTTTGTCCAAACCTTTGCTACCCGAGAAGCGGTTGTCGGGGAAGAGACATCTCTTTTTATTGTCGATGACCGCCGATATTGCTGCGTTGCCATTGCCTTGTATGTAGGCACGCATTTGTTGTGCCCAGTCGTTGTAGAAAAGAGTCTTTTCCAACAGCGAGATGTATTTTAGGGCGAGAGCATTCTCGTTGTAGATGATGCTCGTCAGCACAAGACGTTGCAACAGTTTGGGAGAATATCCGCCGGCACTCTCGTTGGCTTCAAAGGCATATCGACGCGAGAAAGCCATGTGCCCCATCGTATAGTAAATATCGCTGAGCAGAGCCGATATATACGGCGTCTTGTTGCCCGAGATAAACAGACTTTGTATGCCGATATTGGGGTGATTGTTTATCTCATCAAAGAGTCTTCCCTTTTCGGCAAGAGCCATGTTGAGGTAGTTTTGATGAATGACATTTGTCATCGGAAGCCCTTTGCAACGTGTTATGATGTCGTCCCACATCTCGTAGCGTGACATATAGTTGAGTTCTTTGAATATCTCGTTGTCACGTACGACATATTTGGGCGTGTTGGAGTAGAGCAATACTGTTACAGCCGCGACCTCTGCGACACAAAGGACGTATATGCCGACTCTCTTTTTCAGCGCAACGAACTTATATATGGCTCCAGCGATAAAGATGACAAGGGTTAAGCTCCATGGGAAGATGAGCGACGAGCCGCCTTTCAGCCTGAGAGTGAAATAAGCATCAGGCAGCAACAAGTGTTTCCACTCTCCTGCAACGCCCATTTGCAGACAACAATAGGCCAAGATGACAACTGTCAGCGGTGCAGCAAGAAGAAGCAAGCCTCTTTTGACCGAAACCGACATCTCCACGACAAGCACCAAGATAGCGTATAGCAATGCTATAGGTCCTGCCACGATGTAAAGAACTATGCAACTGAGAAGAGAATAGATATATCGCCATTTGAAAGACTTGATTCGGCACTCGATGGCAAGAGCAACAGCCATAAACAAGAATGCCACCGTTCCGGAATAGAGATAGTTGACATTGAAGTGCAAGAGCATAATGATACAGATAGGCAGTGCCGCTAATATTGACAGATGATAGGTTGATGTCAGACGGTGTAAAGTAGTTGCAAAAAGAGCAACTATCGTGCTCAGCAAGGCAGCAGTGATAAGCACGCCTATAATCGGGAATTTAAAGAATTGTATGAGCCAATCGGCAACGAGGGACGCACAGCCGCCTATTGTACAAAGTTTATTGCCAACAAACAAACTATCGTAGAAAAACGTGCCAAACTGCTCAGAAAAACAGAAATTGTACGAACCTGAGATGTGCAGAAACAGAGCGCAGACAGTAAAAGTGACAAGCCAAACTATCGGTAAAGTAAACCTCGTAAGTATGTTGTTAGTGTTCATATATGTGTGAAATATCAGTAAATAAGGCGTGACGTATCAAAAGCTACAATCGTCACAACATCATGCAATATTCGTCAATATTATTGAGATAAACAACAAGAGAGCTTTTAAATAGGTAAAAGGCAAAGGCGTGGTAGTTGCATGTAAGCGAATTATGATAAAATAAAAGCTTTATGCACACATTTAAGAATATAATTATTATCTTTGGGCTGTGAAACTTCAAAGTTCCGACTATGAAGTTTGGGTTCTGAAAAGAGCAGACAAGGTAAATGGTAAATATGAGAGCGCAGAGATAAGTTGTATTGCGCTATTTTTCACGGTTACATGCCGTTGGTATATATCACTACGGCGAATTTTAGTCACATGTATTTGGTTTCTCACAAGGCATAGAGTGTGCTCTGATGTCTGATGGTTGTACGTTGATAATCGTATAGATAACAAGATACAAACAACCACATTAATGTGGGGTAATTTCCGTTTGGCTGTTTGTCATAGTGCAACAGTAGAATAAAGTTTAATGTTTCATGTAAGGAGATATGTCGTTGATGACATACCTCCTTTTTTGATGAAGTCGCAGAGCCTGACGAAGTTGGCAAAAGCGTGATAAAGTAATGTGTACGATTATGCATTGAAAAAGGCAAAATATATCAATAAGAAACAGACAAGTAAAGTTTAAATTTATTACCTTTGGTGCGATTAATAAACAACCCTTAACAGTCAAAAAACTATGAATAGGATAAAATTACTATCTACACTTCTCATAATGATGGTGTTTACCTGTGTGTCAAAGGCAGCACCGGACAAGAACTTTCATATATATTTGTGTTTTGGTCAGTCCAACATGGAGGGCAATGCACGCTATGAAGCACAAGACACCGAAGGCGTCGACCCGCGTTTTGTCATGATGCCCGCTGTAGATATGCCACGGCAACAGCGCGAAGTAGGGAAGTGGTATACAGCCGTACCACCGTTGTGTCGTCAGTATACAGGACTTACTCCTGCTGACTATTTCGGTCGTACTATGGTGGAGAAACTTCCCGAGAATGTTCGTGTGGGAGTCATCAACGTAGCTATCGGCGGTTGTAAAATCGAGATATTCGATAGCAAAGGAGCAGCTGCTCATATAGAGACACAGCCTGATTGGCTAAAGAACATGGCTAAGGAGTATGACAATAACCCTTACGACCGTCTGATTGAAACAGCACGCCTGGCGCAGAAAGATGGTGTTATAAAAGGTATTCTCATGCTTCAGGGAGAGTCGAACTCGGGAGAAGCAGAGTGGCCTGCAAAAGTGAAAAATGTATACGAGAATATCCTTGCCGATTTAGGCCTTAACGCTACGGAGGTGCCTCTCTACGCCGGAGAGGTTGTCAACAGCGACCAACAGGGAGCATGTGGCGGACACAACAATATCATAGCTCGTCTGCCGGAAGTCATACCAACAGCTCATGTGATTTCGTCTAAAGGTTGTCCTGCTGCAGCCGACCGTTTGCATTTCACAGCAGAAGGTTATCGTATGATAGGACGTCGCTTCGCAGCAGCGGCTCTTCGCTGTGAGGGCATGGCAGACAAGGCAGATGAGATCTCAACTCAAGCAATAAAAGACCTTTAGAGACGTTAGGCATACAACACTAATACTTTCTTAATGCTGATATGCCCGACATTTCTGAAGTGCGCAACGAGGGCAACTGTTTTCTCTTCAGTACAACGATGCACATGATGCCCAGAGCACCGGTGAGGCACTTCCTCGCAACTTAGTGCATTGACGCACGTTTTGCCATCTACAATTACGCAACGAAGACAATAGCGGATTTATAGATGTAAACTATTTCAACTACAATAGAAAAAACTAATCTTTTCTCTTCTGTTGCCGCAAGGCAACAACAACGACGAGAAGCTGGCAACGGTTGGCTTCTCGCTTTCTTGTTCTACCTCTGTTTCAAATGAAATGTTTCACTTAACCTCTTGCATAAGTCGTTAAATTTGACGATATTTCCAAGCTCTTATCGGAGAGAATAAAGAAATAGAAACGAATAACGATATGATTAACAGAATAATAGTTTCGACTTTGTATGCTGTCGGAGTTATGCTCTTTTTGTTGTTGGGGCATCCGGAGCTAATGTCGTATCAAGAGCAGTATCAGCTCTTTCTTTTCAATGTAGATTATCTGATGGAACGACTATCGGTAGCCGGAGGTGTTGCTGATTATGTATCGGAGTTTTTGGTTCAGTTTTGTTATGAGCCTCTCTTCGGAGCAATAGCATATACACTCGTGTTTGTCGTAATGCAACAGCTTGTGTATAAGCTTTGTTATCGTATGTCGTTGAATGATATATCGTGCCCTATTTCTATCGTTCCGGGCGTGCTTCTTCTGTCGTATATGGGCGATGAAGATGTATTGCTCTCCTTTGCAGTGGCTTTGGTGTTTGTTTTGCTGTCGGTATGGTGCGTACTGAAGACGTCAGGAAAGACAAAATTTATTGTTGAAATTCTGCTCATACCATTGCTCTATTGGTGTGCCGGACCTGTAGTATTCTGCTATGTGGCACTGATGATAATATGCGATGTGTCTTACGATATGTTGAGTACGCATAAGATGATGATGTCAATAGCAAGAGCGTTGTACTCCATAGTTGTTGTGTATCTGTCATATAAGTTTATTCTAACTCAGCATGTAGCCAGCGATGTGTGGCTCGGCATAAATTACCATCGTGACAGACTCACGTACCCTGTAATGCAGTTTGTTGTTGAAGGAGCGGTTGTCCTGATGCCACTTTTGTCACGTTTGTTGTTGTATGTGAAGATGAAATGGTTCTGTCCGTTGGCATTCTCTTTGATATTTATAGGAGGTTCGATTTTTATAGTGTCGAATTATGACAAAGACAAGTATACAATCTTCTATTTCGACTATTGTGTCCGCAATGAGAGGTGGAATGACGTCATAGAACGCGCCGAGGAATATATGCCGGAAACAGAACTTGCATCAAACAGTGTTAATCTGGCATTAGGAATGACAAAACAGCTTGGTGAACGTATGTTTGAGTTCTATCAGTGTGGGTCACGAGGCTTGTTTTCAGTGTTTGAACGTAACATGGTATCGTGCATTCCAACAGCTGAGGCTTATTATCATTTGGGAATGATCAATGAGGCATTGCGTTGTTATTTCGATACTCAAGAGTCTATTCTAAATTGTAGAAAGAGTGGCAGATTTTCAAAGCGTCTGGCGGAATTATATATTGCCAATGGCGATTATAATGTTGCCATGAAGCATCTTGCGAATCTTAAAGAAACACTCTTTTATTCGTCTTGGGCAAATGAGATGGAAAAATGTCTTTCTGATGAAACAAAGGTTTCTTCTCAGCCTCAAATCAAGCGATTGAGAGAGTTGAGATTTACAGAGAAATTCTTCTTTAGCCATAAGACAACAAAATTATTGGTTCGACTATGGAATGGTAATAAGAACAATAAACTTGCATACGATTATTTGTTAGCAAACATAATGCTCGAATGTGATATGGAATCATTCTATAATATATCCAGCACATTGGTAAATGTCGGATTTATGAACTTACCAAAGCATTACCGAGAAGTATTGTCTATGTTTGCAATGCAAGGAATGAATTTAGATTCAACCCTTGTTCCTGATCAAGGGTCAATGAAATTGGTAAAAGATTTTGACACAGCTTATCTCATGACAGCTGATAGAAGTCGTTTTTTGAAAAGTAAATGGCGCGATACGTATTGGACATATTGTTTGGTGAAGTATCCTTCGTTAAATGCCACAACAGGCGCAACACGTACTAAACATTGATGATTATGAGACGATATATTTTGACTTTTGCAATAGCGTTGATGCTATGCCTTGCCGGGTGCTCGGAACGACCAAATAACGTCGTAAAAACAGATGATTTGCCATCTATCTATCCTGACTATATCGGTGTCACTATACCGGTGGGGATTGCACCGTTGAATTTCAATGTAGATAGTGCAGATAGAGTGGAGGTTGTAGTAACGGGCAGTAAAGATGGAGAGCTAATAGCCAATGGCGATTGGGCAGATTTCGATGTCGAAGAGTGGAACGATATAGTAAGTAAAAACGTTGGAGGCGAGTTGTCGTTCCAAACGATAGCAAAGCGTAATGGCAAATGGATTCAATATGCTCCGTTTACGATATTCGTTAGCGAAGACTCGCTTTCTGATTTTGGTGTTGTTTATCGAAAATTGGCGCCGGGTTATGAGACATTTAGTCACATAGGAATTTATCAGCGTGATATACATACTTTCGAAGAATATCCGATAGTAGAGAGTACGGCGGCGCCTGGAGAGTGCATGAACTGTCACGCTTTCAAAGGAACAGACCCAAATCTCTTTCAACTTCATTTCCGAGGATTGCATGGCGCAACACTTATTCAGAAAGACGGCG